>NZ_JBEYZY010000012.1:0-204535 GCF_040646295.1 Streptomyces sp. NPDC046197 | reverse complement strand
GGTGGCGCAGGTTCCCGTCGCGCGTGAAGCGGTGGCGCAGGTTCCCGTCGCGCGTGAAGCGGTGGCGCAGGTTCCCGTCGCGCGTGAAGCGGTGGCGCAGGTTCCCGTCGCGCGTGAAGCGGTGGCGCCGGACTGGGTCGCGCGCGGGGCGGCGGTTTGGACGGCAGTGGTGTGCGCGAGCGGACCGCGCACGTGCCGGGGCCGCGCGGAAGTGGTGGGACGGGTGTGGCCCGGTGACCGGACGGTCGCCGTCCGCGGATCGGCGTCGGTCATCGGGGCTGCCTCGATCCGTCGGTGTCGTCGATTGCCGGGAACGCGGGGCCGGCGGCGTCCGGTGGCAGGGCGGCCTCGTCGGACGCGACCTTGATGCGGACCAGGGCGGCGGCCCCCGTGGCGGTGTCCAGGGCGGCCTGGGCGGTGTCGGCGGTGGCGTACACCAGGCCCACGCGGCCGGAGTTGTCGATGCGGTGCCACAGGTGTTCGCCGGGGCGTGCGAAGAGGCTGACGGTCACGCCGGGCAGCCGTTCCGCGTCGGCGACGCCGTCGACGGCGTCCAGGACGGCGGGGCCGGGCGGGGGGTAGAGCATGACCACAGCCGCCCCGCCGTGCCGCCGGCCGGTGGGAAGCGCCGGGCGTCCGCCGACCGCCAGCAGCTTGGCGTCCAGGTGCGGATTGCTGCCGCACACGTCGCGCACCATGGTCGTCAGACAGCCCGCGGGCAGCCGCGGGTTGACCTCGACGATCTTCGGGCCCTGCGCGGTGATCTTGACCTCGGTGTGGCAGGGGCCCTGGCGGTAGCCGATCAGTTCCAGGACCTCGGCGACCGCCTGCTCCACCTCGGCCCGGACGCCGGGGCCCAGTGCGGCGGGGAAGCTGTGCGCCGCTTCCAGGAACGTGGGGGGCGGGCACAAGTACTTGGCCGTGATGCCGTACACATGGGTACGACCCTCGACGGTCAGTGACTCGACACTGACCTCCGGCGCGTCCACATAGCGCTCCATCAGCACGTGGCCGGGGCGGGGCTGGCCGCGCAGGCTGTGTCTGATCGCGGCCACCTGGTCGTAGGCGGCGGCGAGTTCGGCCGGGTCGTCGACGCGCACGACGCCGTAGCTGATGGCCTCGTGCGGCGGCTTGAGCACCATCGGGTACCCGATCCGCGCGGCCGCTCCGGCGAGTTCGCCCGGGTGCGTCACCAGGGCGTAGGGAATGTTGTAGCGGGAGTCGCCGAGCGCCGCGCGCAGCGAGGGCTTGTGGTTGGCCGTGGCGATCGCGGTGGCGCCGGGGCCGGGCAGGCCCAGCTCCTCGGCCACCTGGGCGGCGACCTCGGTGTGGTAGTCGGAGAACGTGGTGATGCCGTCGACCCGGGGCCGACCGTGCGCGTCGGTGAGCGCCCGGCGTACGGCCTCCGCGCTGTGGGTGTCGGCGAACGTCAACTCGTCCACCTGGGTGAGCGGGTGGCCCTGCCAGGCCTTCTCGTCGGCGGCGTACCACTCACGGTCCTTGATCAGCAGGTGGACCCGCAGCCCGTGCCGGCGCGCGGCGGCGATCTCGTCGTAGAAGACCGAGTGGAGCATGCTCTCCACCAGGGCCAGACGCTTGCCCCGGAACCCCTGATAGGACGCCTCTTGAACGGATGTCACCGATATCCCCCGAATGTCGATGTGAGAACGCGCGTAGATCGCAAGGCCGGAGCTGAACAGCGCTGTGCAGAGAACGGAGTGCGGAGCGCGGTGTGGTGAGGACCGCGGACGGCTCTCGGCGACGCGCAGACTCTCCGGAAGAGGTGCAGTGAAGAAGCGCGCCGCCGTGGAGTGCGCGAAAGCAGGTGGTGACAACGGGCGCGGGGCGTGCTCCCGGCCGATAGGAGCGCCGTCCCGTGGCGGGTTGGTTCAGCGCAGAAGCTAGGACACTTCAACGCCACCGCACAAGCCCGGCGACCAGGCAAGTTTGTGCTGATCAAGCCACTAATGGTGATGGCTCATGGCCGGATAACACCCCCACTGGATCTCCTTGTCGCATGCGCCGGGATGTCGGCGACGGGCACATTTTCCTCACCGAACACACAGAACTCCTGCGCATACCGGTGCTTCCGCGGGGCGAGCCGGGAGGAGGGAAAGCGGTGTTACTCGGCCACCGGAAGCGCTCTGCACCGGGGTGACATTTCAGCCTGGGCGGCCCCCTCGGCGGGGTCGGTCAACGCACCGGAAGAGGCGTCCGTGCGACTGTTCGACTGTCCGTCAGTTCCGGTTCAACTCGCCAGGACCGGCCATGTGTTGCCCGGGTGACGTGTACCGGATAACTTCGACGGGTCGCTCCGGGCCGAGGGGCGCACACCGCGCAGGAACGTCTCCCTTCCGAGACAGGATGTGTGCCCATGGCCGCAAGTCCGCTGTCGAACGACCCGTCCGCGCCGCCGGGCGGACTGCGCAAGCTGCTTCTCGCCCAGACCGCGAGCCAGTTCGGCTTCCGGCTGATGACGTTGACCCTGCCCATTCTGGCCGTCACCGAACTGCACGCCTCGCCGTTCCAGGTGAGCCTGGTCGCGGCCGGACAGACGGCTGCCTTCCTGCTGCTCGGGCTGCCCGCCGGTGCCCTGGTCGACCGCGTGCGCAAACGTCCGGTGATGGTCTTCTGCGACCTGGGCCGGTGTCTGGTGCTCGCCGGCCTGCCCGTCGCCTGGGCCGCCGGGGTGCTGTCGGTCGGCTACCTGTGCGGCGCCGCATTGGCGGTGGGAGTGCTGACCGTCTTCTTCGACATCGCCGATCAGAGCTACCTCCCGCATGTCGTCGGACGCGAGCAACTGGTACCCGCCAACGCGAAACTGGCGAGCATCGAGCAGGTCTCGGGGGTGGCCGGCCCCGGCGTCGGCGGGCTGGTCATCCAGCTGGCCACCGCGCCGCTCGCGGTCATCGGTACGGCGTTCGGCTATCTGTGGTCGGCCGTATGGCTGCTGCGCATCCACGACCGCGAACCCAGGCCCGCGCGCCGCCCGGGCGCCCGGCTGCACCGCGACATCGCGGCCGGAATGCGCTACGTGGTGCAGGACAGGCTGCTGCGGCCGATCGTGCTCTGCTCCACCACGATGACCCTGTGCTGGAGCATCGCCTACGCCATGCTGCTGGTGCTGCTCGCCAAGAACCTGGCGGTGCCCGCCGGCACCATCGGGCTCCTCCTCACCGCTGGAGGGGCCGGCGGAGTGCTGGCCTCGGCGGCGGCGGGACCACTGATCCGGCGGCTCGGCGACGGCACCGTGGTCAGGCTCAGCGTTCTCGTCGCCGCACCCTTCACCCTGCTCGCGGCACTCACCGGCCCGGGCTGGCGGCTGTGTCTGGTCGCCGTCGCCAACTTCGCCTTCGCCGCGGGCGTCGTGCTGTACAACGTCGCCCAGGTGAGCTTCCGTCAGCGCAGCGTGCCGCCCGAACTGCTGAGCCGGGTGAACGCCACCGTCCGGTTCTTCGCCTGGGGTGCCCGACCGATCGGCAGCCTGTGCGGGGGCACCGCCGCCGAACTCATCGGAGTGCGCGGCGCCGTGTGGATCGGAGCCGCCGGAACCTCACTCGCGTGCCTGTGGCTGTATCTCTCCCCCCTGCGCACCCTGCGCGACCTTCCCCTCCGGCTCCCCACCGCGGAACCGGAGCCCCAGTCCTCCGCGGCCTGACCCGCCCATCACGCGCCGCGGCCCGCCTCACCGCCGTCGCGCGACCGCCTCACCCCCTCAAGGAGCCTCCGACATGACAACGCACACCCCGGGAGCACGAGCGGAGCTCGTCTGGATCACCAACCCGGACAACTACGACCCGGGCCTGGGCGCGCGTCTCAAGCGGGAAGGCTCGGAGCGCGTGGACCTGTACGTCGAGCACGGCTTCGACGTCCGCGTCGTCCACTCCTGCGACGTGGTCCCCGGTTGGAACTCGGGCCCCAGGCTCTGGCACGGCGACGAGGATCTGCTCTGCAAGGGCCGTGGCTTTCTGCTGTCCTCGTGGACCTGGCACCAGGGCATCGCCCAGCAGATCCAGGCGATCGCCCGCACCATCCGCGCCTCCGACGCGGTGCTGCTGACCGACGGAGTCCACGGGGCGGAAGGGCTGGCCATGGACAAGCTGGCCATGTACCACCACGCCGGCCGGCTGGACGTGCCCGTGCTGCCCTGCGTCGCCGTCCCCTTCGGACGCTACACACGGCGTGCCCTGGAAACCGTCCGCAGGGAGCTCGCCGCCGACGCGCCGCACGGCTACGTGATCAAACCGCGCGAGATGGCCATGGGGTTCGGGGTGCACAGGGTCGACACCCTGGAACAGCTCTCCAGCGCCCTGGACCTGCTGGCCCCGGCCGACCTCGGCTGCCTCGTCCAGCCCTGCCTGCCCCACACCGGCGACGTACGGGTCTACGTCCACCAGGGCCGGCAGCTGGCGGCCCTGCTGCGCACCCCCGAGGCCGGTGCCTACCGGGCGAACGTGAGTCAGGGCGGCAGCGGTTCGGCATTGACCGTCCCGGCCGAGATCACCGAGATGAGCGAGCGGCTCGCCCGCAGCGTGGACGCCGACTACCTGTGCGTGGACTGGCTGCTGGGGGCCGACGGCCCGGTCTTCAACGAGTGGATGACCGTCTCCGCCGCATTCGAGGACCTGCCCGAACCCGAACGCTCCACGGTCGGCAGGGCGCTCGTCACCCACCTCGCCCGGCGTCTGGGCGTGGGCGGAACCGAGGCGTAGACACCACCCGGATCAAGGCCGGGACACCACCGAGGCACAGACCCCACCAGGCCGGGGCCCGGACACCGGACCAGGGCCTGGGCACCACTGAACCGGGCCCGGACACCATCGCGCCGAGGCCCGGACATCACCGCTTGGTTCCCCGAACCTCCTCACCCGACCAGAGGGAGGGCCACAGTGCACGAGCCACACGTGAGCACGACTCGCCAGGTGGTGGCCACGGCGACGACAAGACCCGTGGACCCGTACGCCGAGGATCTGCTGGACCCGCTCCACGACCTGCTGCTTGCCGCCATGCGGACGGACACCCCGGACGAGCCCGAGCCGTGCGCCCTCGACCTGGCCGGAGCGCTTCGGTTCCCGTGGCCCGGCACCACCGGGGAGGATTTCGTCGCACTGTGCGAGGGTCGCCCCGTGGGCCTGCTCCGGCTCGTCTTCACCGACGGCACGGACGCCTGCCAGATCGACACCCTCGTGGTCCACCCCGCCTGGCGCGGGCGGGGCGTGGGCGGCGTCCTGTACGCCCGCGCGGTGGAGCGGACCCGGGCCAACAACCGCACCCGGATGACGGGGCGTGTCCCGGACACACCCGTGACCGGAGCCCGGCAGGCCGCCTTCGCGACCGCGATGGGCCTGCGCCCGGCGCCCGGCGCCGCGGCCCTCGTCCGCTCGCGCCTCCCCCTCGACGCAGCCACCCTCCGGTTCCCGCAGGACCTGCCGCACGGATACCGCGCGGTCCATCTCGGCAGCGCCCTGCCCGAGCCTCACCTCGAAGGTCTCGCCGCGCTGGAGAGCTTCCTGAACCCGTCGTCGCCGGTGCCGGCGCACCTCGCGGTGGCCCGCATCCGCGCGATGGAAACCATGCGCGCGGGGCGCCAGCGGCATGCCTGGCAGACCGGCCTCGTCGCCTGCCGGACCGGGCAGCTCGTGGCCTGGACCAGCATGACCATGACCCACTCCTGTCCCACGCACGCGCTCCAGGGCACCACCGTGGTCCATCCCGCACACCGCGGGCGCCACCTCGGCCTGCTGGTGAAACGGCACAACCTCGCCCACGCCCTGCGCCACGAACGGCTGCTGCGCCGCGTGGACACCCTGAACGCCGACGACAACCGTCACATGATCCGGATCAACGACGCCCTGGGCTTCGAGGCCGTGGAACGAAGGGCGGCCTGGAGCATGACCGTCTGACGCCGATGTCCCACGGACGGCGACGGTGTGGACCTGGCACCGCGGGACGATTCACGGTGCATGACCCAGGACGGCTCATCTTTTTCGGCACGCGACCGTGTCATACAGGACAAAAACGTGCGATTTGGAATGCCGCCGGATCATACCCGACCATGGAGCCCGTCCCGGCAATCCCGGACACCAGTTCGAAGAGAGGCGCTCCACCACCATGCACGTCCCCGGAACCGTCACGCAACCGGCTCCGGCCCCGCGGGAGACCCCCGCGGCACCGACCACCCGTCATGATCCCACCGGCGACACCGGCAAGCACGCCCGCCGCTTCGGGCTGCCCGTCGCCACCGCCCTGGTCATGGGCAACATCATCGGCGGCGGCATCTTCGTGCTTCCGGCCTCCGTCGCCCCGTACGGCACGGTCAGCCTGGTCGCCTTCGGCGTCCTGACCGTGGGCGCCATCGCCCTTGCCCTCGTCTTCGGCCGCCTCGCCGAGCGTCACCCGCGCACCGGCGGCCCCTACGTCTACGCCCGCGAGGCCTTCGGCGACTTCGCCGGATTCCTCGCCGCCTGGGCGTACTGGATCACCACCTGGGTGTCGAACGCGGCACTCGCCGTCGCCGCCGTCGGCTACCTCGACGTACTCGTCCCGGTGAACGGCCACCGCTGGACCGCCTGCCTGGCCGCGCTCGGCCTGCAGTGGCTGCCCGCGCTCGCCAACTTCGCCGGCACCCGTTACGTCGGCGCCGTCCAGCTCGTCTCCACCGTGCTGAAGTTCGTGCCGCTGCTGCTCGTAGCGGTGGGCGGGCTGTTCTTCTTCCGCTCGGACAATCTCGGCCCGTTCGACGCCCACGGCGGCAGCGCGATCAGCGCGGTGTCCGCCTGCGCCGCACTGCTGCTCTTCTCCTACCTCGGTGTGGAGTCCGCCGCGGTCAGCGCCGGCGAGGTCAGGAACGCCCGGCGCAATGTGGGACGCGCCACCGTCATCGGTACCGCGGGTGCGGCGTTCGTCTACCTGCTGGGCACGCTGTCCGTCTTCGGTACGGTCGCGCACGACCGCCTGGTCAAGTCCAGCGCGCCCTTCTCGGACGCCGTGAACGCCATGTTCGGCGGCAGCTGGGGCGGCTGGGCCGTCGCCCTCGCCGCGCTGGTGTCGATGACGGGCTGCCTCAACGGCTGGACGCTGCTGAGTGCCCAGACCCCGTATGCCGCGGCGCAGGACGGCCTGTTCCCCGCCGCCTTCGCGCGCCGTCGGCGCGGCGTGCCGACCGTCGGGGTCGGCGTCACCGTCGTGCTCGCCTCGCTGCTCACCGTCTACAACTACATGTCGGGCTCGGCCAAGGTCTTCGAGATCCTGGTCCTGGTCACCACGTTCACCGCCACGGTGCCCTACCTGCTGGCCACCGCGGCGCAGATCTTCCACCTCGTCTCGGGGCGGCGCGAGCTGGTCGACCGGGCGCGGCTGGTACGGGACGGCGTGGTCGCGGCAGTCGCGGCCGCGTTCTCGATGTGGCTGGTCGCGGGCGCCGGGTACGCGGCGGTCTACCAGGGCGTGCTGTTCCTGTTCGCGGGCGTCGTCGTGTACGCGGTGTTCGCCGCCAGGCGGCAGCAGCCGGCCTGATCCGGCAGCGACCCCGGGCTGCTGTTCCCGGACGGGGTGCGTTGTTCGCCCGGCCCGAGAGACCATGGAAGCCGGAGCGCCCGCGAGCCCGAGCAGGCCTCGCCCCGACCAGGCGGGCGAAGGCCCCGGGGGCGCCCGGCCGCGGAAGGGGTTTCCTCGATGAGCGAGACCGAACGGTCACCCGCGAGCCTGGGCTGGGCGGACGCCCGTCAGCCGCTGGCCAGGCCGTCCCAGCCGAGCGGGTTGTTCGACCTCCTCGGTGTCGCTGCGGTGCTGCTGGACGCCGAGGGACGGGTCGCCCTGTGGAGCCCGGAGGCGGAGGAGCTCTACGGCTACTCGGCGCAGGAGGCGCTCGGGCAGTACGCGGCCACCCTGCTCGTCCACGAGGAGAACTGGGACTGGGTGATCAAGACGTTCGGCCAGGTCATGGAGACCGGGCAGAGCTGGGGCGGCACCTTTCCCATCCGCTGCAAGGACGGCAGCACGCGGCTGGTGGAACTGCGCAACATGCGGTTGATGAGCGAAAGCGGCGAGTTCTATGCCCTCGGGCTCGGCACCGACTCAACCACGCTGCACGAGGTCGAACGGGACGTCGCCCTCTCCACGCGGCTGATCTCCCAGTCCCCCATCGGCGTGGCCATCCTCGACACCGACCTGCGCTACCTGGCCGTGAACCCCGCCCTGGAGCGCATGCACGGCATACCCGCGAAGGACCACCTCGGCCGCCACTACCGCGAGATCATGAAGGACCGCAGGTTCGAGGTGGCCGAGGCCGCGATGCGGCGGGTCCTGGAAACCGGGGATCCCCTCGTCGACCAGGCCACGGTCGTCGCCACGCCCCCCTCGGACCCGGGACACAAGCACGCGTGGTCGATCTCCCTGTACCGGCTGGAGGACACCCAGGGCCGTGTCCTGGGCGTGGCCGACTTCGTGGTGGACGTCACCGAGCGCTACCGGTCGGCCCTGGAGGCCAGCGAGACACGCCGGCGCCTGGCCCTGATCGCCGACGGCTCCGCCCGCATCGGCACCACCCTGGAGGTGGAACGGACGGCCCACGAGCTCGCCGACGTCACCGTTCCGGACTTCGCCGACGTGGTCGCCGTCGACGCGCTGGACTCCTTCGTGGACGAGCACCGGCCCGCCACCCGCAACGGCCCCGTGCTCTTCCGCGCCCTGGCGGTCAAGGCCGCCTACCCCACCGAGGCCGTCCAGGCCGCCGACCCGCCCGGCTGGGTCGGCGCCTACGACGTCGGCCGGCTGGCCACCCAGTGCGTGCGCACCGGCCGGCCCATCCTCGTGTCCCACGCCGACGGAAACGACCTGACCCGCATCGCGCGGAACGACCACGCGGCCACGCTGCTGGCCCGCGCCGGAGTTCACTCCTACATGGCCGTCCCGCTCACCGCCCGCGGCAACGTGCTGGGCTTCATGGGTCTGGTCCGCGCCCGCGACCCCCGCCCCTTCGACGAGGACGACCTCGCCATCGCCACCGAGCTGGCCTCCCGCGCCGCCGTGTGCATCGACAACGCCCGCACGCACCAGAGCGTGCGCAACGCCGCCGAGACCCTGCAGCGCAGCCTGCTGCCCGACCACGCACCGCGCCTTCCCGGACTCCAGGTCGCCTCCCGCTACCTGCCCGCACAGGCCGCCTACGAGATCGGCGGCGACTGGTACGACGTCATTCCGCTCGACGGCGACAGGACGGCACTCGTGGTGGGCGACGTCATGGGCAGCGGCATCGACGCCGCCGCGGCCATGGGGCGGCTGCGCACCGCCACCGCCGCCTTCGCCGACCTCGATCTGGATCCGGCCCAGGTCCTGCAGCACCTCGACCGGACCACGTCGAAGCTGGAGCAGTACATCGCCACCTGCGTCTACGCGATCTACGACCCCCATCGCGCCGAGTGCCGCATCGCCAACGCCGGTCACCTTCCCCCCGTCCTGGCCCGCAGCGGCGAGCGCCCGTGTCTGCTCGACCTGCCCACCGGCACACCGCTCGGAGTCGGCGGTGTCCCCTTCAAGAACACCACCATCCCCTTTGCCCCCGGTGCCCAACTGGTCCTGTACACCGACGGGCTGGTCGAAACGCGCCACGACCCCATCGACGAGCGCCTCGCCTCCCTCCTGAGTCATCTCGGCTCGCTCGAATCCGAGTTGGAGGAGACCTGCGACCGGCTCCTCGAGCAGCTCCGGCACCCCGACGACCACGACGACGTGGCCCTGCTCATCTCCCGCGCCTGCTCTCTCGCCCCCTGACAGGCTCAGCCTTCCCGGGCGCGCGGCGCCCGCGCCGACGCTGCCGGACCGGCCGGCACGGCGTCCCGAGGGCACGCCCGTCCGCATTCCGCGGGGCTTCTCAGGCGGTAGCCTGCTCGTGAGGACAGCCATGGCCGATGAGGTACACATCCGGCTCCTCGGCGGTTTCGCCGTGGCGGTCGGTGGCCGCCCGGTCGCCACCGGGGCGTGGCGCCTGCGCAAGGCCCGCAGCCTGCTGAAACTGCTGTGCCTGACACCCGGCCACCGGATGCACCGGGAGCAGCTCTACGACCTGCTGTGGCCGGACCTCGAGCAGACCGCCGCGTCGAACAACCTGCACCAGGTGCTGCACGCCGCACGGCGCGCGCTGACCTCCGCGGGGGCGCCCGGCGACGTCGTCGTGCTGCGCGACGACCTGGTGCTCCTGGGCCCCGACGGCGGGGTGCGGACCGATCTCGACGAGCTCGACGAGGCGGTGCGGCGCATCTCCTACGACGGCGACGTGGCGGACTACCGTGCCGCGCTCGCCCAGGCCGAGCCCGGGCTGCTGCCGGAGGACCGGTACGAGCCCTGGACCAACGAGGCGGCAGCGGCCCTGGAGGCGCGGCGTACGACGCTCAGACTGGGATTGGCCGAGGCGCTCGAACGCGATCACCGCGTACCTGAGGCGATCGACGTGCTGCACGCCCTGATCGCCGAGGATCCCTTTCACGAACCCGGCCACCGGGCGCTGATGCGCGCCCTGGCCGAGGCCGGGCGACGCGGGGAGGCGCTGGCCGCCTACGAACGTCTGCGGGACGCGCTCCGCCAGGACACCGGCGCCGACCCCGACCCACAGACACGGCGTCTCTACCGTGCCCTGCTGGCCGACTCGGTCGAGGCGCGCGAGCAGCGGCGGGAAGTCCCACGGCACAATCTGCCGACCCCGGCGACGGCGCTCATCGGCCGGGAGCGTGAGAGCGCCGAGGTGGACGGGCTGCTCGGGCGCAGCAGGCTGCTGACCCTCACCGGGGCCGGGGGCTGCGGCAAGACCCGGCTCGCCCTCGCTGCGGCGGCGCGGCGGGTCGGCGCGCTCCGGGACGGGGTGTGGTTCGTGGACCTGGCCGCGCTCACGGAACCGCATCTCGTGCCCGACGCGGTCGCCGCGGTCCTGGGGCTGCAGCTGCCGCCGTCCGGCCGGGCCCGGGAAGCCCTGGTCGCACAACTCGGCGGCCGGGAGCTGCTGCTGGTGCTGGACAACTGCGAGCACCTGGTCGACGCCTGTGCCGCCCTGGTCTCGGACCTCTTGGCCCGATGTCCGGGCGTCGCCGTGCTCGCCACCAGCCGGGAGCCGTTGCGCAGTTACGGGGAGCGGACCTTCAGGGTGCCCTCCCTGGGACTGCCCGATCCCCACCGGCTGCCGTCCCTGGAGGAACTGGGCCGCTTCGCCTCCGTGCGGTTGTTCGTGGAGCGGGCTTCCGACGCGGCCCCCGGCTTCCGGCTGACCCCGGCGAACGCGGCCGACGTGGCACAGATCTGCTTCCGGCTGGACGGCATGCCCCTGGCGCTGGAGCTGGCGGCGGCCCGGGTGCACGTGCTGGCTCCGCACCAGATCGCGGAACGCCTGGACGACGCTCTTTCCCTGCTCCGCCGGGGCAGCCGTCACGGCCTGACCCGGCAGGAGACGCTGCTGGCCACCCTGGAGTGGAGCCATCGGCTGCTCGACGACGAGGAACGGCGTCTGTTCCGCCGGCTCGCGGCCTTCGCGGGCAGCTTCTCGCTGACCGCGGCCGAGGAGGTGTGCGCGGAAGGCATCCGGTACTCGTCGGTGCTGGACCTGCTCGGCCGGCTGGCCGACAAGTCACTGGTGTGGGTGGAGCCCCGTGAGGACGAGGCCCGCTACCGGCTGCTGGAGACGATCCGGCAGTACGCCGCGGACCGGTTGCGGGCCGCCGGGGAAGTCGCTCCCATCGAGGACCGGCATCGGCACTTCTACCTGGAACTCGCCGAGGCGCGGGACCGCGAGCCGCCCACCGGAGTGACTGGGGCGACGTCGCTCGAACTGGAGGCCGACTACGGCAATCTCCGGGCCGCCCTGCGCTCGTTCCTGCGCTCCGACCCGGACAGCGCGCTGCGCCTCGCGGTCGCCCTGCGGTCGTTCTGGTCCGAACGCGGACTGCTCGCCGAGGGGCGCCGCTGGCTGGACGACACCCTGGCCGCGGCACCCGAGCCCACCCCGCGGCGTGCGAAGGCGCTGATGGGGCGGGCCGTGCTGGCGATCCGCCTCGGCGACGGATCCCCGCTGGAGGACATCGGCGGGCAGATCGTCGGGATCCACCAGCGGTGGCCGGAGCCGGCCGCGCTGGCGTACGCGCTCTTTCAGCAGGCGGTTCTGCTGTGGATGCGGGGTGCCTGGGACCGCGCGCGCAGCGGTCTCGACCGGGCCCGGCAGCTCGCCCGTGACGTCGGCGCGCGCCCGGTCCTCGCCGCAGCCGCGCACCACGAGGGTGTCTGGGCCGTCTGCCGTGGCGAGAGCAGGACGGCCCGCGAGGCCTGCGGGGAGAGTCTGCGGCTGCTGGAGGAGATCGGAAAGGACGGCGAGCCGTTCTTCCCGGTCGTGACACCGGGTTACGCGGTCCAGGAGGACGCGGCGGGGCAGGTGTCGTTGTTCTTCGAGGAGACGGTACTGGCGGGCCGGACGGTCGGCGCGTCCCGGGCGCGCGGATACGTCCTGGCGAGTCTCGCGTGGGCGTTCCGCCTGGAGGGCGACTGCGACGGCGCCATGGCTGCGGCCGAACACAGCGTCGACTGCTTCCGTGCGCTCGCCGACCCGCACGGGGAGTCCCTGGCGCTCAACACGCTCGGCAACGTCTGCCGTGCCCGGGGCGATCTCGACGGGGCAAGGGAGTACCTGGACGCGGCCCTGGCCATCCGGCGCCGGCTCGGGGACCGCCGGGAGGAGGGCATCACCCTCGGCTGCCTCGGCCTGCTCCGCCTGGCCGCCGGGGACACCGACGGCGCACGGGCCGGCGTCGCCCGCGCGCTCGCGGGATTCGAGGAGACCGACGACACCCCGGGCACCACCAACAGCCTGCTCCACCTCGGACTCGTGGCGCGGAGCGCGGGCGACGCGGAGGAAGCCCGCGCCCTGCTGACCCGTGCCCTGCGTCTGGAGTTCGTCGCCGGGTCGCCGTCGGCCGCGGGGTGGGTCGCGCTGATGCTGGCACAGCTGCTGTGGCAGGCGCAGGAACGCGACGCCGCGGGCGCGGCGGCCGCCCGGGCCGGTGACCTCTTCGCCCGCCTCGGCGACCGGCGGGGGCCGGCCGTCCTGCGGCGCACGGTGCCCGGGGTGTGCAGCGGTCAAAGCGGCTGCTGAGTGAGTGCTAAGAGACGGTCCCTACGGTCCTGAGTGTCAGTGAGAGCACTCATACCGAGGAGCCGACAATGTCGATCGACACTGCACAGGGCGTCCTGGGGGACGCCACCATTGGCGAGCTGGAGGCAGGCCTGCGCGGCACGGTCGTCCGTCCGGGCGACGCCTCCTACGACGAGGCCCGAGCGGTCTGGAACGCGGCCCATGACAAGCACCCGGCTCTGATCGTGCGCTGCGCCGGAACCGCGGACGTGATCCGTGCCGTCGAGTTCGCACGCAGCCAGGATCTGCTGGTCGCCGTGCGCGGCGGCGCGCACAGCATCGCCGGGTTCTCGACCTGCGACGGCGGCATGGTCATCGACCTGTCGCCGATGAAGGGCGCGGTCGTCGATCCCGTGCGGCGCCGCGTGGTCGCCCAGGCCGGTATGACGTGGGGCGACCTCGACCACGAGACCCAGGCCTTCGGTCTCGCCGTGACCGGCGGGCTGGTCTCCTCGACCGGCATCTCCGGGTTCACCCTCGGCGGCGGGGTCGGCTGGCTGGTGCGGCGCCATGGCCTGGCCTCGGACAACCTGACGGGGGCCGAGGTCGTCACCGCCGACGGCCGGGTGGTGCACGCGGACGCCCGGGAGCACCCCGAGCTGTTCTGGGCCCTGCGGGGCGGCGGCGGCAATTTCGGGGTGGTCACGTCGCTGGAGTACGAGCTGCACCCGGTCGGGCCGCAGGTCCTGGCCGGCCTGATCGTCTACCCGCTGGCGCAGGCCCGACAGGTGATCACCCGCTGGCGCGAGCTGATCGGGCGCATGCCCGACGGCCTGACGACGCTGCTCAATCTGACGACGGCACCCCCTGTGCCGTTCCTGCCCGAGGAGGTCCACGGAACCCGTGTCGTGGTACTGGCCGGCATGTACGCGGGCGCCCCCGCGGACGGGGAGGAGGCCGTCGGACCGCTGCGCAGGCTGGGCACACCGATCGCCGACATCATGGGCCCCATGCCGTACACGGGCATGCAGTCGCTGCTCGACCCGCTGTGGACGGCCGGCGCCCACAACTACTTCACGTCGGCGTTCATCGAGCCGTCCGACGCCGCCATCGACGCGCTGCTGCGGCGCCACCTCACGACGCCCTCGCCCTCGAGCGAACTGCATCTGCACCAATTGGGCGGTGCGTTCGGCCGAGTGCCCGCCGAGGCCACCGCATTCAGCCAGCGGCAGGCGAGCGTGCTGTGCAACGTCATCGCGCGCTCCCCCGAGGCGAGCGGCTTCGACAGGCTTGTCGCGTGGGCCCGCGAGACCCGCGAGGAGATCGCAGAGCACGGCCAGGGAACCATGTACGTGAACTTCACCGGCGACGCGGCCGAGGACAAGGTGCGGGCCTCGTACCCGTCCGCGGTCCACGAACGGCTCGTGCGGGTCAAGGACGCCTACGATCCCACGAACATGTTCCGTCTCAACCAGAACATCCGTCCCTCGGGCACGAGTTGACCACTCCCTGTCCCGGCCTCCGACGATCCGGCTCAGGCCGTGGTGGAGCAGGCGAGGGGCACCCGCGCCCGGGTCCCCTCGCGCGCCACCGAGGTGATGCGTGCCCGCAGCCGTTCGACGTAGCGCCGCATGTTGAGGTACGCGATGTCGTTGTCCGGATAGCGGCCGGCGAACTGCAGGCCCTCGTGGAGCCTGGTGATCCACGCACACACCTGATCACCGTAGGAGACCCGGATCAGCCCGTACGCCTTCAGGTCCTGCCACTGCGTCGAACCGGGGATGCCACGCGCGTCGACGAACGAGATGATCGAGTACAGGTCCGGGGACGTGGGCCGGAAGTCGGAGCCCAGCAGCTTGAGGACGCGGGCGATGGGGATCCGTGCCAGCGGCCGGTTCTCCCGCACCGCGGCGCGGACCATCTGCAGCGCACTGTCGAAATCCTCCGCATGGCCCACGGGAATCTCGACCGGGGCACCACCCACGTACCAGCCGACGGAGTCCGACCACTGGGACTTCGCCCTGGTGTGGAAGGGCACCACGGTGCGGTACACCTGCTGTCCGCTCATTTCGTGGACGATGAGGCCGGTGGCCGCGAGGATGCCGACGAGGCTGCCGCCGTAGGGGCGGCAGTGGGCTTCGAAGGCTGCCGCGTCCGCGTCGTCGACGAGCATCTCCTGCATCAACCGCTGGGTGGGGAGCGGCCCTTCGGGGTCGAGCCCCAGGTCGACGGGAAAGTTGGGCAGCTTCCCGTCGCACTCGGCGATGAACTTGCGCCAGCGCGCGACGATCCCGTGCGTGTCGTCGATCTGGTCGGCCTTCGTGCGCTCGGCCGCACAGAAGTCGACATAGCTCGCCACCGGTGTCCCCATCATGGGGCGGCCCTCCAGAGCGGCGGAGTAGAGCTCGTGGATCTCGGCGGTGATGCGCTGGATCGAGTACGAGTCGACGTTGCTGTGGTCGAAGGCCATGTAGACACTGGTGTCGTCGTCCCTGACGACCGCGGCGTAGATGAAGTTCGGCCAGCTGAGCGCGTCCGCCGCGACGTCGAACCGCTTCTGCAGATGCTGTACCAGGGCCGTCCCGTCGGCGAACTCGCCGACGTCCTTCCGGTGCAGTGCGACGGCTTCGGCGTCCAGCGTGAAGCGCCGCATCTCCCCTTCGCTCCAGCGGAAGCCGCTGCGCAAGGTCTCGTGGCGCAGCGTCCAGGCGCGCAGAGCGCCCTGGAGGACGTCGAGGTCGACCTTGCCCGGGATGTCGAACGCGGCGCCCAGCCAGGTCGGCACGTGCAAGCCGTCTTCGCGCACCGCCCTGGCCGTGCGAACGTGAGCCTCCTGCACATAGGCGGGCGGACGGGTGTCATCCGGCGAGACGGCGGCGACCTCGACGGTCGTCGGGTGCAGTGTCCACTCCACGAGGCGGCCGGGCCGGACCTCGCAGCTCTGGATTTCGGTCACTCGCACGGGGGCCTCCGTTCGCATGCCCTCGAAAGGGCGGGGTTGGCACAGGAAGGAGCGATGGGACATCGCTCGATGACACGGTTGAGTCAACGAGCGGGTGATCCGTAAGAAACGCCGACGGAACGTGGTGACGTCGCCAAAGAGCTCGAATTCCGACGACCTCTCTGGTCACGAGCCATCGAGGCGGAATCCCCACTTCCGCCATCCGGGTGTCCGGGGCCCGGCCCCGTGGGCGGCCCGCAGGTCCACCGGGCGGTGAGCGGACATCGGCCCACTTCACGTGACGTCAGGCGCCCGACGGAGTCGGCCACTTCGCGTCTTGACGTGTCTGGTTCAGACCTTTAAGTTCACCAGACATCGGCCGTCCAAGGATGCGCCTGAAGTTCAGTGTTCTGAACAGACCATCACCCATGAGCCCGAGCCGCAGAAGGAACCCCCCATGACTCGTCCCAAGCTCCTCGCGACGACGACCGTCGCCGGCCTGACCGGCGCGCTGACCCTCCTCGGCGGAGGCACAGCGGGCGCGGCGGACCCCCACGTCGCACCCGGCGGGAACTTCGACCTGTCGACATGGCAGCTCCAGGAACCTGTCGGCTCGCCCGGATCGCCGACCACCATCCCCTCGTCCCGGCTGCAGGGACCGAACGGCTACCAGGACGCGTACTTCTACACCGACACACGCGACGGCGCGATGACCTTCTGGGCGCCGGAGAAGGGCGTCACCACGCCGAACTCCAACTACGCCCGCTCGGAACTGCGGGAGATGAACCGCGACGGCAGCGCCGCCGACTGGTCGCTCAACGGCACCCACCGGATGAGCGCGACCCTGCGCGTGGTGTCGGTGACGTCGAACGTGTGCGTGGGCCAGATCCACCTCGGCAGCGGCGGCACGTCGACCAAGCCGCTGCTGGAGCTCTACTACCACGCCAACGGCGACATCGTCCTCGGCACCGAGAACTCACCGTCGGGGGGACAGACACCGCACACGGTGGGACATGTGTCGATCGGCAGGACCTGGAGCTACACCATCGGCGTCACCGGCGGCAACACCATCGACCTGACCGTCAACGACAGCACCACCCATTACGCCATTGCGTCGTCGTTCAAGCAGTACAAGCAGTACTTCAAGGCCGGCTCCTACAACCAGTCGTCCTCCGACAGCACCACCGAGGGAGCACGCGTCGCCTTCTACCGGCTGACCCTCTCCCACGGCTGACCGTTCCCCGGCCCGACCGGCGGGGGCCGCGCGAGCAGTTGGCCCGCGCCGGTCAGGGCAGGCCCGTAGACCGTCAGAGCCGGTCGCGGGCCTGCCGGCGCTCCCGCAGGACCGCGATCGTGCGTTCGCACCAGTCCCGGTTGCCCTCTTCGAAGGCCAGGCCCCGCATGCAGGTCAGATAGGGGCCGATACGGTCACCGTGGCGCAGGAACTCCTCCTCCGTGCGGTCGCCCCGCATACTGCGCAGCAGCTTGCCGAACAGGTCGATCTTGGCTCCAGCGACGGCGGCGCGCTCGCCGAGCTGCGCGATCAAGGTCTGCGGGTCGACGTGGTCGGCGGCCTGGACCTTGACGAGCAGGTCGTCCCGGACGAACGAGGGCTTCGCGGCGGCGGCGGAGAAGGCCTCCAGTTCCGCAAGTCCGGCGTCGGTCACGTGGAACAGGCGCTTGGTGGGCCGGGCCTCCTGGACCACTTCCCGGCCCGCGATGAGTCCGTCCTTCTCCAGGCGGTTCAGCTCGGCGTAGAGCTGCTGGGGCTGGGCGTACCAGAAGTTCGCCACGCCGAGGTCGAACGTCTTGGCCAACTGGTAGCCACTCAGCTCCCCTTCGAGCAGTGCCGCCAGCACGGCGTGCCGCAGCGCCATCGGCTCGCCTCCCCTCTGCTCCGTCTCCGCCCTGTCCCTGCCCTGTCGCAGGACCCTCCCCCCATGGTAGTCATAAAAATGAGTAATCAGAATCATGACCATGCAGAGAGGCGCCATGACCACCGCAGACCGCTTCCGCACCGCCGTCCACCGCCGCGACCTGGCGCTCCTGGAAGACCTGTTCACCGAGGACATCCGCTTCTACAGCCCCGTGAAGTTCACAGCCTTCGAAGGCAAGCCGATGGTGCTGGGGCTCTTCGGAGTCCTCCTGCGCACCTTCGAGGACTTCCGCTACGTCGGCCACTACACCGGCACCGCCGAGACCAGCACCGACGGCTCGCTCGCTCCGTCCGAGGTCCTGCTCTTCCGCGCCACCGCGGGCGGCAAGCAGATCCACGGCATCGACCTGCTGCACTTCGACGAGGACGGGCGGATCAAGGAGTTCACGGTCATGGTCCGGCCGCAGTCCGCCGTGCACGCCCTCGGCGAAGCGGTCCTGGCCGGTCTGGTGGCGGACGGTCTGGTCCCGGCGCCCACCGACAGGCAGGCCCTGTCGTCACATGATCCTGCGTGACGGACCTCGGCCGGCCCCCGGCCTCGGGGACCACTGGTTCACCATGTCGAAGGGCGGTGAAACTCGGGGCGGTGATGCGCGCTTCTGCGGGGTACACGATGAAAGAGGTACTACTCGCAACGGGAGGCGGCCATGATCGTCCTCGGCGTGATACTGCTGGTCATCGGCTTTGTCACGGGCATTTCAGTTCTGTGGACCATCGGCATCATCCTTGCCGTGGTCGGCGCCGTCCTGTGGGTCCTTGGCGCCGCGGGACACGCGGTCGCCGGCCGTCGCCATTACTGGTGATCGATCCGGATTCCCGGTGACCGATCCGGTCTGTCCGTCCCGGCCGACGGACAGGCGTTGACGGACCCCCGGCCGCACGACCGCGTCCGCCGGCTCCTCGACCTCCTGGAAGTCGGCGGACGCAGGAGTGCGCCCGGGACTGTTACGCGCCCGGACGGCGAGGCGCGTCAACGTATCGGCCGGGGGTAGGCGTGGCGACAGCCGGAGCGGACCGGAAGGGGACCAGGGTGGAAGGATCATCGCTGCGGGCAGTGGGCTGGGCACGCTGCCTGCCGCTGAACGACGGGGTGAAGGCGGCACGGGACTGGGCACGCGAGCACCTGGACACACTCGGCTGGAGCACCAGCGCCCCACAGACGGCGGACGCCGTGCTGCTGACCGTCTCGGAGCTGGTCACCAACGCCCATCACCACGCCCACAGCAGCGCGCAACTGGTACTCACCTGGGACAGCCGCTGCCTGCACATCGCGGTGCACGACACCTCGACCGAGCTGCCGACCCCCCGGCCGCCGAGCACCGAACGGGTCGGCGGCCGGGGCATGTTCCTCGTCGATGCGCTGGCCGACAGCTGGGAATCGCGCCCCTGTCCCCACGGCAAGGCCGTCATCGCCTGCTTCCGCCCTCCCGTGTCAGGGCAAGAGGACCGCTGACACGGGAGCTGCTCGCACGGATCGTTCAGGAAGGCTTCACGGCCGACACCGCGGTGACGGTCACCTTGTTGTCGCACTCGGCGAACTGACCGTCGTCCAGCGCGACTTGGTGCGCCCCGGAACCGGGCAGCCCGACCACCAGCGTGGGGTACACGACCGGCTTGGAGCCGGACTTGCAGTAACCGTCGGCCTCACCCTGGACCTGGACGAAGGTCAGCTTCACCCAGGCCTTGCCACCCGGCGCCAGACGTACCGGCAGGGCCGAGCCCTTGGGCGTCACCTGCAGGGGAACGCTGTGCTGCGGCGAGCCGTTGGCCGCCCCGGCCACCGACGGGTGGCCCTGCAGGAGGCACGGCTTGCCGGAGACATTGGTGAACTCGACAACCGCCGCTCCGGTCCCCGTGCCCTCCGGGCGATCGGCAGCCTGACGGGCGCTCGCATTCAGGCCGCTCGCCCCACAGGCCTTCAGCGTCGCGCCGGACGAGCCCGACCCGTGGGACGAGCCCGACGCGTGGGAAGCCGTCGCATGCGGCTTCGACGGCTGCTGTGCCCGGGAAGGCTGCGAGGAGACGGAGTCCGGTGCGCCCGTGGCGGAGGACGCCGCCGCGCCGGGCGCGCTCGGAGAGGAACTGGCCGCACCCGCGCCGGCGTCACCCGGCTGACACGCCGTCACCGACACCGCGGCCGCCGAAACCGCGACCATTGCCATCAACGCTCTGCGGATGCCGTTTCCGTACTGCATGACGCCCCCCGAATTCGGATTGCACAGGGCCGGCCCGTCGCCGGCACTCGCCGAGACAGACAGGTCCGGCCGACGCCGGGTTCCCGCATTGATCGCCTGTGACACGGCGGTGACAAAGCCCCGGCCAGGCGTTCGGTCACTTCCGATCAGCGCGCCTTCACCTGACGTCGCTCGACATCGCTCTTCGATCATCGAGCGGTCACTCGTGAAGACACCCCCTCGGCACCGCGGCGGGGTGCCTACGGTGCGAGACCACGGGGTGGGACGGCGATCGCCGGCCTGCCGCAGCCGACAACCAAGGGGAGGCGCTATGGCGAGTGTGGAAGTGTCGCTGAAGGAAATGATGACCGCGGTCGAGGGGGCACTGGGGGCGGCCGTCGTCGACTACACCAGCGGTATGGCCCTGGGCACTCTGGGCGGGAGCAGGGACCTGGACCTGACGGTCGCCTCGGCCGGGAACACGGATGTGATCCGCGCCAAGGTACGCACCATGGAACAGCTGGGCCTGAAGAGCCGGATCGAGGACTTTCTGATCACCCTCGAAAGTCAGTACCACCTCATCCGCCTGGCGTCCAGCCGCAGCGGCAACGGCCTCTTCCTCTACCTCGTGCTCGACAAGGACCGCTCGAACCTCGCAATGGCCCGCCACCAGCTCAGGCGCGTCGAGGAGGAGCTGGAAGTCTAGGCAGCCCGGACGCCGGGGCCGACGTGTGCCCATGATGTGAAGACTTCTTCAAGTCACCACATCAGCATGCCGCCAATTCGTGGATGCGGGCGGCTCCGGACGAGAAGGATCTGCTTCGCAGGACGATTTCTGCGGCGGCACCTTTCGGGGTGCCGCCGCAGCCTGGAGACCAACCCCGACGGGGCAGGGAGCGAGCACTCATGCAAGTCCCCCTCTATCAGGCCAAGGCGGAGTTCTTCCGCATGCTCGGACACCCCGTACGCATCAGGGTCCTGGAGCTGCTGCAGAACGGGCCCGTCCCGGTGCGGGACCTGCTCGCCGACATCGAGATCGAGCCGTCCAGCCTTTCGCAGCAGTTGGCCGTCCTGCGGCGCTCCGGGATCGTCGTGTCCGTCCGGGAGGGGTCCACCGTCCGCTACGCGCTCGCCGGCGGCGATGTCGCCGAACTTCTGCGCGCCGCCCGCCGCATCCTCACCGAGCTGCTGGCCGGGCAGAACGAACTCCTGGCCGAGCTCCGCCAGACCGACACCGTCCGGCCGACCGTGCCCACCAGCAGCCGCAGTTGAGCGTGAGCGTCACGGTCGGAGGCCGATGGTCGGAGGCCGGACGGAGCCGGCCCGTACGCCCTCACCCCACCCTCACCCCGCACTCACGCCGGTCGAACCCCGGTAGAACCGCTGTCGAGGTGGGCCCGGGCGACGGCCGACGCCACCGCCATGACGCTGAGTTGTGGGTTCACCTGCGGACAGGACGGCAGGACGGAGCCGTCCGCGACCAGGACCCCTGCCACGCCCCGGAGCCGGCCTTCGGGGTCGACCGGTGCGCGGCCCGGGTCGGAGCCCGCGGCGGCGGTGCCCGTGGGATGGAAGGCCGACAGGTGCAGCTCCTGCGCGGTCACGTCGGCGAGCAGGGCGTCGAGCTCGTCGGAGGTGCGGGCGCGCGGATGCCGTGGGAAGCCGGTGAGGACCTCTTGGGCACCGGCGGCGAAGAGCACCTGTCCCATGGCGCGTACGGCGGTCACCAGCCGGTCGCCGTCCCGCGGGTCGAGCGCGTAGTGGACGAGGGTCCGGTCGCGTCCCGTCACCCGCCCCGAGGGGCGGTCGGCGATCATCGCACCCAGGGTGGCGAGATGGTCGGCGGCCTCCAGTTCGCGGCGCAGTGCGCGGCCCGTGCCGGGGAGGACGAAGCTGCTCATGCCGGGCGGGCTTGTGGTGGCCTCGATGAGGATGCCGCGGTCGTGGAGCTGCTCGATGCCGACGCTCTGCAGCACGCCCCGCCAAGGGGTGACGGGTTCGGCGAAGCGGCCGGCGACGCTGGTGGCGGGGTGCACGCTGAGGTTGCGGCCCAGCCCGGGGTGACGGCCCAGCCCGGAGCGGCGCAGCAGGGGCGGCGTCTGCAGGGCGCCCGCGGCGGCGACGACGAGCGGGCTGAGGATCTCGAACGTGGTGCCGTCCGGCCGGTCCACCCGCACCCCGGCGGCGCGTGGCGATCCGGGGCGGTCGTGGTCGACCATGATGCGGCGCACCCGTGCGCCGGTGACGATACGGGCACCCGCGGCGCAGGCGTCGGGCAGCACCGACAGCTGCACGCTCTGCTTGGCTCCGGTGGGGCAGCCCACGACGCACTGGCAGGAGCCGGCACAACCGGTGGCGTTGCGGCGCAGCGGCCCGGCCCGCCACCCGAGGCGCTCGGCTCCGGCCAGGGCGAGCAGGCCGTTGGCGCCCAGGACGTCCAGGGGCTGCGGGGCGACGCGCAGGAGGGCTTCGACCTCGTCGAGCCGTGCGTCCAGGCCGTCGGCGAGGTGGAAGCCGTGGCGGCTGCTCCAACGGTGCAGGACGTGTTCCGGGGTCCGGTAGCAGGTTCCGGAGTTGACCACTGTGGTGCCGCCGACGGCTCGTCCGACCGGCAGGAGCAGCGGCGGTCTGCCGAGAGCCAGGGTGGTGCCACCGTCCCGGTACAGGTCGGTGAAGCGCTCCAGCGGTGCGCGGCGTCCGAAGGAGGCCGTCGGGTGGTGCTCCCCCTCCTCCAGGACCACGACGTCGAGCCCGGCACGCGCGAGAGCGCGGGCGGCCACGGCACCCCCGGCTCCGGATCCGACGACGACGGCGTCGGCGCCGGAACGCGCGGGCCACTGCTGTGCGGGGAGGCAGGCCAGGGGTGGGTCCTCGCGCACGAGGGGAGGGGCGAGGGCGGTCATGCGCTCGGTGGCCGCGGCGAGCAGCACCGGCACCTTGAGGGCGTCCAGCAGCGGTACCAGCGCGGGGCGCCGGGCCAGCGAGGCGAGCACCGCTTCGCGTTCGTCCGGCGTCGCCGCTGCCAGGCGGCGGCCGGTGCGGGCGACGGCGTACGTCTCGACGGCGGCGACGCCGGCGCGTACGGCGGCCCGCGCCGGTGCGGGCAGTGCGGTCAGCAGCGCATTCAGCCGGCCGGGCACCCGTGCGGCCCAGGGGTCCTCGCCGGTGTCCGCGAGCAGCGCGGCGACCAGTCCTTCGGCGGTCACCGGTCCCCCACCTCCGCGTGCGCGGTGCCCTCCAGCGTCCAGGTGGCCTCCGTGCGCCAATGGCCCCACCAGCGCTGCAGCAGGATGCGTGCGTCGGCGCTCTCGCTGTTGCGGCACACCGCCGGGGCGCCGTCGGGATCGCGGTAGTCCAGCGCGAGGGTGCGGTCGGCGGGCTGGGTGACCTCGACGCGGATGCGGCGCAGCGCCGTGCGCCCGGTCACCGTCCACACGGGCAGGCCGATGCGGGCCCGGAACCGTCCGGCGCCCAGCAGGCCGGCCGCGGAACGCTCCGGGCGGCGCGGCCAGGTCCGGCCGCGGTGTCTCAGGCGCAGGAAGACCAGGGGTGGCAGCCGGCGCAGGCCGGGACGGGTCGACACCGCCGCGACGACTTCCAGGACGTCACCGCCGCCCAGGTCCGCGTGCAGCCAGGCCCAGCGGCGGGCGTTGCCGTGGCCGTGGATGCGCGCGGATGCGCCGGGGGCCTCATGCAGGGTCAGCGTGCGCTCGCCGTCGCGGAGCGTGCCGTGGTACGCGGACCGGGCCGCCGGGAGCAGATGTGCGGCGGGCAGCAGGTCGCGCCGCCAGGACCAGCGCGGGAATGTGAACAGAGGGGTGTCCATGGGCTGTTCGGTGAGGTCCCAGCTGAAGTCTCCGGCGGTTCCGGTCAGCCGTTGCGCGGTGGCGGTGACCCCGGCGGCGGTGAATCCGTCGGTGGGGGCGTCCCAGGGGGCGGGGCCGAAGCGGGCGTGGCGCACCTTGCCCTCGCGGGGGAAGGTCGCGACCCAGCCGTGGGCCACGGGCGGGGATCCGTCGGCGGGTGCGGTGAGTTCGTGGTGCAGCCAGACGCCGGTTCCGGTGTCCGGATCGGTGAGGGTGGTGTACCAGACCTCGGTGCGGCCGGGGCTGCCGTCCCAGCGAGCGGCACGGTAGCCGTCGGGATTCTCACGGCGGGGGAAGCGGAAGCCGAGCAGGAAGGGCACGAGACCCGCGGCGAGCGGGAAGCGCAGTGTGCCCTCGCCGACCCGGGTCCCGTCCTCGTACAGGGTGAACGGCAGGACGGTCATCGACGCCACCGGGTGACGGGCGGTGATCGACTTCCAGCCGTCCAGGACCAGGGCCCGGCCCTGGGCGGCGAACGACAGCCGGTAGCGGATGCGGCGCCGCGCGATCGGCGAGATCTCCAACTCGCCCCCGGCGCCCGTGTCGTCGATGCCCCCGGTGATGCGGACCCGGCCGCTCAGACGGGCGCGTGTGGTGCGCTGCGGGCGCAGCAACTCGTCGGCCTCGGCACGCAGGTCGAGGCGGATGCGCCGGTCGCGGTCGTCGGAGTCGAGGCGGACCGTGCCGAGCAGTGTCTCGGTGAACGTGGTGCCTCTCATGCCAACCCCTCCAGCATGATCTGTTCGGTGTCGCGCAGATAGGCGTCCGCGGCCGCCCGGGCCCGGCGCGTGTCGCCGGACGTGACGGCCTCGACCAGGGGGGCGAGCCGCCCGTGCGCCACGGCGGCGTCGGTGAAGGGTCCGCGCAGCGCGGAGCGGACCGGGAGATAGGCGTTGAAGAGCGTGTTGGTGAGCAGGACGTAGACCCGGTTGCCGGTGGCCCGGGCGAGGGCGCGGTGCACCTCCACGTCGGCCAGTTGCACGGCGTCGGCCGTGTCCCCGTGGCGTACGGCCTCCACCAGGGCGCTCAGTTCGGCGTGCTGCGCCGCAGTCGCGCACGCCGCGGCGCGTTCTGCGATCAACGCGCCTATGCTGCGGCGCACTTCGAAGACTTCGCGGATCCACCTGGCGTCGTGGCGGACCAGCATGGGCAGCAGGTCCGCGCCGCCCAGGCGGGCGAAGTCCCGTACCCGGGTGCCCACGCCGTGGCGGGTCTCCAGCAGACCGGCCTGCACGAGACGGCCGAAAGCGTGCTTCAGCGTGGTGCGGGTGACGCCGTAGCCGTCGGCGAGTTGCCGCTCCGGAGGCAGATAACTGCCCGCGGGGTGGCGGCCGTCCAGGATGTCCTCGCGCAGCCGGTTCTCCAGGACGTCCACGATCGTCTCTCGGGGCAGCGCCTCCAAGGTCCCTCCTCGAACTGGTTCAGTGGCCGAGTGGCTCAGCCACTGAACCAGTTGCGGTGAGCCGTAGTCAATCCCCTTTCACCAAAAGGCGGTTCAGCCGTGTGCGGCTCTCGGTCGCTGTGGACCGGCCGGGCACCCCGGAGGCAGGTCCAGAATCAGTGACCGGGCCGGGCGCTGCGGGTACTGCCCCTGCGCCAGGGGGTGTCGTTCGGATCACCGCGGGTCCGCGACGCCTGGCACGGCACCTCGCCGCGTCGTCGCATCACCCGAGTACACCCAGTACGCGGGTCATGCTCCGCCTTGCGATGCACCGCATCATGCGCCGCGGCCTGATCCGCGCTGATCCAAACAACACTCCCTAGCGGTTCACGGACCGCATCCCGGCTTCGTCGTAGCGCTCACCCGCGGGCTCCGGCAGCTCGGCCTCGATGCGTGCCAGGTCGTCCTCGGTCAGTTCGACGTCGGCCGCGGCGGCGTTCTGCTCCAGGTACGTGCGGCGCTTGGTGCCCGGAATCGGGACCAGGTCGTCGCCCTGTGCGAGCACCCAGGCGATCGCCAGCTGGGCCGGCGTCACCCCCTTCTCGGCGGCGATCTCCTTCACCTTGGCCGCGAGCCTGAGGTTCGCCTCCAGGTTGTCGCCGGTGAAGCGGGGACCGCTGCGGCGGAAGTCCCCCTCGTCCAGCTCGTCGGGCGAGGAGAACCGGCCCGCGAGGAAGCCCCGGCCCAGGGGCGAGTAGGGCACGAAGCCGATCCCGAGCTCCCGGCAGGTGGGCAGTACCCCCGCCTCCGGATCGCGCGTCCACATCGAGTACTCGGTCTGCACCGCGGTGACCGGGTGGACGGCGTTCGCGCGCCGGATGGTCTCCGGCGCCGCCTCGCTCAGCCCGATGTGGCGCACCTTGCCCTGTGCGACCAGCTCCGCGAGGGCGCCGACGGTCTCCTCGATCGGTACGTCGGGGTCGACGCGATGCTGGTAATAGAGGTCGATGTAGTCGGTTCCCAGCCGCTTGAGCGAGCCGTGGACGGAGCTGCGCACGTGCTCGGCCGAGCCGTCCTGCCGCCCGAGCGTGCTCATGTCTCCCGGCACGGCGTCGTCCATCCGGTAGTTGAATTTCGTTGCGATCACGTACTCGTCGCGATGCCCCTCGATCGCGCGCCCGACGAGCATCTCGTTGGTGAGTGGCCCGTAGACCTGCGCCGTGTCGAGGAAGTCGATGCCGAGTTCGGGGGCGCGTCGAATGGTCCTGATGCCCTCGTCCTCGTCGGCGGAGCCGTAGAAGGCGGACATGCCCATGCAGCCCAGACCGATGGCCGATACTTCCAGGTCCCGCAACCTACGCCGCTTCATGTGCGTCCCAGCCTTTCCCTGCAGGATGGATCTTCGGTTCGAGGTGGCACCCGGTCCGGCGCCGATTGCGAAGGCGTCCGCCGGGTGGTGCCACTTCTCGGACCGTAGGCCTTGAAGCGCGCTCCAAGTCAAGGAGCGTCCCCGGCGGCCTCACCGCTCCCGCTCACGTGACGAGCACCTCGCGCCACAGGGGCCCGGCGGCCCCGCGTCGTCAGCCTCCCAGCGCTCCCAGCACCACGAGCTTGGCCTCGTCCTGTACCTGGCGGAGGTGGTCGGGACCCCGGAACGACTCCGCGTAGATCTTGTAGACGTCCTCGGTGCCCGAGGGGCGGGCCGCGAACCAGGCGTTCTCGGTCGCGACCTTGATCCCACCGATCGACGCGCCGTTGCCGGGCGCCTCGGTGAGCACGGCGGTGACCGGCTCCCCGGCGAGGCTCTCGGCGCCGACCTGGGCCGGGGACAGCTTGGCCAGGCGGGCCTTCTCCTCCCGGGTTGCCGGTGCGTCGATGCGGGCGTATGCGGGTTCCCCGAAGCGCTCGGTGAGCGCGGCGTAGTGCTGGGACGGCGTCCTGCCGGTGACGGCCGTGATCTCGGAGGCGAGCAGGGCCAGGATGATGCCGTCCTTGTCGGTGGTCCACACCGAGCCGTCCCGGCGCAGGAACGACGCTCCGGCGGACTCCTCGCCGCCGAATCCGAGCGATCCGTGGACCAGTCCGTCCACGAACCACTTGAACCCGACGGGCACTTCGACCAGGCGGCGGCCGAGGTCGGCGGCGACCCGGTCGATCATGCCGGAGGACACCAGGGTCTTGCCGACACCCGCCTCGGCGGGCCACTGCGTGCGGTGGGTGTAGAGGTAGGAGATGGCGGTGGCGAGGTAGTGATTGGGGTTCATCAGGCCGGCGTCCGGGGTGACGATGCCGTGCCGGTCGGCATCGGCGTCGTTGCCGGTGGCGATCCGGAACCGGTCGCGCTGCTCGATGAGCGAGGCCATCGCGTACGGCGAGGAGCAGTCCATACGGATCTTGCCGTCCCAGTCCAGCGTCATGAACCGCCAGGTGGGATCGGTGAGCGGATTGACCACCGTGAGGTCGAGGCGGTGCTGCTCGGCGATACGGCCCCAGTAGGCGACGGAGGCTCCGCCGAGCGGGTCGGCGCCGATCCGCACGCCGGCGGTCCGGACGGCGTCGAGGTCCAGCACGCTCGGCAGATCGGAGACGTACGCGCCGAGGAAGTCGTAGCGGCCGGTCCCCGGTGCGGCGAGCGCCCGGGTGTACGGGATGCGCCGTACGTCCTTCAGGCCGCCCGCGATGATCTCGTTGGCCCGGTCCTGGATCCAGGAGGTCGCGTCCGAGCCCGCCGGGCCGCCGCTCGGCGGGTTGTACTTGAAGCCGCCGTCCGCGGGCGGGTTGTGCGAGGGGGTCACCACCACGCCGTCGGCCTGCCCCGAGGTACGGCCCCGGTTGTGGGTCAGGACCGCGTGCGACAACGCCGGGGTGGGGGTGTAGCCGTCGGCGCTGTCGACGAGCACGATCACGTCGTTGGCCGCGAACACCTCCAGCGCGGTGACCCTCGCGGGCTCGGACAGCGCGTGCGTGTCGGCAGCGAGGAAGAGGGGGCCGTCGGTGCCCCGCCGGGCGCGGTACTCACAGATGGCCTGGCTGGTGGCGGCGATGTGGTCCTCGTTGAACGCCGTGGCCAGCGACGATCCGCGGTGTCCGGACGTACCGAAGGCCACGCGCTGTCCCGGTTCGGCCGGGTCGGGGTGCAGCGCGTAGTACGCCGTCACCAGCCGGGCGACGTCGATCAGGTCCTCGGGCCGGGCCGGCTTGCCCGCTCGCTCCTGCTGCATGGCACCCACTCCTCCAGGTCGATCGTGCATCCGCTCGCGATCTCATCTTCCCCCCTGCCCCGCACGGAAGCCGTACCTTCCGGCCGGGGCGACGAACGCGTTGCCCGGCTCGCGGTCCGACGCCACCTGGGACGGATCGGCGGCCGCGTCCCCGGCCGTCGAGACACCGGATCGGACTTCCGTCGGTATGAGGACCCCGCCTAGCGTGCCATCGTGATCACGGACAACACGACCGACCCCGCTCCGGCCGATGCCCTCCGGGCGTCCTACAGGGCCCTCATGGATCTCGTGGCACCTCTCGAAGAGGAGGATTCCTGGCTGCCGACCGACTGCACCGGCTGGGCGGTCCGCGACCTGGTCTTCCACCTCGTGATGGACGCCCAGCGCGCACTGGTGGCCCTGCACACCCCGGCCACCGCTCCCGCGGACCGGGACGCCGTCACCTACTGGCAGGACTGGCGGCCCGATCCCGTCGGCGCGGCGAACGGACGCCGCTACAGCCGGGTCGGCGCGAGCATGTTCCTGTACTTCCGCCAGCTGAGAGAGCTGTGCCTGGACACCGCAGCGGCCGCGGTCACGGCGGCCGCGTCGGCCGATCCCCGGCAGCGCGTGTCCACGCAGGGCCACGTCCTGGCCGCCGGCGATCTGATGGCCACGCTGGCTGTCGAAGCCACCGTCCACCATCTGGACCTGACCGTCCGGCTGCCCGGCGCGCCCGCGCCCTCGTCCGAGGGCCTGGCCACCGTACGGTCCACCCTGGACGGTCTGTTGGGTCGCCCCGTTCCGCTGAACTGGAGCGACACCCAATACGCACGCGCCGGCACCGGACGCCTGCCCCTGACACGGGCCGAACGCGATGCCCTCGGCGCCGATGCCGACCGATTGCCGCTGTTCTGCTGACTCACCCCCCCTTGCGGACCGAAACTGTCCGCAAGGGGGCCTAGTCTTTTTCCATCAGCCGCAGGGATGCCAGAAGGGGAAGAAGCATGCCGAACAGGCAGGCAGTTGCCGTACTCACGGATGCCCACGACCACCTGCGCGAGGTCGTCGCCGCCGTGCCCGAGCAGGCGTGGGGCGCGCCCACGCCGTGCAGCGAGTGGACGGTGCGGCAGGTCCTGAACCACGCGCGAGTCGACCAGCACGTCTACGAGCTCGCCCTCACCGGCGGCCGCCCCGGCTCCGACCCCTTCCGTCCGGCCGATGCACTGGACGGCGATCCCGTGGGCGAACTGGACAAGGTGCTGCGCGCGGTGGCGGACGCGTACGCTCAACTGCCCGCCGGCATCGACCAGGTGGCAACGCCGCTGGGCCCGCTGCCCCTGCCCCTGGCCGCCGCGGCGGCCGCGATGGACGCGGCCGTGCACGCCTGGGACATCGCGGTCGCCACCGGTCAGGACCGGGCGCTGGGCAACCAGTTGGCCGAGGGCATCTGGCCGGCGGCGGAGCGACTGGTCGATCATCTCCGCGACTCCTACGGGGTGTTCGCGGCCGCGCGTGCGGTGCCCGACGGCTGCGGGAGGGCCGAAGCGCTTCTCGCCTTCCTCGGCCGCGACCCTCACTGGACGCCGCCCACCGTCTGATCCGCGAGGCACACCGGCACCGGTGCGACCCGCCAGGTGGTCTCACGCCATCGCGTGCGACCACGTCCCGGTGCCCGAACCCGCACCGGCTGGGCGCGGTCCGGCAGACCGCGCCCAGCCGGGGTGCCACATGTCAGACCGTGCCGCGCTGCGTCCGGCGCCGCAGCGTCAGGTACGTGCCGGTGGCGCCGGCGGCCAGCAGGGCGCCCGCGGCGACCCCGACCGGAAGCGTCGGGAACGAGGAGGCGTCGGTGGTCACGGCGGTGTTCTGCATGTCCGGGCCGGGGGTGATGCTGGTGGCGACCGGCCTCACGTGGTGGATCGGTCCGACGGACTTCACGGAGCCGTCCGCGTTCAGCAGCACCTGCTTGTTGTTGGGGTGCCGGAAGTCGAACATGCCGCCCAGGGAGCCCGCGTTCGCGTCGAAGGAGTGGTCACCGATGCGGCCGGTGTGCCAGTTGTCCTCCACGAAGCGGATGATCGAGGCCTGGTCCGTGAAGGTGTGGTCGACCTTGTTGACCTTGCTGTACGGGGAGACGACGAGCAGCGGCTGACGGGTGCCGGGGCCGCAGCGGTCCTGGTAGCCGCCGGACGCCTTGGGGCCGGACTGGCAGGCAGGGCTGTCGGTGGCCTTGCCGTTGGAGCCGACCGAGGTGTCGGTGGAGCCGTTGCGGGGCTTGGCGTAGGCGTGGTCGTACCAGCCGTCGGAGTCGTCGTAGGCGATGACGACGGCGGTGGACTTCCACTGCGGGGAGCTCTGGATGGCGTTGATCTGGTTGACGAGGAAGTGCTGCTCGTCGATCGGGTCGGAGTATGCGGCGTGCCCGTCCTGGAATTCACCGGCCTTGACGAAGCTGACGGCCGGGAGCTTGCCCGCGTTGAGCGCGGCGGTGAAGTCGGTCAGGTCGTAGTTGTGATTGGCCTGACCGCCGTGGCCGATCTCGTCGACGTTCCTGGGCGGCAGGTGGTGCGGGTTGGACGTCGACTTGTAGTAGGAGAACGGGTTGTGGTGCGGGCTGTAGTCGACGACCGACGCGCCGCCGAGGTTGGTGTGCGTGGTGTCGCACTTGGCGTAGCCCGCCTGCTTGCCGTCCCACGCGGTGGACGGCCGGAAGCCGCCCTGGAACCAACCCCAGCTGACCTTCTTGGTGTTGAGCAGGTCGCCGATGTTGCGGCCCTGCAGCGCGGCGAGCGCGTTGCTGCTCGTGTGGTCCTTGCCGGAGCAGTCGTCGTAGGCCGGGTCGGGGTCGTTGACGACCGTGCCGACTCCCTTGGCGTCGGGCGACTTGACCGCGTAGGCGTCGGGCGTGGCGGTCTGCTTCGGGTTCTCGGTGCCCGAGGCGGGGTCCGTGGAGATCGCGCCGTGGGTCTGACCGGAGATCAGGTTCAGCGCGCCGGGCGTCGACGGGCCGTAGACGGAGCTGAAGGAACGGTCGTTGAGGGAGTACTGCTGGGCGTAGTTCCACAGCGCGGTGACGGTGTTGCCGTCGTAGTAGTCCATCACCAGGCCGGGCTCACCGAACAGGCCGCCGCTGCACTTGTCGACCTCGGTGTTCTCCACGTACTTGTCGGCCTTGCCGCCGTCGGCGGCGTACTGCTCGGGCCCGTAGGAGTGGTTCTGGTCGCAGGTCATGGCCTGCGCCGGGGTGAGCCGCTTGGGCGCGTACTGGTTGGGGTTCTTGGTGAGCAGCCCCGCGTGGGCGAGGGTGTCGATGTCCCGGGGAGTGCGCTTGGACGCCGTGAACTTCGTCCCGTCGGTGTTCGCGGCCTTCGGGTAGGTGGCGAAGTAGTGGTCGAAGGAGATGTTCTCGTCGAAGAGAACGACCACGTGCTTGATCGGCGTGGCCGTCGAGGCCTCACCGTGGTGCCCCGCGGGAACCGCGGCCCAGCTGGGCGCGGCCCCGCCGAGGACGGTGAGCGCGGTCGCGCCCACCAGGGCGCCGAGGCTCTTCGTCGCTGCCCGTTTTGCTCTGCTGGCCATACTGGTTCACCCTTCGAACACGGATGCTTTTCGCCGTACGGATCGGGATGCTCTGCCGAACAGACGGCTGCCCGGCGGAGGCATGATGACCCGTAAGTGAACAGCCGGTCAGAAAAGCACGGCCCAAACTTGACCGTGTATTGACCATTGAATCAGCGGAGTTGTCCGAACAGGTTCAGCCGAGCAGAGCTCGTCCGTACCAGTCGGCCGCGTTGCGCACGCCGGGCAGCGCGAAGAAGTAGCCGCCGCCGAACGGCTTGATGTAGTCGGTGAGCGGCTCCCCCGCCAGCCGCCGCTGCACGGTCTCGAACTGACGGACCGGATCCTGTTGGTAGCAGCAGAACAGCAGGCCCATGTCGAGGTTGCCGTTGCCGTCCATGCCCCGGTCGTAGTTGTAGCCACGGCGCAGCAGACGTTGGCCCGCGGTCGCGGGCGTGCGCGGGTTGGCGAGCCTGATGTGCGCGTCGAGGGGGATGACGTCGCCCTTGGGATCGTCCGCGAAGGCGGGCGTGTCGTGCTCCGCGTTCCCGTCCAGGGGCGCACCCGACTCCCGACTCCGGCCGAACATCCGTTCCTGCTCGCCCAGTGAGACCCGGTCCCAGAACTCCACCAGCATCCGGATCAGCCGGACGACCTGATAGGTGCCGCCGACCGCCCAGTCCGGCTCGCCCGAGCCTGGGCCCACCCAGACCAGACGGTCCATCTCGCGGGCGTCGGTGGCGTCCGGGTTGGCCGTGCCGTCCTTGAAGCCCATCAGGTTCCGCGGGGTGCCGGAGGGGCGGGGCGGACTGGAGAAGCCGTCCAGGCGCCAGCGAACCTGCAGGGCGCCGCGGGTGTGCCGGGTGATGTCACGCAGGGCGTGCAGGACGGTGTCCGGGTCGTCGGCGTGCAGTTGCAGGCTGAGATCGCCGTGGCACCAGTTGGGCCGAAGGTCGTCGTCGGGGAAGGCGGGCATGGTGGTCAGACGGCGCGGCTTTCGCGCGGCGAGCCCGAAGCGGTCGTCGAAGAGCGCGGCGCCGAGGCCGACGGTCACCGCCAGCGCGCCGGAGGGCAGCCGTTCGCCCAGGACGCCGGAGTCGGCGGGCGGCCCGGTGATGCCCACGGGTTCGGGTGTCCCACCGGAGGTCAGGAAGCGGGCGCGTTCGGTGAGCGCGCGCAGCAGGTCGGTCAGTGCGGCCCGGTCGTCCACGGTCACGTCGAAGGCGACGAACACCGTGCTGCGCCGCTGGGTTGCCGACACCGACTGCTGGTGGGTGCCGTGGAACGGCGCGAGAGCCGACGCCGCCGTCGCCGGTACGGCCGTGCCGGGCGGGGCCGCACCGCCCGCGGCCAGTCCGGCGCCGGCCAGGGCCGCTCCCCGCAGGAAGCCGCGTCGGCCCACCGCGTCGGGCGTCCCGGTCCCGCTCACACCGTCCTCCGCGGATCGCACAGGGTGGCCACGGACGCCAGCCGCTCCACCAGGTCGCCCAGGACCGCGTCGGTCCGCTCCCGCTGCGTGACGGTCAGGCCCTGGAGGGAAGTCCACCGGTCGCCGTGGTGGAAGCCGTCCAACTGGTGCTGCGCGCGGTCCAGTTCCCGTGCCAGGTCCGTCAGGCCCGCGTACCGCGTGGTGAGCAGGGGACTCAGCCGGGACAGCACCTGCCGGGTGCCGTCCAGGTTGGCGCGGGCGGTGGCGAGGTTGCTGCCGCTGCCGTAGTCCGTCCTTCCGGTCAGCTCGAACTGTACCGTGTTCTCCAGGATCTCGTGCGCCCGCAGCCCCAGTTGCGCCGGGTCCATACGGGTCTGCGCCCAGTCGTCGCGCAACGTGGTGACCGCCTTGACCAGAGCGGCCGCCGGAGTGTTCAGCACGGACGCGGACTGCCCGTGCCACAGCCCGTACTCAAGACGGTGGAAACCGGTGAACGACGCGTCGCGCACGCCGCCGGGCAGGCCCGCCTCGGTGCCGTTGATCTGCCGGTCCGCGTCGCCGAACGCGTCGTAGGCGGCACCCAGCCGCTCGTACTCCAGATGCGCCGGAAGCCAGGCCGTGCGGGCCCCGACGAGATCGCCTCTGCGGATCGCGTCCCGCAACTCCCCGGTCAGGCGCACCACCTGGTCCAGTCCACCGGCGACCCACTTCTGGTAGGCGATCGCCGGGGGGATCAGGTCGTGTTCGGTGACGGGTGCCGCCGCCGGGCCGGTGCGGCCCCGGCCGATACGGACGGTGGGCCCGGCCACCGCGTCGGCGTCCTCGAGCACGCATTTGAAGGCGTAGGAGCCCTTGCCCAGCCGCACGGTCAACTGCCTCGTGGTGCCTGGGCCGATGCCCTCCACCTCGCCGTACACGGCCTGGCTCCGCGGGTCCTCCAGGTACACCTCTGCGGCCTCGTCGGACGTGTTGTGCAGGTCGAAGACCTGCACCCCGGGCGCGGGGCTGTGCCAACCCCGGCCGCAGCGGCTCGCGGACACCTCCACGGTCGTGTGCGGCAGGACGGGCGCGGCGGCGCGCGCAGTGCGCAGACCGCGGGTGAGGGTCAGCGCCCCGGCCGCGACGAGCACGAGCAGGAGGACGACGGCAGCCAGTCGGCGGGGCGAACTCGGCCCGAGGCCGGGCAACTGCATTCCGGGCCTCCCGGTTCGTGCCGTGCGTGATCACCTCATGCTAGGCAACGGGCCGCGTCCGAACAGCCGTCCAGAGAAACCGATGACCAAGAATTCTCTCCCGGTTCACCGGCCGGACGACCGGCCGCGCGGTGGGGAGCCGGGCGCACAGCCGTCGCAGTGGGTCCGGGCGATGTCGTGGGGCCGCTTTCCACGGTCCCCCGGCGTTGCGTGCCACCGGGTCGCACGGCCGGTGGTTCACCGTGGACGGCACGCACGTCCCGACCGGTTCACGGTGTGCGCGGCGCGTGGGCCGTTGCGGCCCGGGCCGCCGCCGCACGGGCGTCCGGCGGATCCGGGAGGTCGTCGAGAAAGTCACTGGTGGGCACGAAGAACAGGGAGCCGGTCACCGGCGTGGAGAAGTCCAGGATCCGGTCGTGCGACGCCGGCGGAGCGCCCAGGAACATGCGCTCCAGCATGCGCTCGGTCACGGTGGGCGTACGGGCGTATCCGATGAAGTACGTGCCGAACTCGCCCTCTCCGACGGTGCCGAAGGGCATGTTGTCGCGCAGGATCTCGTGCTTGGTCCCGTCCGCGTCCTCGATCGTGGTGAGGGCCACGTGGGAATCGGCCGGCTTCACGGCATCGTCCAGTTCGACGTCGGACAGCTTCCGGCGCCCGATCGCCCTCTCCTGGGCCTCGACCGGGAGAGCGTTCCACGCCTGCAGATCGTGCAGGTACTTCTGCACGATCACATAGCTGCCTGCGGAGAACCGCGGGTCCTCGTCGCCGATCAGCACGGCGGCGCCCGCCGCCGGACCCGTGGGATTCTCCGTGCCGTCGACGAATCCGAGCAGGTCGCGTACGTCGAAGTACTTGAATCCATGCACCTCGTCGCGCACGGTGACCACCTCGCGGAGCCGCTCCATGATCTCGGCGGCCAGCGCGAAGCACAGGTCCACACGAACGGCCCGGATGTGGAAGAGCAGGTCACCGGGCGTCGACACGGCCCGGTGCCGGGGTCCGGTCAGCTCACGGAAGGGGTGCAGCTCCGCCGGGCGTGCCCCGGTGAACAGGCGGTCCCACGCCTGCGAGCCGATGCCCGCGACGACACTCAGCCTTCCCTCCGGCGTGGCCCTGAAGCCGACGGCCCGCTGCAGCCCGTTCAGGTCCGACAACAGCTCCCGTGCGACCGGTTCGCCGCCCTGGCCGATGGTCACGACCATAAAGATCGCCGCAGCCGTCAGCGGGGACAGCACCGGCTGGGGAACCGGTTCCGGGGAGTGCGCGCCCATGAGCCACGCCCCTTCCTTGCGGTCACGGACGGACGCCGCCTTGTTCACCGTAAGACGCGGGCCGAGCGGACGCCACCGCGGCTCGGCGACACCCGGGGGGCGGGGCCCCAAGGGCCCGGAGACCGGGTCCCTGCGGGACCTGCCCGGGCCTGATTTGACTTGCGGTGGGCGGCTGCGAGGCTGGTGGGAAGGCAAGGCGAAGGGGAGCACCACCGGTGCGAACGTGCGTCCTTCTCCGACGGGAGGCGCGATGGCTGACCCGGCCGGCTTCACGCCGTGGCTCAAGGCGCACACCCAGGAGTTGAACCTCCTGGGCGACCTCGCACGCTCGGTCGCCGCCGACCCCCACTGGCCCGCGGCGACGGATCTCGAGACCTACCGCAACTACCTGGAGGGCCAGGGCGCCGCCCCCGAGCTCATCGACACCCTGCGGGAGGCGTGGGCCGAGTTCCAGGCCCCGTCCCGCTGACCGCGGGGGGCACGGGACAGCCGCCGGTGCCGGGTCTCCGTAAGGCGTCAGGTCTCCAGAACGGCGACGGCGAGCAGCGCCGTGGCCGCCACGAGGGCGATGCCGGCGATCAGCAAGGCCACGCAGCGCGTGCGCAACCGGCGGTACCGGTCCTCGTACTCCCCGCGCAGCGCCCGGCAGCGGGCGGCCACCCGTTCCAGGTCCGCCCGGGCCCGGACCAGGCTCTCCCGGACGTAGTGCTGCTCGATCTCCTCGCGTTGCGCGGTGGTCAGCCACGGCAAGGGCTCCGTGAAGGCTCGTGCCCGCTGCTCCGCCTCGGCGACGCGGGCCTGCCACAGCAGATAGCCCTCCACCTGGTTGACCACGTCGGCGGCCGCCGCCTCCTGACCCGCACGGCCCGCTGCGTCCGTCATGCGGGCAGACCCAGGTTCTCCTGCCTGTCCGTCAGGGAGACCTCGGGATGGTGCAGGTCGAACGCCGGGGATTCACTGCGGATCACCGGCATCGTGACGAAGTTGTGCCGCGGCGGCGGGCAGGAGGTCGCCCACTCCAGCGAACGGCCGTAGCCCCACGGGTCGTCGACGCCCACGAGCCGACCGTACTTGGCCGTCTTCCACACGTTGTACAGGAAGGGCAGCAGGGACAGCCCCAGCAGGAAGGATCCGATGGTGGAGACCGTGTTCAGTGTGGTGAACCCGTCGTTCGCCAGGTAGTCGGCGTACCGGCGGGGCATGCCCTCGGCACCCAGCCAGTGCTGGACCAGGAACGTGGTGTGGAAGCCGATGAACAGGGTCCAGAAGGTGATCTTGCCCAGGCGCTCGTCGAGCATCTTGCCGGTGAACTTCGGCCACCAGAAGTGGAAGCCGCAGAACATCGCGAAGACGACGGTGCCGAAGACGACGTAGTGGAAGTGCGCCACCACGAAGTACGAGTCCGAGACGTGGAAGTCCAGCGGCGGCGAGGCCAGGATGACACCGGTCAGACCACCGAACAGGAATGTGACCAGGAAGCCGGTCGCCCACAGCATCGGTGTCTCGAAGGACAACGAGCCGCTCCACATGGTGCCGATCCAGTTGAAGAACTTCACTCCGGTCGGAACTGCGATCAGGTAGGTCATGAAGGCGAAGAACGGCAGCAGCACACCGCCGGTGACGAACATGTGGTGCGCCCACACCGTCACCGACAGACCCGCGATCGCGATGGTCGCGCCGATCAGGCCCATGTAGCCGAAGATCGGCTTGCGGGAGAAGACCGGAAGCACCTCGGTGACGATCCCGAAGAACGGCAGCGCGATGATGTACACCTCGGGATGGCCGAAGAACCAGAACAGGTGCTGCCACAGCAGTGGGCCCCCGTTGGCGGAGTCGAAAACGTGGGCGCCGAACTTGCGGTCCGCCTCCAGCACGAGCAGCGCCGCCGCCAGGACCGGGAAGGCCAGCAGCACGAGCACCGCGGTCAGCAGCACGTTCCAGACGAAGATCGGCATGCGGAACATGGTCATGCCCGGCGCACGCATGCAGATGATCGTGGTGATGAAGTTGACCGAACCGAGGATGGTGCCGAACCCGGAAAAGGCCAGACCCATGATCCACAGGTCGCCGCCGATGCCCGGCGAGTGCACCACGTCGTTCAGCGGGGCGTAGGCGAACCAGCCGAAATCGGCCGCGCCCTGCGGGGTGAGGAAGCCGGCGACCGCGATCAGCGAGCCGAACAGGTACAGCCAGTACGCCAGCATGTTCAGGCGGGGGAAGGCCACGTCCGGGGCGCCGATCTGCAGCGGCATGATCCAGTTGGTGAAGCCGGCGAACAGCGGCGTCGCGAACATCAGCAGCATGATCGTGCCGTGCATCGTGAACAACTGGTTGAACTGCTCGTTCGACACGATCTGCAGGCCTGGGCGGGCCAGCTCGGCGCGCATCACCAGCGCCATCACGCCACCGACGATGAAGAACGCGAACGACGTGATCAGGTACAGCGAACCGATGGTCTTGTGGTCCGTGGTCGTGGCCCACTTCACCACCACCTCCCCCGGCCGCAGGCCGCGACGGGGAGCGACGGCTTCGTGGGTGTTCTGCTGAACGTCTGTCATGCCGCCGTCACACGCTTTCTGTCGACACCTCGGTCCCATGAGACCCACGCGTGTCTCCCGCCGGGCCCGGCACACCATCCTTCCGTCTTCCGCAGCCGAAGCCGCGGCTCGCGTCGCCAGGACGGACCAACGTCGGCCCCAATACACCCGATCGGCCCATCCCCGACGGGGCATGACTGCGCTCCTCGGGCACCGGTCGTCGCAGTCCGGCCGGGCGTCAGGGAATCGTCGTCGGTTCCTGCGCGGGCAGGGCGTGATCCCGCTCACCCTTGGGCAGCATGATCGTCCGGGAGAGGACGAAGGTCACCGGAATCGCGGCCGCGGAGGCGAGCAGCGGGGCGAATCGGTTCCCGGCTCGCAGGACGTCGACGATCACGTACACGCCGACCGTCATGAGCAGGAAATTGGTGGCGTTCGTCAGGGGGAACAGCAGGAATTTCCGCCAGGTCGGCCGCGTCCGGTACGTGAACCGCGCGTTCAGGAAAAAGGAGCCGATCATGCTCAGGCCGAACGCCAGAACATGCGCGAGAAGGTACGGAAAACAGGTGAGGAAGAGCAGGTAAAGCCCGTAGTACGTCATGGTGTTGATCACGCCGACCAAGGCGAAAACCACGACCTGACGCGGTATCGGACGGGAGCGTGCGGTGAGCATCAGGGAATGAGGTCCTTCGTCGTGCCGCGCTGTGCGCGCTCTTCCGAACGTTCCACGTTGGTCGCCTTCACCAGGAAGTGCGGGCGTCGTTTGGCTTCGTAGTAGATCCGGCCGGTGTACTCGCCTATGACCCCCAGCATGACCATCTGGACGCCGGCGAGAGCGGTGACCGCGGTGATGATCGTGACATAGCCGGGGGTCTGCACTCCGTTGACCAGCGCGGCACCCACGATCCACGCCGTGTACAGCCCCGCGCACAGCAGCAGGCCCATGCCGAGGTAGAGGGCGGCGCGCAGCGGCCTGTTGTTGAAGGACAGCAGTCCGTCCAGCCCGTAGTTGAGCAACGAGCGGAAGCTCCACGAGCTGCGGCCGTGTTCACGTACGGCATTCTCGTACTCGAAGGTGGTGCCGGGGAAGCCGACCCACGCGAACAGGCCCTTGGAGAAGCGGTTGTACTCGGTGAGGGCCAGGACCGCGTCCACCGCGCGCCGCGACAGCAGCCGGAAGTCGCCCCCGCCGTCGACGAGTTCGACGTCGACGAGTCGGTTGATGAGGCGGTAGTACAGGCGGGCGGTGAGGGTGCGGGTGATGCGGTCGCCGTTCCTGGTGCGCCTGGCGATGACCTGGTCGTAGCCCTGTCCGCGCAGGTCCACCATGCGCCGGATCAGTTCGGGCGGGTGCTGGAGGTCCGCGTCCATGACGACCACGCAGTCCCCCGCCGCGTGGCGCAGACCGGCGAGCAGTGCCGCTTCCTTGCCGAAGTTGCGGCTGAAGGAGACGTACCGCACGCGCGGGTCGAGGTCCGCCAGGTGCTCCAGCAGGGTCAGGGTCCGGTCGCGGCTGCCGTCGTCGACGTACACGAACTCCATGTCGTGGCCGAGCGGCAGGAGTTCCTCCGCAACCTTCTGGACCTCCTCGTGGAACCGCTCGATGACTTCTTCTTCGTTGTAGCAGGGTGCGACGATCGAGATGAGCATGGTTCTTCCCCTTGGGGCAGGGTCAGCAAGCGCCGTTCGTGCGCTCGCGCGGTCGGGTGGTCGTTCGCGGTGCGAGGCGCCCGGTGGTGCGTCGCCGGTGAACGGCGCCGGCGGCGCCGAACAGGATCAGGGCCAGCAGTGAGGCGCCTCCGACGGTCGCGCCCAACCGCAGTCCGGGTGGGTGGAACGTGCAGGTGAGACTGGTCGAGGATCCGTCGAGGGGCACGGCGATCAGCCCGTAGTACTCCCCCGCGGGCACGGGGGCGGCGCCGCCCGTCGCGCAGCGCCAGCCGGCGATCCGCGGGGCCGCGACGACGGCGGTACCCGTGCTGCCGGCGGGGAGTTCGGCCCGGATGGTGCCGTCGGAGACGGTGACCGCGGTGGCGCCGGTGGCCTTGAGGCGTTCCACGGCGGCCTGCAGCCGGGCGGTGTCCAGGCAGCCGACCGCGCCGTCCTGGACGGTACTCATCCGGTCGGGGGACAGCTCGATGCGGAGGCTGCCGGATGCCGGAACGCGGCCGAGCGGCTGCATCGCGGCGATCTTCGTGACGGGTTCGTCGGATCTGAACCGCCCGGTCAGGGCACCGGCCGGGTCACCGGCGAGCCGTGCGGTGCCGGAGAAGTACGGCGCCCACAGGTACACCTCGCTGTCCGCGGGGCAGCGGGCCGTGATCGTCGACCTGCGCGCGCCGTGCCCGGCGGGCAGGGGGCCCAGGCGCAGGCCCGGCCGCTCGTCGTCGCTGCGGGTCGGCGGCTTTCCGGCGCTGTTGCGGACCGTGATGCGGGGCACGGTGTAGACGCGGGCGCCCAGCAGCAGTTCCTGGTTGTGGTACGCCGACGGCCCGAAGGCGGAGACGCTCGTGCGGGCACGCGCGCCCGCGCGCAGGGGGGCCGCGGGCGGCCTCACCGTGACCAGCGGCGGTACGTCCTGCCGGGAGACGGTCGCCTCGCTGCCGTCCTGCGGGAACCAGTTCTGGTGCGGGTCCGGCGGCGAGTGCACCCGCGCCCCGACCGAGAAGACGACGTCCGTGACGGCGTTGTCCAGGCTCTGCACGCTCCGGCCACGCGAGGTCCAGCCGCCGCCGAGCGCGGTGAGCATCCGGCTGAGCACGTCGGAGGTGAGACTGCTGTAGTACTGGGCGCCCTGACCGCCCACCAGCAGGGGGTCGTTGCTGACGGTCTGCTCCCGGCCGGGGTCGGTGCGGTAGCGGGGCCAGGCGTCCGCCTGCGCGATCGCATCGGCCTGCCGCTGCTGACGTCCGCCCCAGGGCGCGTAGTCGTCCATGTGTGCCAGCCGCAGCCGGGTGGCCACGGCGGAGGTGGCGGTGGCCTCGCCGAGCTGTGCGCCGACGAGCAGCGCCACGGCGAGCCCGGCCAGCGCGGTGCGGCGCCCGTCGCCGAGGACCCGCGCGCCGTCCGCGCGGCTCAGCAGCACCAGCCCGCCCAGGGCGCCGACCGCGGCGAGCAGCAGCACCGGCCAGGTGAAGGAACGCACGATGTCGCTCCGGCCGCCGAGCAGGGCGATCAACGCGAGCAGCACGGCCGCCGCGCCCAGCGCGCGCCGGTCGGGCGCGCCGTACGAGAGCGAGTGCCAGGCGGCGATCACCAGCAGCCCGCACAGGACGAAGGCCTGCCGGTACGGGCTGCCCTGGGGTGTGGTGAAGGCGTGCCAGGCCAGGTGCGTCGGCGTCCACTGCATCGACAGGGCCATCCCGGTCACCAGCAGCGTCCAGCCCGCGCGCACCCGGCCGGGGACGGCGCGATGGAACGGCAGGGCGAGGGCGAGCACCAGCGCCGTGGTGCCCACGAACACGGCCGGCGTTCCGAAGCTGTACGTCGTCGGCAGCAGCCGCGCCAGCAGGTCCTCCCCCGACACCGGGACGAACTCCCTGACCCTGCCCGGGTAGGCGTGCTTGGTACCGAAGTACACGACCGTCACCAGCGGCGCGGCCAGGCCCACGCCGAGCGCGACGGTCACCGTGGCACGGCCCAGCGCGGCGAGTGCCCGCAGCCGCGGGAGACCGGCGAGCAGCAGCCGGAGCAGCAGCACCAGACCGGCGGCGAGGGTGGCCATGTACGCGGTGTAGAAGTTGGCGATCCAGGCGACGGCCACGACCACCACCCCGAGGAATCGGCGCCGCCCGGTGAGCGTCCACTCGGCGACCAGGCACAGCAGCGGCAGGGCGACGAGGCCGTCGAGCCACATCGGGTTGTAGGCGGCGTCCGACACGCTCCAGCCGCACAGGGCGTAGGAGGCGCCCAGCAGTCCCGCCGCCCACCAGCGGCCGGGGCGCACAGTGAGCAGCAGCCAGGCCATGGCGGCTGCGGCGGACGCCGTCTTCAGCACGGTGATCACATACACCGCGAGGTCGATCTCGTCCCGCGGGAACACCGCCACGAGCAGGGCGAACGGGCTGCTGAGGTACGTACCGAGGTCGGGCAGGAAGCTGGAGCCGAATCCGGACTGCCAGTTGACCAGGAGACCGCCGTCGGCCCTGCCGTGCAGCAGGTCCCACAGGTGTGCGTGGAAGGGGACGTACTGGTTGCCCAGGTCGTTCACGCTGCGCGTGCAGGGACCGAAGGGGTAGCTGCGGGCCACGGCGTCGGCGGCGCAGAACGCCGTGACGGTGACGACCGCCGCGAGAAGGACGGCGCGGGCCCTCGTCCCGCTCGGGAACGGCAGCCGGAGCCGGGCACGCCGGTCGGGCGCGCGACCGGACGGTACAGCGGCGGGCCGGGACGGGGCCGGGGTCGCAGGCAGATCGTCGTCGTGGGCGACCGCGCTCTTCGGCTGGGGAGGGACTGTCGGTTTCACACCCTGTCCCTGTCCGAGTGGCACCGCACGTTTCCGTGAGCGATGTCGGTACCGCGAAGACCAACGGCCCGGGCGGATGCGGCAGCTGCCCACAGCAGCGCGACAACGGCATGTGATTCGGCCGTCGTCAGGGTCGAGCGAACCATTCTCGAAAAGCTCCCGGAAAATTCAGGACGTATGGCGTCGTTCCGGGGATGTCACCCCCCGCGCGTCATTGACTCGCGGACTTAGACGGACCGGCATCGGGAAGGGTTGTCCCGCTGACGGTGAATGCGAAGTGAATTCCGAATATCAGAACCCCACTTGTTGCTCCGGCCACTTAATTGCGTTCGGCTCTGCTATTACGCACGGATGAACATGCGCGGACATGTACGTGCCGGAATAAGAGGGAGGCCGACGCCGAGCAGGCAGGCGGCAAAAAGGCGTTACCGTGCCCGGCGTCTGCACAAGGATCAGTTCTTGCGTCCCACCGCCCCGAACATGGCCACCTCGGCAGGCAGTTCGGCGGTGCCGTCGACGGGTCGCCAGTGGTTGCAGGAGACGACGCCCGGTTCGAGCAGTTCCAGCCCGTCGAAGAACCGGGCGACGGCCGCGGGCGTGCGCTGGGTCAGCTTCGGAGTGCCGTTCTCGTTCCAGAAGGCCACCGCGGCGTCGACGTCCGGCATGTCCGGTCGGGTGATCGTGTGCGACAGCACGAGGTGGCTTCCGGCCGGTAGCGCGTCCATGAAGCGCCGGACGATTCCGTACGCGTCGGCGTCGTCCTCGATGAAGATGACCACGCCCAGGAGTATCAGGGCCACGGGCTTGCCGAGGTCGAGGGTGCGCCCGGCCTGCTCCAGGATGGCGTCGACGTTGCGGAGATCCTCGTCGAGGTAGTCGGTGCGGCCCTCGGGAGTGCTGGTGAGCAGGGCCTCGGCATGGGCCAGGACGATCGGGTCGTTGTCGACGTAGACGATGCGGGACTCCGGCGCGAGTCGCTGTGCGACCTCATGGGTGTTGTCGGCGGTGGGCAGGCCGGTACCGACGTCGAGGAACTGCCGTATGCCGTGCTCACCGACGAGGTGGCGCACGGCCCGTCCCAGGAACTGCCGGTCGGCCAGGGCGTAGTCCCCGATCCCGGGGTGCAGCTCGCGGATCCGGTCCCCCGCCTCCTGGTCGACCGGGTAGTTGTCCTTGCCGCCCAGCCAGTAGTTCCAGATGCGAGCCGTGTGCGGCCGGTCCGTGTTGATCCTCTTCCGCAGCTCGCCGGGATCGGGCCTCTTGGTCATGTGCTGTCCTCCGCTGAAGGCTGATGATCGCTCAAGAAGCAACTTAACGGGAGGACTTGAGGCGGGCGACCGGGTCCGGACCGCGCCGACCGCCCGGCGCGCAGCGTCCGGGCAGCCTCGCACCGGCGATTACGCGCCCGCGGTCACGGCCCTGAGTTCCTCCAGCACCTCCCCAATCAGGTGGGAGAGGGAACTCTGATTGGCCTCGTCGACCCACCGCTCGAACGCGATCTTGAAGACGGCGATTCCCGCCTCGGCGGTCAGACTCGCGGCGGGTTCGGCGACGCCGCGGCGTCGCAGCGTGTCGGCGAGCGCGGCGGACAGGGACGCGAGCTTGATCAGCTCGCGTTCGCGCAGTTCCGCGTTGGCGACGATGACGGCCTGGCGCTGCCGGGAGTGCGCACGGCGCTCCTCGAACAGGGCAGCGGCGGCATCGAGGGCCGCTGCCACCGCGTCGAGGGGCGCTGCGGAGTCGGGCGCGTCGGTGACCGTGCGGACGAAGAGCTCCTCCAGCGAGCCGGCGCCCCCGAAGAGAACCTCCCGCTTGTCGGCGTAGTGCCGGAAGAACGTGCGCTCCGTCAGACCCGCCCGCTTGGCGATCTCCGCCACGGTGGTCTGTTCGAATCCGCGCTCGCTGTACAGCTCCAGTGCCGCCTGTTCGAGCCGGCCGCGCGCGTTTGGCTCCCATCGCCCCATGCCCGTGATCCTACGTGATGACAGCGCCTGACATCAGGTGTAGGTTGATGGCAGTGACTGACATCGATCGGTCCTCGTCGGCGTGTGCCGATGGGGCCGTCGACCCTGTGGAGGGATTGGACATGCGCGTTTTCGTCACCGGCGCCTCCGGCTGGATCGGTTCCGCCGTCGTGCCCGAACTCATCGGTGCGGGCCATCAGGTCGTGGGCCTCGCCCGCTCGGAGGCCTCGGCCGCCGCCCTCACCGCCGCCGGGGCCGAGGTGCACCGCGGCACGCTCGACGATCTCGACAGCCTGCGCAGTGCGGCGGCCGCGTCGGACGGCGTGATCCATCTCGCGTTCAAGCACGACATCGCCTTCTCGGGGGACTTCCAGGGCGCTGCCGACGCGGACCGCCGGGCCGTCGAGGTCTTCGGCGAGGCGCTGGCGGGCTCCGGCCGGCCGCTCGTCCTCGCATCCGGGCTGGCCGGGCTCGCACCGGGGCGGGTGGCAACCGAGGAGTTCGGGCGTGAGCCCGGCTCGGAGACCCACCTCAACGCCGCCGCGCGGGCACGGCTCACCACCGCGCACCTGACGCTCTCCCTCGCCTCCCGCGGCGTCCGCTCGACCGTTCTTCGACTGCCTCCCACGGTGCACGGCGACGGAGACCACGGCTTCATGGCGAGGCTGGTCGGCATCGCCCGCGACAAGGGCGTATCGGGCCACATCGGCGACGGAAACAACCGCTGGCCCGCCGTGCACCGCCACGATGCCGCGCACCTCTTCCGCCTGGCGCTGGAGCAGGCACCGGCAGGATCGGTACTGCACGCGGTCGCCGAGGAGGGTGTGCCGATCCGCGCCGTCGCCGAGGTGATCGGCCGCCATCTCGGTCTCCCGGTGGCCGCTGTCTCCCCGGAGGACGCAGCCGAGCACTTCGGCTGGCTGGCCGCCTTCCTCGGGATCGACAGCCCGGCCTCCAGCACGCTGACGCGAGACCTGATGGGGTGGCAGCCCACCCAGCCCGGGCTCGTCGACGACCTCGACAAGGGCCACTACTTCCACACCGGCGGGCCCACCGCGCAGGGCAACGCGTGACGGCACGCCCGCCGGCGGCGGACAGAGCGCGAGGACGCACCCGCTCACCGCACCGGAGCAGGACCGCCCGCCGTTCTCGCGGCCACCCACAGCGCGATCTGCGTGCGCGTCCGCAGGCCCAGCTTGTCGCGGATCTTGTCCAGGTGGGTGGCGACCGTGTGCGGTGACAGGCCGAGTTTCTCGGCGATCCGGCGGTTGGTCAGTCCTTCGCCGACCAGCTCGGCGACCATGAACTCCCGGCCGGTGAGCGCCAACCGGGCCTCGGTGTCCGGTGCGGCGCCGACGCCCACCGCGCCGGCCCGCGCGTCCCGCAGCGCGTAGGCGACCAGTCGTTCCCCGCTGAGTCCGCGGGCTCCGCCGAGGGCCCTCTCCCGTGCGGGCGCCGACAGCCGTGCCCGGGCCCGCGCCGCCGTCTCCTCCACCCTGCGTCGCCAGGGGCCCTCGGGCTCGGTGTCCAGCCGGCGGCGTGCCCGGGCGGTCGCCTCGCACAGCCGTAACGCCCGCTGCATGTCACCGCTCTCGGCCGCGACCATCGCCAGCCCCTCGACGGGATACAGCGCGTGGAAGCTCGCTCCGGGGGCGATCCCGAGCACCTCGGCGAACAGGCTCTCGGCGCCCTCCAAATCGCCGAGGGCCAGCCGCGTGGCTCCCGTGGTGTGCAGGGCGGCCGCCAGTTGGCGCCAGGGGGCGTGGCGCCGCAGGACCGGCAGGCAGCGGGACATCAGCACGTCGGCCTCCGCTTCGCCGCCCGCCTGGAGCAGGGCCCAGGCCAGGTGCTGGGAGCACCACGCGGTGTCGTGCGCGTCGCCGAGCGCGGTGACGACGGTCAGGCACTCGCGCAGGTCGGCCACGGCCTCGGCGAACTCGCCGCGGCACAACCGTGCCGCGGCCCGCGCGTCCAAGGCGTTGGCAAGACCCGCGCGGTGGTTGCGCAGGCGCTCGTCGTGCACGGCCTGCTCGCCGAGCCGCAGTGCCTCGGCCCCATCACCCTGCTGGCAGGCCACGCGGGCGGCCAGTGCCGAGAGCGCGCCGCCCAGCGCCCGGCTGCCGGCATGGTCCGAAAGGCGCGCCAGCAGCGTACGGGCGGCGGACGGCTGCTCCTGCTGGTAGCGGACCCGGGCCAGTTCGAGCGTGAGCCCGACGTACGAGGTGCCGTCGCGGTCCGGCGCGTGGGCCAGGGCCGCGGCGAGGTTGTCCCGCTCCCGTGCGAGTACGCTGCCGCCCTGGTCGGCGAAGACCTCGTCACCGGCGCCTTCCGCCAGTCCGCTCAGCCACCGCACGACCCGCCGCCGGGTGGCGGGCAGCTCGCCGGCCGCCGTCAGCCGTTCCAGGGCGTAGCAGCGGATCGCCGTCAGTTGTCCGAACCGTGCGGGCCGGTCCTCCCCCGGCACCCGCACGATCAGGGACTTCGCTTCAAGGGCGCACAACACGCGGAGTATCTGCCGCGGCGCGACGGGGTCACCCGCGCAGACCGCCTGCGCCGCGGCCTGGTCGAATCCTCCGCCGAGGACGGAAAGACGCCGGAACACCGCCTGCTCCACGGGGTCGAGCAGGCGGTGGCTCCAGTCGATCGCGGCGGCCAGCTCACGGTGCCGGACGGGACCGGTCCTGCTGCCGTCGGCCAGGAGCGACAACTGGTCGTCGAGCCCGGCCAGGATTCCGGTCAGTGGCAGACTCCCGGCCCGGCGAGCCGACAGTTCGATGGCGAGGGTCAGGCCGTCGAGGCGGCGGCAGATCTCCGCGACGGTCCGCCCGTTGCCGCGGTGGAGACGGAACCCGGGCGCTCCGGCCGCGGCGCGTTCCACGAAGAGCCGCACGGCGTCGGCCCGCAACAGTACGGCCGGATCGTCCTCGTCGCCGGGCGGAGCCAGTGACAGCTCCGACACCCGGAAGACGACCTCCCCGGGTATGCGCAGCGGCTCCCTGCTGGTGGCCAGGATCCGCAGCCCGGGGCAGCGGCCGAGCAGGGCCGCCGCCAAGTGGGCGCAGGGATCTGCCAGATGCTCGCAGTTGTCCAGGATCAGCAGCCTGGGCGCGTCACCGATCGCGTGGGCCAGGACGTCGACGCCGGTGCGTCCCGCCCGCTCGCCCACGGCCAGCGCGGCGGCCACGGACTGCACGAGCTCGGCACCGCCGTGCACCGAATCGAGTTCGACCAGGTCGACTCGGCCCGCCCCGCGGGGCAGGCCCCGGGCGTACTCCAGCGCCAGCCGCGTCTTGCCGACCCCGCCGGTGCCGGTCAGGGTGACGAGCCGCGACGACCTCAACAGCGCACGCAGGCGGGCCAGTTCCGCCCGGCGGCCCACGAAGGAGTCGAGCGCCCGGGGCAGGGCGGGGCCGTGTGCGCCGGTGGCCGCATCCTGGCCGGGGGCCGCATCCTGGCCGGGGGCCGCATCCTGGCCGGGGGCCGCGCCCCGCTCCGCCGGTCCCGCGGCGCGGCGGGCCGCTCGCTGCCGGAACGCCCGTTGGCGGCACGCGCCGGAGCAGTAGCGGGCCGGACGGCCGCCGCGCGGCCTGCCGGACAAGGGTGTGCCGCACGCCTCACAGGTTGGACTCGGATTCATCCCTGGTTCCTGGCCACGACGTTCCGAGGGAAACCACCGTCTCGCACGACGGCCCTGCCGGCGCACCGGCGCGCGGTGGCCGGGGTCCCGTTACGGGTCCGGCCACCGCCGGGGGTGCGTTCAGGGTGTGGCGTTCGGCTCGATGCCGAGCACGACCGCGCCGCTCACCCCCTTGCCGATGTCGCCGCCTGCCTGCGTGAGCGTCAGCAGAGTTGCGGATCCGCCGCGTTGGTAGATGCCGTCCCGTGCGTTGGGCGTACGCGTGGTCGAGTTCGTCCGGTAGGGAGCCAGTGCGGCCACCTTGTTGTTGTACGTTTCCGGGAAGTAGAGCTGGCCGGTGTGGGACACGTGGCCGCCGTGGTACTTCCCGTCGGAGACAGAGCCGCCGGCGTGTGTCTTGACATGGATGTGCAGGGCACGACCTACGTACCAGCCCGGATAGATGGTGGTGAACGTGGCCACGCCGGTGGAGTCGGTCAGCTGCACTCCGCGCAGGAAGGTGGTGTCCGGGGTGGAGCCGCCGGCCACATAGCCGGAGTAGGCCCCCAGAGCGTCGCAGTGCCAGATGTCGACCGCCGTGCCGGGCAGGGGTGAGCATGTGGTGGCGTCCACCACCGTGACGCGGAGGGTCAGGGGCACACCCGGCTTGCCCTCGGTGATGTCCTTGCGGACGGTTTCCAGGTCCAGGTAGTAGGGGCCCTCGGTCTGCTCCGGGGTGAGCACACAGGCGGCGGCCCGGCGGGTGGTATCGGCCGAGGAGCTGCGGACCGCCTCCGACCTGGTCTGCGCGGCCGCGGAACCCGTCATGCCCAGCGCGGCGAGTCCGAGCGTCATGCCGCCGAGGCCCGCGATCACGGTTCTGCGGCCGGCTCCGGTCCGAAGGTCCCCGGGCGCGGCACCGTCCTCGGGTTGCGCGGAGTGGGAGCGGGAGGTGTCAGTCATGCCACGACAGTGACCCGCGCCGCCGCCCCGCACATCCCTCGTACGACCGGCGGACGGCGGACGTTACGAAAGTCCCCGCCGGCCCGGGAGCGGTGTCGGGGCGACACGCCCGACGTCCGGCCCAGGGTCGCGGTGTCGATATAGCGCACGTCCGAGGCGATGACCCGCTCGTACGCCTCGTTGATCTTCATCAAGCTCCACCACAGGTGCCGTGCGGCGGCCGGTCGTGCGCCGGCGGTCCTCGGGCCTACGGCGCCGGCCCCCTACGACACTGACGCGGCCCGGCCTCTACAGGGGGCGACGTCCGGCGACGACGCCGCCCGGGTCGTCCGACAGCGCCAGGCGCGCTGTGATGCGCTTGCCCACCGGTTCCCGCTGCACCTCGAACCCCTGCGCGACGGCGATGACGATTTCCAGTCCGTGCTGTCCCACTCGGCCCGCGTCCGCGATCCGGGCGACCGGCAGCATCGGGTCACAGTCCCACACCGCCACTTCCACCACGTCTTCGGCCACCCGCAGATTCATCAGGGCCGCGCCGGCCGCGTACTTGCGGGCGTTGGTGACCAGCTCACTGACCACGAGCTGGGTCAGGTCCATGGCACGCCGGGAGACCTCAACGCCGTGCTCGGCCTGCACCCGGGTCAGGAACTCGGCCGCGAGGTGGCGGGCCTCGGCGATGCACGCGCCGTCCCCGCCGAGGGCGACCGTGGTGGCTATCGCTTCGTCGTTCGGCACTGCGCCGTCCTCGCCCGAGGGGGCTGGTTCGGTCCAGTCCTCCTTCGATACCCCGTTCACACCGCGCGCATACCCCCGACGATGCCGTTCACTCCCACTCCCTGGTGTTGCCTCGGCCACGCGGGGGGGGGCGCCGCGTCCACGGCGACGGCCACGGCGACGGCGACGGCGACGGCGACGGCGACGGCGACGGCGACGGCGACGGCAGGGCAACGGTGCGCCACTTCGGGGTACTGCTCCTGCGGCAACGGCAGTTGGCTGCCGAAGGCCTCGTACATCAGCAGCGCCCCGGTGTCGCGCCGGGTGGTGGTGACACGCCCGGAGGTCATCGCAGGCCGGGTGGTGTCCTTTCCTGGACGACACTCTGTGGGGCGCGGACGGGCTCGGCCACCGCATGCGGACCGGGTACGTCGTGGGAATCAACGGGTCGGCGCAGCAGTTGAGCCGCCAGTACCCAGAACCAGACGGCCACGGTCACCAGGTGGATCCGCTGGGCGATGCCCTGACCGCCCGTGCGGCCGATGTAGGGGCCGGCGGAGGAGACCGCCGCGGCCATGGACACCGGCAGCAGCCGGCGCGCCCAGCGTTGCGCCGGCCCGGCCGGCGCGGAAGCCGAACGGGCGGCATGGATGAACGCCGCCATGGAGGCGAACAGCGCGAAGTGGACGAGGCCACTGGTCAGGGTGTGCCAGACGTTGTCCGTGGGACAGCCCACCTCCCGCGAGGGCGCGCAGCGCATCGGCCAGGCCACGTCCGCCACGGAGAACACCCCGAACGCCAGCACGGCGCCCCACCCCACGGCGGTCCACCTGCGCGGCGCGTCGGCCGCCGCCAGCAGCGCGCCCGCCATCACGAGCAGCGCCGTGGCCAGTTCGACACTGCTGAACAGCACGCGGTAGGGCTGATCGGCGGCAAAGGCCTCACTGACGTAGGAGTTGCGCTGGTCGAGGCCGGTGGGAACGAGGAACTGCACCAGCCAGTCGTTGTAGGTCACCGCGGCCACGGCGAGCAGCACCCCCGCAAGCGTCGATCGGGCACGCCGCCCCGGCCGTCCCGCACTCGCGCAGGTGTCCATGGCACTCTCCCCCAGCCGTGAGTCTCACATCAGGACGAAGTTCCCCGGAACAACACGATCCATCTCCCGCGCCCGGCCTCCGTTCCAAACGGCGGCGCGGTGGGGTCGGGTCACGGCATGGCCGTCTGCTCGGCCGTCTCCGACTGCTCGGTGAGAACGGACTGTACGCGGCGGCCGATGCAGCGTCCGAGGCCCTGGTAGGCGTCGAACTGGCGGTGGTCGAACCACTGGTCGCTGGTGCTGTCGTGGGGGAAGACGGGGCTGGACGAGGCGTAGGAGAGCAGTTCGTAGGGCAGGTCGCCGGTGAGGGTGGCGCGGGCGACGACGAGGCGGCCCCGGCGGCCACCGGGCCGCCCGTCGATCACGAGGTCGTGCGGGTAGAGGATGTCGCCGGTGACGACGGCCGACCTGGACAGGCGGGTGTTGAGGGCCGAGAGGACGCTGGGGGGCTTGAGCGGGTCGCCGCTGCCGGGGACGAGGTGGGTGGGGTCGTGGAGGGTGACGGTGATGCCCAGTTCCTCGTGGGCCAGGGTGATGGCCTGGGCCAGGGTGGTCGCGAAGGGTGGGGTGTCGCCGCTGGCGTCGATGCAGACCGCGGTGCGCACACCCTGGCGCAGGAGTTCCACCAGCCCGAGGTTCTCGTAGTGGCCGCCGTCGGTGACGAGCAGCAGCCGGTCGTCGATGGGGTAGCGGCCGAATACCTCGCGGAGCAGGTAGGGCAGACGACGGATCGCCGGGGGCGGGGGGAGTTCCCAGTGCGCGTCGGACTGCCAGCGCTCGGCCATGGCGGCGGGATTGGGCAGCCAGGTGCCGAGCCGGGCGTTGGAGAGGGCGAAGAAGGTCTGGAAGGCCCTCGCCTGCGCGCCCATGGCGGAGGCGAAGGCCGCACCGGAGACGGCGATCGCGGACTGGGTGGTCAGGTCACGGGCGATGTGCCGCTTGGTGTGCTGCTCCAGGCAGCGGGTGCAGGCGTAGCCGACGGCGGGACTGCCGACGTAGTCGTGGGAGAGGGTGAAGGAGACGGCCCTGCGGCCCGGCGGCGTGCGACCCTCGCCGGAGAGGTTGGCCGCCGCGGCGAAGATCACCTGCGGGAAGCCGGGCCGGCGGGCGCCGTAGGTGCTCAGTGACGTGTTCTCGTGGTCGAAGTCGTAGGGCTCCGCGATCTCCACGCCCCCGGTGGCGGCCGACCGGATGCGGCGCACGGCGAAGCACGAGGCCAGGCGGCGGCGGTAGAAGGGATGCAGGCTCATCCAGGTCTGGTCGAGGCTGGAGCCGAGGACGAGGAGGATGCCGGGGACGCCGATCTGCGCCCCGAGGGGCCAGGACCATCCCGTGGCCGTCGACCAGCCGAGCAGGAGCAGGAAGCCTGCCGTCAGCAGGGCGAGGACGAACCAGACCAGTACGTACTGGACGAAGCCGTTGGGCACGGCCCTGGCCAGACCGGGCTTTCCGCGCAGCAGGTCGGTGACCTTGGACAGTCCCTTGCGAACCGTCTGGCGCCGCCGCCACAGCGTGGTGACGAGCGCGGCCACGTACGTGATGAGCACGGTCGCCCCCACGCTCGCGCCGGCCGCCGGGCGGCCGATGCCCAGCCCGGTCTGCAGGTGGACGGCGGCCCAGGCCAGCAGGGGCAGCAGTACGACCAGCGTGGCCAGGGCCACCGCCACCACGACCAGGATCCGGAACAGCCTGGCCAGGCGCCGGCCGACGGTGTCGATGCGCCACCAGGTGGCGCAGAAGAGCCAGGCCAGCCACACGACGGCGGCCACCAGGAACACGCCCACGAAGGACCACACCGCGGGCGTCCGCAAGCCCGGGCGTGGCGGTGGTGTGCACTGGTGCGAGCAGAGTTGGATGCCCGGCGCGGCGAGGTGGCCGAGGTCGGTGATCGGCACCAGGTGGTAGGCCCAGCTCAGTGCGAGGCCCAGCGTGGCGGTGGTGGCGGACAGCAGGAACAGCGAGGCCAGCAGGCCGCGCAGCAGCACACCGAGGGCGACCAGCCACTGCCCGGTGCCGTCGGCGATGTACTTGGAGTGCCGCCGCAGGTGGTCCTCCTCCACCGAGCCCGGCTCGCACACGGTCTTGGCGGACACACATGTGGCCGCGTCGCCTCCGTGGTCGGACAGGGCGAGTTGCATGGCTCCCGCGGTGTAGCCCCCGCCCGACACCGACACCAGGTACCGGGCGCGCATCAGTGCCGGGCGCAGGGCCTGGAGGGCGCCGAGGGACACGCAGGCCGAGCGGATGCCGCCGCCGGAGACGCAGAAGCCCAACTCGGCGTTCTCCCGCCCGGGCGCGTTGGCGTTCTCGGACAGCCAGTGTGTCGGAATCCGCGCCTGGTCGTGGGTCGGCGGTGTGGCGCGGCTCGGCCAGGGTGTGCCGTCCGGACCGAGCACGGGCCACGGCGGGACCACCTGGGGGCGGGCGGTCCAGTCGGTGTGGTCGCACGGACGCGGCGCCCCGGGTGCGGGGCGCGGGCCGCGCGTGAGGCGCTGCCAGGGGGCGCGCAGGACGGCTCGGCCGGCGCGCGAGAGGGTCGTGATCCACTGGGCGAAGGCCAGCACCGTGAGCGACGCGAGCAGCCACTTGACCGTCGCCAGTCCGGCGGCGCCGGCGAAGGGCCCGTCCCCGGCGAAGGGTCCCTGGTCGAGACCGTACTGCAGGAGGGCGGTTTCCAGCAGCCCGCAGACCGCGGCGGCGACCGTGAGGGCCATCGCCATCGCCGAGACGTACCGGCCGCGCCTTGTGGCGTAGGTGAACGAGGCGAGCCGGAACACCAGCAACAGGCTGATCATGATGCAGACGATCAGCCAGTAGTAGGCGGTCAGCGTGTCCTGACAGGCCGGCAGCCGCTGCCCGCACAGGAGGAACGCCTTGCCGGCCGAACCGGCGAGTTGCAGCCGGGCCAGGCCGACACGGGGTGCCTGGGTCAGGAAGAAGCACAGCCCGAACACCGCGGGCAGTGGAGCGGTGAGCGCCCACAGGAAGCCGCGCCGGGCAGAGATGCGTCGTCCAGCAGCCGACTCAGGCATGCGGGCCGCTCCTAGAGAAGTCAGTCCTGCAGCGGCTCGGTGCGCTTCGGCCGGTGGTCGACATGAACGTGTTCGAGGGCGAGCCGGGTGACGAGCATGCGGACTGTGGGAGGAAGATGACGGTTCACCACTTAACAGTGAATATCCGCTGAAACCATCCATAAATTATGGAGTGTCACCGAAAAGCGTCCGGTTGGGGGCAGGGCTTCCCTCCGGCACAGGGTGCGATCATGGGGCACATGCGAAAAGGCGGAGCGATACGAGCGACGGTCGCGGCGGCGGTCTGCGGTGCGTTGGCGATGTCCTCGGCGGCGTGCGGCAGTTCGGGCCGCCCCTCCGCGGGCGGCGGCACGCAGGCGGAGCACGCGCCGCCGCACGAGACGGACCCGACGCGGATACCGGGCATCGGCGACCGGCTGTGGCAACGGGTACCGCACGATTCCCGTCAAGTGGTCGCCGTCTACGGGGAGGGCCCCAACTCGCCCGACTCCACGGTCGCGCTCTTCACCAAGAACGGGTCGGCGTGGCAGCGGACACGCTCCTGGCCGGCGCACAACGGCAGGCACGGCTGGACGACCGAACACCACGAGGGCGACCAGCGCACCCCGGTGGGCGTGTTCACGTTGAGCGACGCCGGCGGCGTGCTCGACGACCCCGGCGCCAAGCTGCCGTACACCAGGTCCGCGTCGTTCCAGGCCCCGCACTACTGGAACAAGTCGTCCTGGCACGACTTCGACTATGTGATCGCCATCGACTACAACCGCGTCAAGGGCACCCCGCCCAATGACCCCACCCGCCCGCAGGGGCAGAGCAGGGGCGGCGGCATCTGGCTGCACGTGGACCACGGCAGCGGGACCTCGGCGTGCGTCACGCTGTCCCAGTCGGCGATGCGATATCTGCTGCGCGCCCTCGACCCCGGCCGACACCCGGTGGTGGTGATGGGAGACAGTGCGGAACTGCGCGCCTGAGGGCAGGCCGGAGGCGAAGCGGGCTTCGTGGCCGGTGCCGCCTGTGTGACACTGCGGCCATGATCCGCACCGCGACTCCCGCAGACGTCCCCGTCATCCACACCCTGATCCGCGAACTCGCCGAGTACGAAAAGGCGCCCGACGAGGCACGGGCGACGCGAGAGCAGCTCTTCGAAGCGCTGTTCGGCGAGCACCCGGCGGCCTTCGCGCACGTGGCTCAGGCGCCGGACGGCGAGGTCGTGGGCTTCGCGCTGTGGTTCCTGAACTTCTCCACCTGGCGTGGCGTGCACGGCATATACCTCGAGGACCTGTACGTGCGCCCCGAGGCCCGCGGCGCCGGCCACGGCAAGGCGCTGCTGAGGGAACTGGCCCGTATCTGCGCCGAACGCGGCTACGAACGTCTGGAGTGGTCGGTGCTGGACTGGAACCGCCCGTCGATCGCCTTCTACGAGTCCCTGGGCGCCCGCCCACAGGACGAGTGGACGGTGTACCGGCTGACGGACGGCGCGCTGACCGCGCTGGCGCGGCAGGCGTGACAACGAACGTGCCCCACCCCGAAGGGACGGGGTGGGGCACGCGCTTCGAGCGCCGGGCGGGTCCTGCGCATGCATCGCCCAGCAGGGCATCCCGGCGCTCCGACGGGGATGTCACATGGTGCCGCGCCGGATGCGGCGAAGCAGCAGGAAGCCGGCGATCACGAGGATCGCGCCGGCCGCTGCCGGCCACAGCTGGGCGCCCGTCTCCGCGAGACCTCCTTTGACCGCCTGCGGTTCGGTCTGCGGTGCGCCCGCGGACTGCCCGTTGCCGTCGGCGGCCGGCGTCTGCGCCGAACCGCCACCGCCCGACTGGCTGTCGGCTGCGCCGCCCGACCCACTGCCCGACCCACTGCCGGCCGGCGCGCCCGTCGCGCTCCGCCCGGCCGAGGGAGTCGTGTAGGCCTTGGGTTCCAGTGTTCCGGGGACGGTGGAGTGGCCGCCGCCTCCAGGTGGCGTGGCCGGTGCAACGTGCGTCGGCGCGGCGTCCGTCGGCGCCGTGGCCGGCGCGCCGATCGTGGGCGTCGCCGACGGAGTGCTTGCGCCGTCACCGGTGCCCGCGCCGCCGTTCCCTCCGGCCGGGGAGCCGGGGGTCGCCGTCGGAGCGCCCTGCGTCGGCTGCGGTGACTGCGGCTGCTGCGACTGCCCGCCGGAGCCCGGCGCCTGGTCGGCTCCCGAGCCGCACCGGCGACCGCTGTTGATGCAGTCGACCATCTGGCGCATGAGCTGCTCGTCGAAGACGTTGATGAAGTCCCCGTGGTCCGTGACGGGCTTGTGCAACTGCTCCGGGAAGGAGTCCACCGCGAACAGCGGAGTCGTACGGCCGCCGTCGCCGAGGCTCGGGGCGCGCACATCGTAGACGAGGCGCTGCACCAGCTGCGGGATGGCCCGGAAGCCGTCCGGGCAGTTGCCGTCGGCGTCGGCGAACGCCACGTGGGTGCGGTGGTTGGCGCTGTCGATGTTCCGGCCGTCCCAGCAGCTCTGGAACCGGAAGGTGCGCACCACGTCACTGCCCTGCGGACACAGCGGGTACTTGTCCTTCAGCTGCCGGTCCTCGAACCCGGTGCAGCTCCACGAGGCATTGGCATTGGCGGGGCCGTTGACGAACGCCTTGGCGTCGCCGGTGATGATGCGCAGCAGGCGCGGCATGGCCGTGACCTTGCCGCGCGGGTTGCCCTCGAAGGTCAGCGTCACCTGCTTCGGGGTGACGATCTGCCCCGCGTTGCCCTCGGTTCCGCCGCCCGGCGCGTTGGCGTCCCGCTCCTGGGTTCCGTTCTGCAGGCGCAGCACGGGCCAGTAGTACGAGGACTTGTCGCCCTTGTCCTCGCAGCTCGTGTCGCCGTTCGCCAGGTCCTCGTCGCTGGCGAAGGCGTTGTTGGCCTGGTTGCCGACGTAGTCGTGGAAGTGGTGGGCGCCGTTGGTCACGCCCGGGGCGACGATGACGTTGTCGGAGTTGAACAGGCCCCCTGCGTTGACCCCGCAGGCGGAGGCGAAGGAGCCGCGGGAGGCGTCGGCCCCGGCACGCGGGCGGGTCACGTCGGGCTGGACGGTGGTGATGTCCGCGTAGTCCGCGGGCACGGGTCCGTTGCCCGCCTGTCCGCCGTTTCCGGCCTGTCCGCCGTTGCCGCCCGGCCGGCCTCCCTGCTGCGGACCGGTCCCCTGGCCCTGGTTGTTCCCGCCGTTGCCCTGCGCCTGGTGGCCGGTCTGATCCTTGCCGTCGCTCCCCGCGCCGTTGGCCTGGTTGCCGGCCGCGCGCAGCGTGCAGGCCGCGAGGTTCTCCATCTCCTGCGGATGGTTGCCGCCCGTGCCAAGGGCGTTGACGATGCGTTCGATCGTGGCGGTCCGCTTCTCCTTGAGCGGGGTCATGATGGTGCGGTCGGCCAGGCCGGGGTCCTGCTGTACGGACCGTGCCGAGTCCTGCAGTTGCCGGTAGGCCTTGGCGATCTGCTCGTCGAGGGCGGCGAGTTGTTCGTCGACACGCGCCCGGGCGGCGTCGGGCACCGAGGTCAGCCGGCTGCCGACGTCCGGGCAGACGACGGTGCCGGCTCCCCACGCCCGGCCCTGCCCGTTGCCGGGCGCCCCGTCGGCCGAACCCGGGGCCGAGGTGCCTTCGGTGGCCGACGCGTAGACGTTCGCCGCGACCAGTCCGCCTCCCCCCAGGATCAGAGCGACCGCGGCAAAGGTCGCCCGTCGTGGACCTGTGGGCCGTCTACGCGTGTTCCGTCTCAAGGAGCTACTCCTACGCCTCGTGGTCGACCGGGCATATACATCCCCCGGTCCCATACGGCGCTGAGCCGCCGTCTGTTCAATCGCCCCGCGAATTCACAGCAATCTCACGGCGGCGGTGTACCGGCAGCTGACACTGCGGCCGGCCAGGTTGACCACGACGTCGCGGCCGTCGATCACCTCGGCCCACGAGTCCAGCGTCCTCCCGTCCCACGGCACCTCGCCCCGACCCGCCGGCCGTCTGCTGAGCACCACGACCTCGTGCCCGGCGGCGGTCAGCGCGCGGTTCAGGACCGTACCCACCTGTCCCGTCCCACCGGGTATCACGATCTCCATAAGGCCCCTCTCCCCGTTCCCTCGTACGGCGGCAACTCCAGGCCATTTTTGAACGTGTTCAAAAGCTTGTTGCGCGTTGCCCCGTATGGAGAATCTGGCCCTCGACCGCGAGACGCGCCGTCGCGGTTACCGCACATATCAGCACAAAACGTGTGTTATTCAGTCATGAAGACACCTACGCGGCGTACCTTGCTCAGTGCCACGATCGCGGCCGCCGGCTCGGGAGCCCTGGCCGCCTGTTCCGGGTCGGGCTCCAACTCCGGGCCCGGCTCCCCGTCCGGCTCGCGCTCGGGCTCCGCGTCGGGCTCCGGGAGCGGTGGGCCCGGCTTCGTACCCAAGGGACCCAAGGGATACGTCAACCCGTCCGATCCCGAGGTGCTGGCCGTCGAGCGGAAACGCGGGTCGGGTCCCCTGCGCAGGTTCAGGTTCACCGCCGCCGAGCGGCAACTCGACCTGGGAGGGAAGACCGTCAGGACCTGGACGTACGGCGACACGGTGCCCGGCAAGGGGGTCCGCGTCACCGCGGGAGACACTCTGGAGGTCACCCTCGCCAACGACCTGCCCGTGTCGACCACCCTGCACTCGCACGGTGTGCGCATGCGCTGCGACATGGACGGCGTGCCGGACCTGACCCAGGAAGCCATCCGGCCGGGCGGCGAGTTCACCTACCGCTTCGCCGTGACGCACCCGGGCACGTACCTGCTGCACTCGCACCAGGGGATGCAGCCCGACCGCGGCCTGTACGCCCCGCTGATCGTGGACGATCCCAGGGAACGGGGGTCCTACGACAAGGAATGGATCGTCGTGCTGGACGACTGGGTGGACGGCGTCGACGGCTCCACCCCGGACGCGGTGCTGGCGCAGTTGCGGGGCGGCAAGGCGCCCATGAGCATGGGCGGGGACATGGACGGCGGCCACGGGCACGCACACGCCGGCCCCGGTCGCGCCACGCCCGACCACGGGCACTCGTCGGCCCACGGCCGCTCCAGCGGTCCCTCCCGTATCCTCCGGGACTCCCACAGCCGTCTGCTGAACGGCGTGGGCGGCCATGTCGCGTTCCCGTACTACCTGGTCAACGGCCGCCTTCCGCACGCTCCTTCGGTCTTCCGGGCCCGTCGCGGCGACCGCATCCGGCTGCGGATCATCAATGCGGGATCCGAAACCGCCTTCCGGGTGGCACTGGGCGGTCACCGGATGACGGTGACGCACACGGACGGCTACCCGGTGGAGCACACGAGCACCGACGCGCTGCTGATCGGCATGGCCGAGCGCTACGACGTCATGGTCACCGCGCAGGACGGGGTGTTCCCCCTGGTCGCGCTCGCGGAGGGCAAGAACGCGCAGGCGCTGGCGGTCCTGCGCACCGACAGCGGACGGAACCTGCCCGCGCCCTCGGTGCGTCCGGACGAACTCGACGGGAAAATCGTCCCGGCCAGACGTCTCGTGCCGCAGGACGAAGTGGCGCTCGACGACGACGAGCCGGATCGCGAGATCCGCGTCAGGTTGACCGGCGGCATGGAGAGGTACAACTGGGCCTTCGACCACCGCCCCTACTCGGTGCAACAGCGCCACCCGGTCCGCAAGGACGAACGAGTGCGGCTGACCCTCGCCAACGCGACGGACATGTGGCACCCGCTGCACCTGCACGGACACACCTTCGCCATGACCGGCCTCGACGCCGTCGGCGCCCGCAAGGACACCGCGATCGTCCTGCCCCACCGCAAGCTGGTGGTCGACTTCTACGCCGACAACCCGGGCCTGTGGATGCTCCACTGCCACAACCAGTACCACTCCGAGTCCGGCATGATGACCATCCTCGGCTACCTCAAGTGACGACGGCACGGGTTCCGCGAGGGGGCGGCCCGCACCTGCCGGGCCGCCCCGCACAGGAAGCGAGCGGCTCGTGAGCAATAAGGGGCCCGGGCAGCGGGCGCTGGAGACTCCGCGGGCCGCAGGGCTGGCCGGGGTCCTTTTCGCGTTGCTGCTCGCGGCGGCCATCGTCCTGATCCGGCTGGGGGTTCCGGGGGGCGCCAGCACGGTCACCTCGAACGGCTTCACCGACTCGGCACGGCGCAGCGCGGTCCAGGCGGCGCTCGCGCTGGTGCCGTTCGCCGGGATCCTCTTCCTGTGGTTCGTCGGTGTGGTGCGGGCCCGGGTCGGGGATGCCGAGGACCGGTTCCTGGCCACCGTCTTCCTGGGCAGCGGCCTGCTCTTCGTGGCCACGATGTTCACGGCGGCCGCGGCGGCCGGGGCGGTGCTGGCCACCGCGCACACCCCCGGCAGCTCTCCGGGACTGCCCACCTGGGACTTCGGCCGCCGTCTCGCGTACTCCCTGATGACCGGATACGCGATGCGCATGGCAGCGGTCTTCGCGTTCTCCACGTCGCTGATCGGACACCGTCTGCGGATCCTGCCCCGGTGGCTGACGCTGCTGGGCGCTGCGACGGCCGTGACGCTGCTCTTCGTCTCGACGAACGTCCCCTGGTCGGAGCTGGTCTTCCCGGCGTGGTCGCTGGTTCTCAGCGTCTACATCCTGCTCATGAGCGGCGGGGAGCGGTCCATGGCCCCGGCAGTCTCATGACGCGCGGCCCGGCCCTCGGCCGGCCCGGCGGGTCACTCCTTCGGCGGGCCTCGGCGAGCGCGGCACCTGCCGGAGCTTCGATGCTGGTCCGGAGGAGCTGACCGCCGTCCGAGGGCGCCTGCACAGCAGGGGCTTCCCGAAGACCTGGCCGCCGAAGAGCGGAGCGCCGATGAGGCTTGTCGTCGATCTCAACAGATGCCAGGGGTACGCCCAGTGCGCCTTCCTCGCACCCGAGGTGTTCTCCATGCACGGCGAGGAGTCGCTCGTCTACAACCCGCGCGCCGAGGAGGAGCATCGGGAGAAAGTGGGGCGCGCCGTGGTGGCCTGTCCGGTGCGGGCGATCACCACCGACGCGCTGGGCGGCGTGGGCGATCGGCCCGCCGAGGCCGGGCAGGGGACGTCCGATGGCCGCTGAGGACTTCCAGCAGTGGCTCAGGCACGAGGGCCGCATCGTCATCGTGGGCGCGTCACTGGCGGGGCTGCGGGCCGCCGAGACGCTGCGCGCCGAGGGCTTCACCGGATCGCTCACCATGATCGGTGACGAGCCGTACGAGCCCTACGACCGGCCCCCGCTGTCCAAGGCCGTCCTGCTCGGCAAGGCCTCCCCGCACCACACCGACCTGCCCCGCCGCAGGGAGCTCGACGCGAAGTGGCGCCTGGGTGTGGCGGCCGCCGGCCTCGACATGGCGGCCAAGCGGGTGCGCCTGGCCGACGGCGACGAGGTGAAGTACGACCGACTGCTGATCGCGACCGGCGTCCGTGCCAGGCCCTGGCCGAAGGAGAGCGAGGCCCAGCTGGACGGCGTCTTCGTGCTGCGGACCCGCGACGACGCGATCAAACTGCAGCGGCGGCTCAAGGCCTCGCCTCGGCGGGTGTTCGTCATCGGGGCGGGCTTCACCGGTTCGGAGATCGCCTCCGCCTGCCGGGAGCAGGGCATCGCGGTCACCGTGGCGGAGCGGGCGGACGCACCCCTGGTGGGCGCGCTCGGCGGGGTGGTCGGTGCGGTCGCCGCCGAACTGCAGCGGGAGAACGGTGTGGACCTGCGCACCGGCGTCATGGTCACCGGTCTGGAGGGTGACTCGGTGGGCAGGGTGCGGGCCGCTCATCTGTCCGACGGAAGCGTCGTGGAGACGGACGTCGTGATCGTCTCCCTCGGCGCCACCCGCAACACCGAGTGGCTGGCCGGATCCGGGCTCGGCGCGGGCCCCCGGGGCATCGCGTGCGACGCGGGCTGCCGGGCCTTCGACTTCCGGGGGATCGTGACCGACGACGTCTTCGTCGCCGGCGATGTCGCGCGGTCCCCGCACCCGCTGTTCGGCTACCAGTTCCTCTCCCTCGAACACTGGGGCAACGCCGTCAGCCAGGCCGAGGTCGCCGCGCACAACATGATCAGCTCCGGCGCCGACCGCCGGCCGCACCTGTGGGTGCCGGCCTTCTGGTCGTCGCAGTTCGGCGTGAACATCAAGTCGGTCGGCGTCCCGTCGATGGGCGAGGAGATCATGATCACGCAGGGATCGCTCGCCGAGCGCCGGTTCATCGGGGCGTACGGCTACCAGGGCCGTGTCATCGCCGCCGTGAGCTTCGACAGCACTCGCTGGCTGCAGTTCTACCAGCAGCTGATCGAGACGGCGGCGCCCTTCCCGGTGGAGTTCCCGACCGTGGACCGTCGCCCGGAGGGCCGCAAGCCGGTTCCGGCCGACTTCCCCGACCCGTCCCTGCCGACGCACGGCCCGACGGTGACCCTCAGCGGCTACTCGCCCACCGAGCGGCGCCTGGTCTTCACCCCCGGCCGCCACTGACCGATGCCCGGCCGCCCGCGCCCCGCCCGCCGCCGCCCCGGACCTTCACGCCCCAAGGACGCCTCATGACGCAAGCCTCGCTCCTGCACCGGATCACCGATTACGCCAATCGCGCGAACCCCTATCCGCTGTACGAGGAGCTCCGCAAGACTCCGGTCCTGCACGAGGAGGAGAGCGGCCCCTACCTCGTCAGTTCCTACTGGGACATCCTCAACCTGCTGCACGACCCGCGGATCAGCTCGGACGCCGCCAACCTCGCCGCTGCGGGCGCCGACGAAGCGGGCGGCCAGGAGGAGACCGGGCTGCCGCCCAGCTTCATCCGGCTCGACCCTCCCGAGCACGACCGGCTGCGGCGGATCGCCAACCGCCCCTTCGGGCCGCCGCACAGCCCCCACCGGATCGACTCCATGCGCTCCGAACTGGCCGAGATCGTCTCCGGGCTGATCGACGGCCTGGACGGTGCCGGGCAGATCGACCTGGTCGACCAGTTCGCCTACCCCTTCCCGGTGACGGTGATCTGCCGCCTGCTGGGGGTGCCGCGCGAGGACGAGCCGCGTTTCCGTTCCTGGGTCGACCCGATCGTGGCCGGCCTGGATCCGGACACCGGCGACGACAGCGCCGAGCGGGGGCGGACCGCCCGGGAGGCACGGCTGCAGCTGGGCATGTACCTCGCCGGACTGGTGGAGCAGCGGAGCAGGGAACCCCGTGACGACATGCTGTCCGAGCTGGTGAGCGTCCACGGCGAGGACCGGCCCATGACGACGATGGAGGTGCTGAGCACAGCGGTCCTGCTGCTGATCGCGGGCCACGAGACGACGGTCAACCTCATCACCAACGGCATGCTCACCCTGCTGCGCCACCCGGAGGTCCTCGACAGGCTGCGCAACGACCCGGGCCTGGCGGCCAACATCGTGGAGGAACTGCTGCGCTACGAGCCCCCGGTGCAGCTCGTACCGCAGCGCACCTGCATCGCCGACATCGAGCTGCGCGGGGTCACGATTCCGAAGGGATCACGTATCTGGCTCGTCCTGGCCGCGGGCAACAGGGACCCGGAGCGCTTCGAGGACCCCGACCGGTTCGACCCGGACCGCAAGGACATCGAGCACCTCGGTTTCGGCAGCGGCATCCACAGCTGCTTCGGGGCGCCCTTGGCCCGGCTGGAGGCGCAAATCGCGCTGGTCGAGCTGGCCCGCCGCCTGGAGAATCCCCGGCTGGTGGAGGACCCGCCGCCGTACCGGCAGAACGCGGTGCTGCGCGGACCGCGCCACCTCGACATCGCCATCGACGGGGTGCGTCCCTGAACCGTGATTACTCACCGTGCCCCCGTTCACCAAAAAAAGAGACCTTCTAGACATAGCTGAAAATTCAGACAAAATGGTGTGCATCCCTACCGCGACTTCGAGGAGCCGCTCCCGCATGGCGTACGGAGCCCACCACAGCCCCACCCCGCCTCCCCACCCCGACCTGCTGCTTGCTCGTGACTGCGAGCACTGCCTGGGCTGGGGGACCCTCATCACCCGCGACGGACAGCACGAGCTGTGCGACACGTGCCAGCCGCAGGACGGCGACGACGACCCGCCCCTCGGTGCGCCCGCGTCCGTGCCCGCGCAGGAGCTCCGCAGACGGCACGATCACAGCCCGGCGGAAGACGGCTCGCCGAGCCGCCGCCCCGGGTGGGGTGAGGCCCGGGCATGCGGCTGAGACCCGCCTCGCCGCCGAGGGCCGGCGCTGCTCCGTACGAGTGGTGCATCCCCTGACATCGCCGTAGCGTCGGTACAGTCTCAACGCCGGCGAGAGGATGGCAGGGGATGCGGACACTCATGGCCAGGATGGCGGTCACGTTCTGTGCCGCCGTGTCGCTCACAGCGCCCCTGGGAACGGCCTCCGCCGCGCCGTCGACGGCACCGATGGCCGCGCATGCTGTGACACGGCAGGCCGGGCGTCCCGTGATCGTCGACTGCTCCTTCAATCCGCGGGAGCGGCCCCACGACTTCATCCTCGCCTGCGGCGACGGCAACAGCCGCCTCGCCTCGCTGCACTGGTCCCAGTGGGGCTCGCGCTCGGCAACGGCCAGGGGCTTCAATTTCGTGAACGACTGCAAGCCCTACTGCGCGGCGGGCAGGTTCCACTCGTACCCGGTCATCGTGCGGCTCGACGAACCGCGGCCGTGGGCGAAGGACCCGCAGTTCCAGCGGTTCACCCGGATCAGCCTCCTCTACCCCGCCGATCGGCCGGAGGGGTATGAGCCCGTGATGACCTTCCCGCTGTGAAACTCGGGTCACCTCGGCCGACCGGTGTGTCCGTGGCTCCGCCGTGGTCCGCCGTCACGGTGCCCGGCACCGGGAGACAGCGGACCCGAGGCGGTGCGCTTTCCCGGCTCGATCTGCTGCGCGAACGCCTCAAGCGCCACCCTGCTGTTCGGCGGGAAGACGGCCATCTTCCCGGCCTCCTGGGCTTCCGCCAGCGTGCCGGCGGCCTCGCTGCCCTCCGGTGCGTGCACCAGGCGTACATGTCCGTCCCCCGAACCCCGCCGGTCCACGGGGGCGACGGCGCCGTGGGTTCCGTCGGGCAGCGTCACCCACAGCTGGAAGTCGTCGTACCGGACGAAGTCCGCGCCTTTGACGGGCCAGGGGTAGTGGTGCTCCCCGGGCACCTTCGGCAGGATGCCCTGGTGGTTTCCGTGGCTCATGGGCACACAGGCATTGAACAGCGAGTCGGTCCACGCCTCCACGCCGTCGGCGTCGGTGACCGCGGTGCGCAGGAGTTGCTCGGCCTCGTCGTAGCCCAGTGCGCGCAGCGCGGGCAGGGTGAGCGGAAAGGCGTCCAGGAGTTCGGCGGCCTCCCGCCGCAGCCGGTCGACCTTGACCGGCTCGGCGCAGAACTGCATGCTCCACTCGACGCCGACCCGGGCGCGGTACATGCGCCAGCCGCCGCGTCCCTTCACCCACAGGCTGCCGCCGTGGTGCATCTCCCAGTGCTCGGCGCCGGTGGGGCGGGGACCGTAGGGCAGGTCCGCATCGGCCATCTCGGCGAGGATCTTCTTGGCCGCCTCCTTCGCGGCGCGGAAGTACGAGGATTCGAAGCGCTTGGGATGATCGACGAGGCGTATCTTCCAGGGATGGTTCTCGGACTCCACGCCGCCCAGGTGGAGCCCGGTCGGTGCAACGGTCATGCTGGCCTCCTCGCGCCGACCGCGCGGGCTCGCGTCCGGCCCGCGATGCCGTACCCCCTGTTTCCATCGTGCGCTTCGGTACGAGTGATGGCGAGTCGGCGGGTGGCTTCGCTCCGCAACGGCCGTCGCTTGCCTCGCGGACGGTCGAACACGCGGGGAGGGAAGCCGAGTTGGGCCTTGCGAGCGGGGATACCGCTGCGGGGGTGCATCGTGACCGTGAACTGGCCTGAATTGCGGCCTCCTTCGGCAGTGCGGGCGCAGGTCGGCCGGTCGGCCGTCGCGCGGTGTCTTACGGAGGGGTGACGTCGTCGGCGCGGTCGTGGGGTTCTGCGCGGGCGGCGGCCTAGCGTGACGGCATGCGTGTACTGGTCACCGGCGGTGCCGGGTTCATTGGGTCCCATGTCGTCGAGGCGCTGGCGGAGCGCGGGCACGATCCCGTGGTGTTCGACGTGCGGGCGGACCCGGGTGCGGACGTGCGGAATCCCGAGGCGGTGGCCCGTGCCCTGACCGACGTGGACGCCGTGTGTCATCAGGCGGCGATGGTCGGCCTCGGCAACGGGATCGCCGACGCGACGGAGTACGTGTCCCGCAACGACCTGGGAACCGCCGTCCTGCTCACCGCCATGGCGGACGCGGGCGTACGGCGCCTTGTCCTGGCCGGATCCATGGTCGTCTACGGGGAGGGCCGGTACGAGTGCCGACGGCACGGGCCGGTGCGGCCGGGTCCGCGGACCGTACGCGACCTGGACGCCGGCCGGTTCGAGCCGACCTGCCCGGCGTGCGGCGAGGCACTGTCTCCCGGACTGGTCGGCGAGGACGCCCCGGTCGATCCCCGGAACGTGTACGCCGCCACCAAAGCGGCCCAGGAGCACCTGGCGACCGCCTGGGCCCGGTCGACGGGCGGTTCGGCGGTGTCGCTGCGCTACCACAACGTCTACGGGCCCCGGATGCCGCGTGACACGCCCTACGCGGGCGTCGCCTCCTTCTTCCGTTCCGCTCTCGCCCGCAGTGAGGCGCCGCGGGTCTTCGAGGACGGACGGCAGCGGCGCGACTTCGTGCACGTGCGGGACGTGGCCGCGGCCAACGTCGTGGCACTGGCGGCCGAGGCGCCCCCGGGTGTGCTCACCACGTACAACACCGGCAGCGGCGAGCCGCGCACCGTCGGCGAGATGGCACGGGCGCTGGCCGCCGCGTACGGCGGACCCGAACCCGTGGTCACCGGCGAGTACCGTCTGGGCGACGTACGCCACATCACGGCCGACTCCTCTCGGCTGCGGACCGAGCTGGGCTGGAAGGCCGAGGTCGGCTTCGCCGAGGGAATGCGGGAGTTCGCACGGGCGGGGCTGCGCGGGTAGCGGGCGTCCGGCGGATCCACCGGGCGGTGGCGCGGCCGCGGGTGCCAGTGCAGGAATCGGGGGTCCCGGCAACGGCGCGGGGACGGCCCCTGTTCAGGCCTTGGCTGCGGGCAGTGTCACCTCGAAGCGGCAGCCGCCGGGGATGTTGCGCACGGCGGCACGGCCCTCGTGGGCTTCGACGATGCCGCGGACGATGGCGAGGCCGAGGCCCGCGCCGGCCGGTGGGGTGCGGGCGTGCGTGCCGCGCCAGCCGGTGTCGAAGACGCGCGGCAGATCCTCCTCGGGGATGCCGCCGCAGCTGTCGCTGACGGACAGGACAACACCTTCGGGCGAGCGTTCGGCGGCGATGGCGACCGTGCCGTCCGCGGGCGTGCGGCGGATCGCGTTCACCAGCAGGTTGCCGAGCACGCGGCTCATCTCCTTGCCGTCCACCTCGACCGGCACCGGTTCGATGCGCTCCCCCACCAGGCGCACGCCGAGCTCCTTCGCCAGCGGATCCGCTCCCGCCAGGGCATCCCCGACCAGGTCGTACAGCGAGATCCGGGAACGCGTCAGGGCGAGGCTGCCGGCATGGATGCGGGACAGCTCGAAGAGGTCGCCGACCATGTCGTTGAGGCGCTCCACCTCGGTCCGGATCTGCCTGAGGTAGCGATCCGGATCGGCGGCCACCCCGTCCTCCAGTGCCTCCGCCATGGCGCGCAGTCCGGCGAGCGGGGTGCGCAGGTCGTGCGAGATCCAGGCGACGAGTTCACGGCGGGAGGACTCCAGGGCGCGCTCGCGTTCCCGCGAGGCGGCGAGACGTGCGCTGGTGGCGGCCAACTCACGGCTGAGCGACTCCAGTTCGGCGGTCGCCGGACCGTCGGGCGCGGCGAAGGCGCCGCCGTCGCCGAACGAGCGGGCGGCGCGCGCCAGTTCGCGGCTGCGGGCCACCACCCAGCGGCCCAGCAGCAGCGCGGTGGCCAGGGACACGACCGCCGCCATCGCCGCGACCGTCGTCACGACGGACAGGTCGTGCGCCGACAGGAACATCGCCTCCGCCACGGCCAGGGTGCCGGCGAGCATCGCGCACACGGCGACGGCGGCCACGACAGCGAGCGACACCGTCAGCGAGCGACGCCGGATCAGCCGCAGCACCCCCGCCCCGGCCAGGCCGGTCGCCGCCGCGCCGAGGAAGGCGTACAGAGCGATCAGAAGGATGTCGCGCACGGTCAGCTCCCTTCCGGACCGGCCGGGTCGAAGCGGTACCCGACGCCCCACACGGTCTGGATCAGCCGGGGCCGGGCGGGGTCGTCCTCGACCTTGCCGCGCAGCCGCCGTACGTGGACGGTGACCGTCGACAGATCGCCGAAGTCCCAGCCCCACACCTCACGCATCAGGTCCTCGCGGCTGAAGGCACGTCCCGGATGACGCAGGAAGAAGGCGAGCAGATCGAACTCGCGGAGGGTGAGGGCGAGTTCGGTGCCGTGTTTGGTGGCCCGACGGGCTGCCGGGTCGACGGCGAGCCCCGCCGCGCTCAGCGGACGGGAGGCGGCTGCGGGGCGGGCCCGGCGCAGCACCGACTCGACGCGGAGCACGAGTTCGCGCGGGCTGAACGGCTTGGTGACATAGTCGTCGGCGCCGACCTCCAGCCCCAGGATGCGGTCGTCCTCGTCGCCGCGCGCGGTGAGCATGATGACCGGCACGGGACCGTGCCCGCGCATCCGCCGGCACACTTCCAGTCCGTCCATGCCCGGCAGCATCAGGTCGAGCACGACCAGGTCCGGCCAGTGCGCGGCGGCCCGGGTCAGCGCCGTCGGTCCGTCACCGGCCCGGTCCACGAGGTAGCCCGCGCGGTCCAGGTAGCCGGAGACGACCTCGGCGACGGTGGGGTCGTCCTCCACGACCAGGACACGGGCCGCCGGGACCGGCCGGTGCTCGGCGGACGCGGCGTCGATGTGCTCGTACGGCTGCTGCATGCGTCCAGCCTCGCACCGCGCCCTCGTCCGTGCCGCATCCACCTGTCCCCCGGGGCCCGACGTCCGCGTTTCGTAAGGAGCCGAAGCCCGGTATGCACCCTTTGTGTTCGTAGGGTGAATGCCGTGACGACCTCTCCCACACCACCGGACGTCGATGTGGTGCTCCCCTGTCTGAACGAGGCCGAGGCACTGCCCTGGGTACTGGCCCGCATCCCGGACGGCTGGCGCGCGCTCGTCGTGGACAACGGCTCCACCGACGGCTCGGCGGAGCTGGCGCGGGCCCGGGGCGCGACCGTCGTGCACGAACCGCGCCGTGGGTTCGGCGCCGCCTGCCACGCGGGCCTGACCGCCGCCACCGCGAGCATCGTGTGCTTCTGCGACTGCGACGCCTCCCTCGACCCGTCGCTGCTCGTGCCGTTCGTCCACGAGGTGCACGCCGGCCGGGCCGACCTGGTGCTCGGCCGGCGCCGCCCGCAGCGCCCGGGTGCCTGGCCCGCGCACGCCCGGGCCGGCAACCTCGCGCTCGCCCGGATACTGCGGCGCCGCACGGGCCTGCGGCTGCACGATCTGGGGCCGCTGCGCGCCGCGCGCCGTGAACCGCTGCTCGCCCTCGGCCTGACCGACCGCCGCAGCGGCTACCCGCTCCAGATGGTCGTCCGGGCCGCCGACGCCGGCTGGCGCATCACCGAGCACGACGTGCCGTACCTGCCGCGGACCGGCACGTCGAAGGTGACGGGCACCTGGCGCGGCACCTGGCAGGCGGTACGGGACATGAGCCGGGTACTGGCCGAACCGGCCCCGCGCGCCACAGGAGGGGTCGTCCGGTGACCACACTGCTCGTCATCGCCAAGGAGCCGCGGCCCGGGAGCGTGAAGACCCGGCTGACACCGCCTTTCACTCCCCGTCAGGCGGCGGCGCTCGCCGAGGCGGCGCTGTCCGACACCCTGCGCACCGTGGCCGCGACGCCCGCCTCCCGGCGTGTTCTCGTCCTGGACGGTGCGCCCGGGCGCTGGCTTCCGCCCGGCTTCGACGTCGTACCTCAGTGCGCGGGCGACCTGGACGCCCGGCTCGCCGCCGCCTTCGCGGGCTGTGACGGCCCGGCGCTGCTCATCGGGATGGACACACCGCAGGTGACACCGGAGCTGCTCACCGTGGACTTCACCGGCTGCGACGCGTACTTCGGGCCCGCCGAGGACGGTGGTTTCTGGGCCCTGGGGCTGGCCGACCCCGATCCCTCCCTCCTCACGGGCGTGCCCATGTCGACGGCCGTGACGGGAGCCGTGCAACGGGAACGGCTCGTCGCCGCGGGTCTGCGCGTGCAGGACCTGCCGCGCCTGCGTGACGTCGACACCGCCGCCGACGCCCGGGCCGTCGCCGCCTGCGCTCCGCACGGCCGGTTCGCCGCACGTCTGTCCCGGCTCACGGCGGTCACGGGCCGATGAGCACCGCACACGAGATCGCGCCATCGGACACCATCGCCCCACCGGACGCCATCGCCACCCAGCCCACCCGGGCAGCCGCGTCCGGACGGCCCGCACGGACCGGAGCCCCGTCCGCGCAGCCCGCGCGGACCGGCGTGTCCGGACAGCCCATACGGGCGGCAACGCCCGGGCAGCCCGCGCGGACGGCCGCACAGCCGGCGCGGACGCCCGGGCCCGCACAGCCCCCGCGAAGGGCCACCACCGTGCAACCCGCACGGACACCCGCCCCCGCCTGGGCCGCCGACGAGCCCTACTCCGCGGCCCTGCGCACCGGCCGCGGTCCGCTGTTCCTGCGGCGGACCGACGGCTGGCTGCTGCCGCTGGAAGTGGAACGCTGGTGTGCCGACCCGGACGCGGTGGACCTGGGAGTGCTGGAGCGCTGCGAGGGGGCGGTGCTGGACGTCGGGTGCGGGCCGGGGCGGCTGGTCGCCGCGCTCGCCGCACAGCACCGGCACGTCCTCGGCATCGACATCAGCGAGGCCGCCGTCGCCCACACCACGGCCCTCGGCGGGCCGGCCCTGCGCCGCTCCGTCTTCGAGCCGGTCCCCGGCGAGGGCCGCTGGGACACGGCACTGCTCATGGACGGCAACATCGGCATCGGCGGCGACCCGCGCGCCCTGCTCCGTCGCCTGGCCCGGCTGCTGCGCCCGGGCGGTCTGCTCATCGCCGAGACCGCTGCCGTGGACGTCGACGAACGCGTCCGCGTCCAGGTCGTGCACGTGGCCGACGCCCGGGGTGCCACGGGCAGCCCGTTCCCCTGGGCGCGGCTCGGCACGCCGGCCCTGCTCCGGCACGCGGGCCGGGCGGGCTGGCGGGCCGTCGATCAGTGGTCGGCGGGCGGGCGGTGCTTCGCGGCCCTGCGCAGCCGCAGCGCGAAGAGCAGCGCCGAGCCGCCGAAGAGCACGGCCGTGATCAGCAGCCAGCGGGCCAGGAAGCCGTCGGCCGACAGCCCGGCGGCCAGCCGGTAGCTCTGGGCCACCCGGCCGCTGATCAGCGGGAACCACACGAGCAGCAGGAGCCCGGACAGGGCTGCCGGAACCCTGACGTACACGGCCCACTCCCGGCGGCCGACCGCGCCGGCCGCCCGTACGACGGCGCGGTCGGCCGCCGCGTACAGCGGCAGCAGCACCACGTCGTGCAGCAGCGCGGCCCCGACGATCCACAGCGCCACCTGGAACCAGTCCCCCGCGAACAGCCGCACACCCGCGTATGCGGCAAGCGCGAACGAGCAGGCGAGCAGCAGCAGTTGAAGGGGACTGCCGAGCGGGAGCCGACGCAGCATCACAGATCTCCGAAGGTCATCCGGGCCACCCACTTGGTGTTGAGCACACCGGGCGCCGCGGGCACGATGACGCGGGCCGGATAGCCGTGGTCCGGGGTCAGGTCCTCGCCGTTGACGTACAGGGCGAGAAGGGAACGTGTGTCGCGCACCTGGTTGGCGCGCAGGGCGGCCCGGCGGAAGGCACCGTGCCGCTGGAGCGACTCCACGAGGACGTCGGGCGGGTCGTCGTACCCGACGAGTGCCGCAAGGTCACGCAACCGCACGCCGCGCCACCACTGGTCGGAGGTCGACCAGCCCTCCACACAGGCGATGGGCAGTGCCGAGCTGTGCAGCGGAAGCCGCAGCAGGTCGGTGCGGCGGAGCCGGACGGTGCCGGTGCGGCCGGTGACGACCAGCCGCCACGCCTGCTCGTTCGTCTCGGCCGTGCTGATGCCCGCGTACGCGGCCGTCTTGTTGATCTGAAAGCCGCCCGGCCCGCTGCCGGGTTCGGCCCCGCCGTGCGGGGTGAGTACGGCGGTCTGCCGCAGAAGTCCGTCGAAGCTGCGGCCGACGGTGGTGACGAACAGCAGCAGCGAGCCGCCGCCGACCAGCCACAGCGCACCGCGCCGCGAGACCGTGGCGGGATCGGGTCGCGGGGACACGAGGCCCGCTTCTTCCGGTGACGCCACTGGTGCCTCCGGCGACATCACCGATGCTTCAGGTGACGTCACCGACTCGCTGTCCCGCCGCCGTGCCACCGGCTCCCCGCCGGACTGCGGCGACGGCGGTCTCCCACCCGTCCGCGCGCGTCGGACGTTGCGTATCGCGGTGGGGAGCTTCAGCACGGCGTGGACGACGAAGGCGGTGAAGAAGACCCAGGCGCCGTAGAAGTGCAGCGGGTAGAACGAGCCGGGGAAGATGTAGTCGAGCTGGACGTTGAGCACGCCGGTGGTGAATTCGAACAGTCCGCCCCCGACCAGCAGCAGCAACGAAAGCCGCTCGACGGCGTGGGCGAAGGACCGGGCCGCGGGCAGGGCGAACAGCCTGGGCACCACCGACCACAGCTTGGCCAGCAGTACGGGGATGAGGGTGATGCCGAGGGTGACGTGGACACCCTGGGTGAGCCGGTACAGCCAGTGCGGACGGGTCGGCCAGTCGAAGAGGTAGAAACCGAGGATGCCCTTGTCAGGGGTCTGGTCGTTCACCGGTGACAGGTCGGGGTTGTAGGCGGCATAGGAGATCAGCCCAGTCAGGAAGAGCACGGTGATGCCGACCAGCAGGACGAGGCCGAGAACCGAGGTGAACCAGGGGCCGCGCAGCGGGCTGCGCCAGAAACCGGGCGAGGTGGGGAGCCGTCGATCGCTCATGCCTCGACCGTAGGCCGCGACCCGGCCGGGAGAGGGTGCGCAACCCATGACGAAACGCTGACGCCGGGCCCGCCCACCGCCCGCCCGGGCATCCTGCGGCCTAGCGTGCCCCTGTGACCCGCACCCTCCTCCGCGACCCGCACGCGGCCCCCGTGACCCGATCCCTTGCCCGCGACCTGTACGCCGCCGTGGCCGCCGCCCTGCTGGTCGTGGCGGCCGTACTGATCGGCCGCCACATCCAGTTCACCCACCACACGCTGTTCGTCGGCTGGCCTCCGCTGTTCGCCGACTGGGACCCCCACGTGGGACCGGGCACACCGGCGGCCGTGCTGGTGGCCGGCGCCGTGGTGGCGTACGGACCCGTACTCGCGGTGCGGCTGCCCTGGCGGGCGCTGCTCGTCACGGCCTGGGGCACGGCCATGGCCTGGACCTGGTCCCTCGCGCTGGTCGACGGCTGGCGCCAGGGGGTGGCAGTCCGCCTGACCACCACGAACGAGTACCTGAGGGTGATCGACCGCTTCCACGACATCCCCGCCACACTGCGGGACTTCACCCACCACATCGTGGACGGCTCGCCCGCCCCCTGGCCCGCCCACATCGCCGGTCATCCCCCGGCGGCGACGCTCACCTTCGTCCTGCTGGACCGCGTGGGGCTGCGCGGCGGAGGCTGGGCCGGCGCCTGGTGCATCACCGTGGGCGCCACGGCGTGCGTGGCCGTGCTGGTGGCGGTACGGGCACTGGCCGGGGAGCGCCTGGCGCGCCGGGCGGCACCGTTTCTGGTGCTGGCGCCTGCCGCGGTGTGGGTGGGCGCGTCCGCCGACGGCTACTTCGCGGCGGTGGCCGCCTGGTCCGTGGCGCTGCTCGCGTCGGCGGTCACCCGCGGGCCGGGGCCACGACGAGCGGCGGTCGCCTTCGGCTCGGGGCTGCTGTTCGGCCTGACCTGCTACCTCTCCTACGGTCTCACGCTGTTCGCGCTGATCCTCACGGGCGTCCTGCTGCTCGGCCGGGGCTCGAGCGCAGACCGGGCGCGCACCCTGCCCTTCCTCCTGGCCGGACTGGCCGTGGTGCCGCTGCTGTTCACCCTCGCCGGTTTCAACTGGTGGGAGGCGTACCGTCTGCTCGTCACGCGCTACTACCAGGGGGTCGGTGGCATCCGGCCGTACGACTACTGGGTGTGGGCCAACCTCGCGTGCACCGTGCTCGTCGTCGGCCTCGCCACGGTGGCCGGTCTGCGCCGGTGCGGCGGCGCGCTCCGGCGTGAACGCTCCGGCGTTCTCGCCCGACCGGCGACGGACGTGGCCGCCGACGGTCCGTGGGCCGAGGCGCGGCTCGCCGTGCTCGTGCTCTGCGCTCTGCTCGCCCTCCTCGTCGCCGACCTGTCCGGCATGAGCAAGGCGGAGACGGAACGCATCTGGCTGCCGTTCGCGATGTGGCTCCTGCCGGCCTGCGCCCTCCTCACCCGCCCCCGTGTCTGGCTCACCGGTCAGGCGGTGCTCGGGCTACTGCTCAACCACCTTCTCCTGACTGGCTGGTGACGGTCCGTCGGAGAGCGACCGCACACGGCTGTGCCGGTGCGCCGGCCTGTTCCGTCGGCCTGGGTCACGGTGTTGCGGGCGACGCCCGGGCACGCAAGAGGCACAACTTCCTCTACTGGTCCGTACTATCTGTGCATCACGGCAGTCCAGGAAAGGGCGCTCCCCATGACCGAGAACACGGCCCCCGCCACCGAACTGACATCCCAGTACATCGCCCAGGTGACCGCCGACCTGGAAGGGAACCTCAAGGAGCAGGAACGCATCGGCACGGAAATCGCGGCCCTGCAGGAACAACTGGTCGCGCTGCAGCACGACCACACCGTGCTGGTGCACATGCAGCAGGCCCTGGGCATCGCGGCGAACCCCGCGCGCCCAGGGGCCGAGCCCGCGGCCGCCTCCGTGCCGTCGCCGCGCAGGGCCAGGAAGGAATCCGCCGAATCCAGCAGTGACCACCGGCCCGGCGCAGGGAAGTCGAACCGCAGGACATCGGGCGCGAGGAAGCCGAGGGCGAGGACATCGGACGCGGGCAAGGCGGGCACGGCGCAGGAGCGCGGCGGGACAGGCACGAAGCCGGCGGGCGGGAAGCGCGCTCCCAGAGCGGCGGCCGCGCGGCCCGCGCGGCCCACGCTGGTCGAACTCGTCCGCCGTCACCTCTCCGAGCAGAGCGAACCGCGTTCCGCCGCGGAAGTCGCCGCCGCGCTCGGCCAGACCCACCCCGACCGGAGCGTCAAGACCACCGTCGTGCGCACCACCCTGGAGGGGCTGGTCGCCAGGACCCAGGCGCAGCGCACCAAGCAGGGCACGTCCGTCTTCTACACCGCACCGGACACCGCAGGCGCGCCGGCACAGGCTCAGGCCCAGGGCGACCCGCAGACCGAGGAGGCCGACGGCTGACGACCGACGGCCGACCGCTGCGCACTGACAACCGACGGCGGACGGCCGACGGCGGACGGCCCGCGGGGTCAGGCCGAGGCGCGACCGACCGGGGGTGGTTCGTCGGCGAGGGCCACCCTGGCCGAGACGCGTTTGCCGAGGGGTCCGCGCCGCACGTCGAACCCCCGGCTGACGGCCCGCACGATCTCCAGCCCGTGCCGTCCCACCCGCCGAGGGTCCGGGCCATTGGCCACCGGCAGCGCGGGATCGCTGTCCACGACGCCCACCTCCACCACGTCGCCGGCGACCCGCAGCTCCAGCAGGACCGGGCCGGATGCGTGCTTTCGGGCGTTGGTGACCAGTTCGCTGACGACCAGCTGGGTGACCTCCTCGGCGCGGGTCGACACCGGCAGCCCGCGCCGGGCACGCACGCCGCCGAGGAACTCGGCCGCGAATCGACGGGCCTCGGCGATGCAGGTCCGGTCGCATTCGAGGGCCGCCGTCGTCCGTGGGTCGGCGGGATCCGACGGCATGCGACCGTCTGGCGAAAAGGGTTCCATGTGGACCGCCTCAACTGTCCGGATCACAGACCCCGCAGGTACCCGCAGCTCCAGCGCGTACGCACCGCCGTTCGAGTTCCGCAGGCCCAAGGGGTGTCCACGGGTCGTGCCCCCTGCGGGCTCCGGAAGGGCCCCCCGGGGGAGAATGAAGCGTCCGCGCACGGACACTCCGGAAAGGGGAAGTCACCCGCACGGCGGGCGGGGGCGAGGCCGCCCGGTACCAGCAGCGGTATCGGCGCCTCCCAGTCCACGAGGAGGCACGAGAAGTGACGGGCCCGAGAGCCACTGACGCAGTCGAGAAGGCCGTGCCGACCGGTGCGGCGCTCGCCGGGATGCTGGGCGCCATCGGCACCGGGGCGTACGTCGTCGACGAGCAGGGCTGCATCATCGCCGTGAACTCCCGGGCCGAGAAGTTGCTGGGCCTCTCCGCCGAGGAGCTGGTCGGCCACGACGCACACGACCTGTTGCACCGCAACCGCCACGGAGAGACGATCCCCCGGACGCAGTGCGCGATGCGCCAGGCCTTTCTCGCGGCCCGGACCGCGCAGGGGCACGCGGACTGGTTCCAGCGGGGCGACGGCTCCGTGCTGACGATCTCGTGGCTGCTGACGCCGTACGGTGCCGACAACGGACACCTGCGCACGCTCGTGCTCTTCCACCCCGTGGGAGACGCCGACGTCCTCACGCCGCCGGAGAACACCGGGACGGCCGCGGGGTCGCTGTCGGACCTCGAACGACTGGCCCTGCTCGCGGAGACGACCACCCGGCTGACCTCCACGCTCGACGTCGACGAGGCGCTGCGACGGCTGGTGGAGCTCGTGGTGCCCCGGCTGGCGGACTGGGCGGTCATCGATCTGATAACCGACAGTGACGAGGTGCGGCGCTCCTTGGTGGTCCATGCCGAGGGCGGGGTGCTGGTGACCCGGGAGGACCTCCAGGGACCGATGCCACCGGTACCCGAGCAGTCGCCCATGCCCCTGTCGCGGGCGCTGCGCGGGGCGGCGTCCACACTCGCGAGCCCGGAAACCTACACAGGCGAACCCGACTCGGGAATCGCGGTGGAACAGCGCCACCTGTTCGACGTGACCGGTATGCACTCGGCGGCCATCGCTCCCATCCGGAGCCTGCGCGAGGTCCTGGGAGCCCTCACCCTGGGCCGCTCGGCACAGCCCGAGGCCTTCACCGTCGCCGACCTGCCGCTGCTGGAGGACATCACGCGCCGCGCCGGCATGGCCCTCGACAACGCCCGCCTCTACCAGCGCCAGCGCAAGGTCGCCGAGACCATGCAGCGGCATCTGCTGCCCCCGCTGCCACACGTGCCGCGGCTGGAGATGACCGCCCGGTACCTGCCTGCGCCGGACGCCTCGCAGGTCGGCGGGGACTGGTACGACGCGTTCGTCCTGGAGGACGGGACCACCGCCCTGGCGATCGGCGACGTCGTCGGTCACGACCTGGACGCCGCGGCCGGCATGGCGCAGCTGCGCAACATGCTCCGTGCCTACGCCTGGTCGCAGGAACAGCCCCCGAGCCAGGTCGTCGAATGGCTCGACCACGCGACGGCGCACGTCAGCGAGGTCAGCATGGCCACCCTCGTCTTCGCGCGCGTCACCACGCGGGACGACGGACGGTGGGAGCTGACGTGGACCAACGCCGGGCACCCTCCGCCGCTGCTCATCACCCATGACGGCCTGACCCGCTACCTCACCGACGGGCACGGCATCCTCCTGGGCACCGGGTCCCGGCTGGGCCGCCGCGACGCGACGGTCACGCTGCCGGCCGGATCCACCCTGGTGCTCTACACCGACGGCCTCGTCGAGTCGCCCCGCCACTCCATCGACGACGGACTGGGTCGGCTGCGCCGGCACGCCGCCTCGCTGGCACATCGACCACTGGAGTCCTTCACCGACGAGCTGCTGGCGCGCGTCCGCCCGCCCGACAACGAGGACGACGTCGCGATACTCGCCCTGCGGACCCCCGGCCCCGACGTCGCCTCCTGACCTGCGGCGGCCAGTCGGCCGTCCGCCGCGGCCCGTGTCGTCCTTCGCCGCCGTCGTCCCCCGTGCCGTGGCGAGGCGTTTTGCGGGCCGTCACCAGGGCTACTCGGCCTGCTTGTCCGGCACGACCGCACGACCAAGGGGGTCCTCGGGATGCACTCGGTGACCAAAGGGCTGCTGGCCGGAGCGGCCGGCACCCTCGCGCTCGACCTGATCACGTACGGCGACATGCTGATCCGTGGCCGTTCCGCCAGCCGGCTGCCCGCACAGGTGGCGGAACGACTCGCCGACCGGACCGGTGCGGAACTCGGGGACGGAGAGGCCGAGGACAACCGCGCTCAGGCAGCCGGCGCCCTGCTGGGATACGTGACCGGTCTCGGCGTGGGAGCGGCGTACGGGCTGCTGCTGCACGGGCGGGCCCCGCTGCCGACGTGGGTGGGCGGGCCGCTCCTCGGGGCGGCCGCCATGGCGGGCAGCGACGTCCCCGCCACCGCTCTCGAGGTGACCGATCCGACCTCGTGGGAGCCGACCTCATGGGTCTTCGACGCCGTACCCCATCTCGTCTACGGCCTCACCACCGCTTCGGTGTACCGGGCGCTGCACTGAGCGGCCGGGTCCGGCACCCGGTCACGAGGGGTGACCCCCTTGCCGGTGCAATGCGCCCTGTGCTCCCCGGTGCGCCGGGCGGAGGCCCTCTTCCGGCGGTGGTCCCGGCCCGGGACGTCGACCAGAATGTCCGGGACGCGCGCGTGAGCGACGCCGTCCTTTCCGAGGTTCTGGAGCCGCGATGCGCAAGCGGAAGAAGCACGACGCGGAGTCGGCCGCACCATGCCCGGTCGAGCTCTGCGACCTGTGTGCCGTGTCCTTTCCCAAGAGCGAAGCCGTGTGCGGATACGTCCCGGACTCCTCCTCGGCGCATCCCACCAACGACTGGTTCGACGGCCTGCGCCTCGTCACCGCCTGCGGTGACGTCCATTTCCGGGCCGTTCAGGAGAGGTACCGGCATCGCCCGTTCGTGGCGGAGGAGTTGTGGGCGGCGAAGATCGCCCGCGCGCTGTCCTGCGGCCCGCCGGTCCTGGACGTGGTGCAGCTCGCCTGCCGGACCGGTCTGCACGAGACGCAGATCCGACGGGGCGTCGCCTGGCACAACGAGCGCCTGCACGAGTACCAGGAGTGCCGGCCGGATCCCTGACGCCGCCCGCCCCCGCCGGGCCGTGCCGCAGACCGCGCGTGGATCGGGCCGCCCGTGGATCGAGCTGCCTCGTGCCGAACCGCCTCATGCCCGACCGGGGAAGCCACCGACGACGGTGGCGACCCGGCGGCGCAGCCCGCCTCGCCGGACACGCGGCAGCGCCCGCTCCTCGGCGGCCGTTTCGGGCGCGCGCCCGAAGGGCACCCGTGCCAGGCTCGAACAGAGCACTCTCGTGAGGAACTGGGCGCGGCGAGCAGCAGAAGGCGAGCAACGGCGTGGCGGTGTCCGAGGAGCGTCGATCGTCCGGGTCGGTGCGCGGCGAGCGGGTCCTGACCGCGCTCGACAAACGTCTGCCGGTGACGTCGGCGGGCAAGGAGTTCCTGCGCAAGGCCTTCCCCGACCACTGGTCCTTCCTGCTGGGCGAGATCGCCCTGTACAGCCTTGTCGTCCTGGTCGCCACGGGCGTGTTCCTGTCCTCCTTCTTCCACCCGGACATGTCGGAGCGGCCCTACCTGGGGTCGTACGCCCCGCTGCACGGCGTACTGACGACGGAGGCGTACTCGTCCGTGCTGCACATCGGCTTCGGCATCCGCGGAGGTCTGCTGCTCCGGCAGGTGCACCACCAGGTGCGCAGGATCCCCGCAGGCGGATACCAGCAGGCGCGGACGCTGCTGCCCGCGAAGGAGCAGTACCGCATCCTCGTGCGCGACGAACCACGCCCCCGCGCGCACGGTACGGAGGTCTGGCGCTGGTTCCGCAAACACCGGATCCGCAACGCTCTCAGCCGCTGGTACTTCGCCCGGCGGGTGGAAGAGCTGCCCGCCACCGAGTGGCAACGTCGCCGCATCGAGCTCGTACGCGCGGCTCCCGGCGAGGCGGACGAAGGCGATGACGCGTAGAGGACGCGTAGAGGAGGGACGGGAATGACCGAGGACACCGGTACCGAAGCGGCACGGGCCCGCGACGGGACACGGCACGGCAATCAGTGGTTCGGTCCCCAGCCGAACGTCGCGGCGGCGTCCGGCTACACCGACACCCCGCCCCGCATGGGCTTCTTCACGGACACCTCGGTGTGCATCGGCTGCAAGGCGTGCGAGGTGGCGTGCAAGGAGTGGAACGCGGTGCCCGAGGACGGCCTCGAACTGACCGGGATGTCGTACGACAACACCCAGGGACTGGGCGCCGACACCTGGCGGCACGTGGCCTTCATCGAGCAGCGCAAGCCGCTGGGCGGGCAGGAACCCGGCGTCGGCCACGAGACCCACGAGACCCATGAGGATCACGAGAACCACGAGGACCACGAGAACATCGACGTCTTCGACGCCGCCCGGGGCCTGGGCACGTCCCCCTCCTCCCCCGGCCCGGGGGCGACCGCCCCACCGCCGGACCGGGCGCCGGCGGGGTCGCCTGCCGGTGAGATCTCCCCGGTGGCGCCCGACGGGCGCACCGAGTTGCGCTGGCTGATGGCGTCCGACGTGTGCAAGCACTGCACGCACGCCGCCTGCCTCGACGTGTGCCCCACCGGATCGCTCTTCCGCACCGAGTTCGGCACGGTCGTCGTCCAGGAGGACATCTGCAACGGCTGCGGCTACTGCGTACCCGCATGCCCCTACGGCGTCATCGACCAGCGCAAGGACGACGGGCGCGCCTGGAAGTGCACCCTGTGCTACGACCGGCTCGGCGTCGGCATGGAACCGGCCTGCGCGAAGGCGTGCCCCACCGAGTCGATCCAGTTCGGTCCGCTGGACGAGCTGCGCGAACGGGCGGCGGCCCGGGTCGCGCAGTTGCACGCGGCCGGCGTCACCGACGCCCGGCTGTACGGCGAGAGCCCGGACGACGGGGTCGGGGGCGACGGTGCTTTCTTCCTGCTGCTGGACGAGCCGGAGGTGTACGGACTGCCGCCCGACCCGGTCGTCACCACCCGGGACCTGCCCGCGATGTGGCGGCACGCGGCGACGGCCGCCGCCTCCCTCGCCGCGCTGGCCGTGGCCAGTTTCGTCAGGAGGCCGCGATGACCGGATCGGACGTCACCCGCGGGGGCATGGAAGGTGCCCGCCCCGGGCGGGACGCGGTGACGGGAGAGCACGCGGGACGCGGGCGAAGGCGCCGCGGGCGCGGCGAGCAGCCCACGGTGCCCGAGGCGGAGTTCTCGTCGTACTACGGCAAGCCGGTGCTCAACAAGCCGACCTGGAAGGCCCTGGACATCGCGGGCTACCTCTACCTCGGTGGACTCGCCGGAGCCTCGTCGCTGCTGGCGGCCGGGGGCCAGGCGACCGGGCGACCGGCCCTGGCCCGGGTGGCCAAACTGGGTGCGGCGGGCGCGATCTCCCTCTCGCTGGCCGCGCTGGTGCACGACCTCGGCCGGCCCGCCCGTTTCATCAACATGCTGCGCGTCTTCAAGCCGACTTCGCCGATGAGCGTGGGGTCATGGCTGCTGGCGGCCTACGCGCCGTTGACGATGGCCGCCGCGGCAACCGACGTCGCGCGCCGCTACCGCCTCGTCGGCTCGGCCGCCACAGCGGCTGCCGCCGCCCTGGGCCCGGCGGTCGCCACGTACACGGCGGTCCTGCTCTCGGACACGGCCGTGCCCTCCTGGCACGAGGGTTACCGTCAGATGCCCTTCGTGTTCGCGGGTTCCGGTGCCACTGCCGCGGCCGGTCTGGCGCTCGTGGCGGCACCGGCCACGCAGACCGGGCCCGCGCAGCGCATGGCGGTGCTGGGCGCCGCCCTGGAACTGGGCTCGTTCCAGCTGATGAAACGGCGCATGGGTCTGGTGGCCGAGCCCTTCGAGGAGGGCAGGCCGCACAAGCTGCTGCGCGCCGCGGAAGTGCTCACGGCGAGCGGCGCGGCCCTGGCTGCGGTCGCCGGCCGGCGCTGGAGCCGGGCGCTGGCGGTGGCGGCCGGGGCGGCACTGCTGACCGGCTCCGCGGCACTGCGGTTCGGCGTCTTCCACGCCGGAGTGGCCTCCGCCGAGGACCCCAGGTACACCGTCGTACCGCAGCGGGAGCGGCTTCGGGCGCGCACCGGCTGACGGCCGCGCCGTCACTCGGGTGGTGCGGCGGGGCCGAGTTGGCGGGCGAGGTCCACCAGGCCGGCGGCCTCGCGGTCCGCGGGGCGCAGGGCCGACGGGTAGGGCGCGGGTGTCCGGCGCAGCCACGCGGTGGCGAGGCCCGCGCGGGCGGCGCCATCGATGTCCCAGGGGTGCACCGCGACGAGCATCGCCTGCTCGGCCGGTACGCCCGTGGCGCGCAGCGCGTGGGCGTAGGCGACGGGCGCGGGCTTCCAGCCGCCTGCGGCCTCGACGTCCAGGTGCGCCTCGAAACATTCCGTCAGACGGGCGCGGTCCAGCACCGCACGGGTGGTGTCGGCCGAGCCGTTGGTGAGGGTCACCAGGCGGTGGCCGGCCGCGTGCAGGATGCGTACGCCGTCGGAGACGTCCGGGTGCACGGGTAGCTCGGGGAACGCGTTCAGCACGTGTTCCACGGCTGCTTCGACGTCCGGTCCGGCGGCGTGTTCCTGGGCCAGCAGCGTTCGCAGTCCGTCCCGGGCGAGGGCCGCGAAGGTCACGGTGCCTCCGGCGAGCGTGACGGCCATCCCGTCCCGCAGCACTCCGGCGAACCAGGTCGGCAGCAGCCGTCCGGGCAGACCGATGTCCTCCAGCCGCCCGGCCAGCGGGGACATGTCGGTCACCGTCTCGTTGACGTCCAGCACGAGGACGCCGGGCTGGATCTCAGCCGGCATGCGCGTCACCCCCGCTCGCCGTGGTGAGGACGTCGCCGGCCAGCCGCTCCCCCCGGTTGACCCACGACCAGGTCGTCACGGCGGCCATGATCCCGATCGGGAGCATGGCCACGATCATGGCCAGTCCCTCGGTCGAGCGGCCCGCGGCGATGACGCCGAGCGCGGGCAGGTCCAGCAGTGGCGCGGCCAGGAACAGGTAGAGGCACCGGCCGACGTCTCCGAGGCGGTGCCGGGTGTCGGCCGGCCCAACGGCGTCTCGCGTCTGGCTGGTTGGCGGGCCGTGGGAGTGACGCCGCCGCCCCGGCTCTGCTCCTGCCGTGACAGCCATCCGATCACTCCCGTCGCACCGGCCGGAACTGAGGTCACCCGGACATTACGGACATGTTCTACGCTCCGCGAGCAGACACACCGCAGCCCGCAGTCCCCTCCCAGCGCACCCTCACACCTGCCGGCCGCCGATCCGAGCGGTTTGCCGGGGCGGGCGCGGGGTACCCCGCACCAGCCGGTGGGAGGCAAGCGCGGAGGCAAGCGCGGAGGCAAGCGCGGAGGCAAGCGCGGAGGCAAGCGCGGAGGGAGGCCCGGGTCATGGACCTTCGAGGTGCCGTGTCCGCGCGACTGCAGGACAATCTGCCCCATAAGGAGTGCGGGCGTCTGCCGGCGCAGGTCGTCCACTGCCACAGGACGAGCCGGAGGAGGAAGCGACCGGGTGGGCTCGGGAGACCGCGCCGCCCCGGCTGAGCAGGGCGACACCGGACGAACCGAGGCAGGGACCGAACCGACGACCGAACCGAGCAGCAGCGAAAGGGCTTCAGATCATGGGTGTACGCACCTGGATCAACTCCTGGCCGGTCTACCGCCAGCTCAAGGGGACCGATCCCCTGGGCCGCGGGGCCGCCGCCAAGAGCGGGACCAGCGCGCGGCTCACTCCACGCGTCGCCTCCGCGGACCGCGTGGTGAAGTCCGTCTGCCCGTACTGTGCCGTGGGCTGTGGCCAGAACGTCTACGTCGAGGGTGAGCGGGTCACGCAGATCGAGGGAGACCCCGACTCCCCCATCTCCCGCGGCCGGCTGTGCCCCAAGGGCTCGGCGAGCCTGCAGCTGACCACCGGCACCGCTCGCCGGTACTACGTCCTCTACCGGCGCCCGCACGGCACCGAGTGGGAACGGCTCGACCTGGACACGGCCATGGACATGATCGCCGACCGGGTGATCGCGGCCCGGCGCGCGGGCTGGGAGTGGGAGGTCGACGAGACCCGCACCCGGCGCACGCTCGGCATCGCCTCTCTCGGCGGGGCCACGCTGGACAACGAGGAGAACTACCTGATCAAGAAGCTGTTCACCGCCCTGGGCGCGATCCAGATCGAGAACCAGGCGCGCATTTGACACTCCTCCACCGTTCCCAGTCTGGGAACCTCGTTCGGACGCGGCGGCGCGACCAACTTCCAGCAGGACCTGCAGAACTCCGACTGCATCGTCATCCAGGGCTCGAACATGGCCGAGTGCCATCCGGTCGGGTTCCAGTGGGTGATGGAGGCCAAGGCCCGGGGCGCGAAGGTGGTCCACGTCGACCCGCGGTTCACGCGGACCAGCGCCCTGGCGGACGTACACGTGCCGCTGCGCGCCGGCTCGGACATCGCCTTCCTCGGCGGGATCGTCAACTACGTCCTGCAGAACGACAAGTACTTCCGTGACTACGTCGTGGCCTACACCAACGGGCCCGTCGTCCTGCGCGAGGACTTCCGGGACACCGAGGACCTCGACGGCGTCTTCTCCGGGCTGGACCCCGACAGCCGCAGCTACGACAACCACAGCTGGCAGTACGAGGGTACGGAGATCCAGGCGGCTGCCGGTCAGCGCGACCAGGGGTACGAGGAGCGCACCGGCGGCGGCAGTTCGGTGGCCGAGGCGGCGCGCGGCGAGGCCCACGGCGCGGGCGGAGCCGCCATCGGCGAGGGCGAACCCGAGCGGGACGAGACGCTGACCCACCCGCGCTGCGTCTTCCAGGTCCTCAAGCGGCACTACGCCCGCTACACGCCGGAGATGGTCGAGCGGATCTGCGGCGTGCCGCGGGACCTCTTCCGCCAGGTGTGCGAGCTCGTCACGGAGAACTCCGGGCGCGAGCGGACCACCGCCTTCGCCTACGCGGTCGGCTGGACCCAGCACACGGTGGGCGTGCAGTACATCCGGGCGGCCGCCGTCCTGCAGACCCTGCTCGGCAACATCGGCCGGCCGGGCGGCGGCATCATGGCGCTGCGCGGGCACGCCTCCATCCAGGGCTCGACGGACATCCCCACCCTGTTCAACCTGTTGCCCGGGTACATCCCGATGCCGCACGCGCACAAGAACGAGGACCTGGACGCCTTCGTGCGGGCAGACGCGGCCCACAAGGGCTACTGGGGCAACATGCGGTCCTACCTGGTGAGCCTGCTCAAGGCGTACTGGGGCGACGCCGCGACGCCCGAGAACGACTTCTGCTTCGACTACCTGCCGCGGCTGACGGGCTCGCACTCCACCTACGAGACGGTGATGGCCCAGCTGGAGGGCACCTGCAAGGGCTACTTCCTGATGGGCGAGAACCCCGCGGTCGGCTCCGCCAACGCAAAGATGCAGCGCCTCGGCATGGCCAACCTGGACTGGCTGGTGGTCCGCGACTTCTCCCTCATCGAGTCGGCCACCTGGTGGAAGGACGGCCCGGAGATCGAGACCGGGGAGCTGCGCACGGAGGACATCCGTACCGAGGTGTTCTTCCTGCCGGCCGCCGCGCACACCGAGAAGGACGGCAGCTTCACCAACACCCAGCGTCTGCTGCAGTGGCACCACCAGGCCGTGGAACCGTCCGGCGAGGCGCGCAGCGACCTCTGGTTCACCTTCCACCTCGGCCGGATCATCCGGGCCAAGCTCACCGGGTCGACCGACCCCATGGACCGCCCGGTGCTCGACCTGGCCTGGGACTACCCCACGAAGGGCAGGCACGCCGAGCCGGAGGCGGAGGCGGTCCTCGCCGAGATCAACGGCCACGACGCCGAGGGCAACCTGCTGAGCTCCTACGAGCAGCTCCGGCCGGACGGTTCCACCTCCTGCGGCTGCTGGATCTACTGCGGGGTCTACGCCGACGGTGTCAACCAGGCGGCTCGCCGCAGGCCGGGCAAGGAGCAGGACTGGGTGGCCAAGGAGTGGGGCTGGGCCTGGCCGGCGAACCGCCGCATCCTGTACAACCGGGCCTCGGCCGATCCGGACGGCAGGCCGTGGAGCGAGCGCAAGGCGCTGGTGTGGTGGGACCCGGGCGAGGGGCGGTGGACCGGCCACGACGTCCCCGACTTCAAGCAGGACAAGACCCCGGACCACCAGCCCCCGAAGGACGCGACCGGGCCGGAGGCGCTGTCGGGCACCGATCCCTTCATCATGCAGGCCGACGGCAAGGCCTGGCTGTACGTGCCGTCCGGGCTGACCGACGGACCGCTGCCGACCCACTACGAGCCGCAGGACTCGCCCTTCCCCAACGTCCTGTACAAGCAGCAGCGCAATCCCGTACGGCAGTTGATGCGGCCACACCCCGACAACCGCTACCAGCCCAGCGGCGACGCACCGGGCTCGGAGGTGTTCCCCTACGTCGCCACCACCTACCGGCTCACCGAGCACCACACGGCGGGCGGGATGTCGCGCTGGCAGCCCTACCTCGCGGAACTGCAACCGGAGTTCTTCTGCGAGGTGTCGCCGGAGCTCGCCGCCGAGCGCGGCCTGGAACACACCGGGTGGGCGACGATCGTCAGCGCCCGGAACGTCATCGAGGCGCGGGTGCTGGTCACCGACCGGGTGGCACCGCTGACCGTGCACGGCCGCACCCTGCACCAGGTGGGACTGCCGTACCACTGGGGGCCGAACGGCTACAGCACGGGCGACGCGGCCAACGAGCTGCTGCACCTGTGCCTCGACCCCAACACCCACATCCAGGAGGCCAAGGCGTTCGCCGTCGACATCAGGCCGGGCCGACGCCCGAGGGGGCACGCCGCCGTGGAACTGGTGCGCGTGTACCGGGCACGGGCCGGCATCGACGAGCGGACCGGCACGGAGCTCTGATCCTTGCGGGACGGCGCCCGGCCGGGCTCCTTCCGGGACCGGAGCCTGCCGGGCGCAGGCAGGACCGGGCGTGGTTCAGCGGGGCTGCCGCCCGGGCCACCTCACCCGGCTCACCTCAGCACCACGGAGCGCGGCCCGCGGGGGACCAGTTCGCCCACGACCGGCGCCCCGGGCACCTCGCCGGCCACGAGCAGGCCGCCCGACGTCTGGGCGTCGGCCAGGAGCAGCCGGGTGTCGGCGTCCGTGTCGCCGAAGTCCGTGAACGGCGCCACCCACTCCAGGTTCCGTCTGGTGCCTCCGCTGACGTAGCCGTCCCGCACGGCCTGCCGGGCCCCCTCCAGATAGGGCACGGCGGCGGTGTCGACCACCGCGGTCACCTCCGACGCCCGCGCCAGCTTGTGCAGGTGGCCGAGGAAGCCGAAGCCGGTCACGTCCGTCGCGCACACGGCGCCGCCGTCCAGGGCCGCGGCGGCCGCGTCCCGGTTGAGGGTCACCATGGTGACCACCGCCTGCTCGAACCGCTCCCCGGTGGCCTTGTGGCGGTTGTTCAGCACGCCCAGGCCGAGGGGCTTGGTCAGTGACAGGGGCAGGCCGGGTCGGCCGGCGTCGTTGCGCAGCAGCCGTGCCGGGTCCGCCAGCCCGGTGACGGCCATGCCGTACTTGGGCTCGGGGTCGTCCACGCTGTGACCGCCGCCGACGTGGCAGCCGGCCTCGGCGGCGATGTCCAGGCCGCCCCGCAGCACCTCGCGGGCCAGGTCGAACGGCAGCACGTCGCGCGGCCAGGCCAGCAGGTTGACCGCGAGGACCGGGCGGCCGCCCATCGCGTACACGTCGGACAGCGCGTTGGCCGCGGCGATGCGCCCCCAGTCGTAGGGATCGTCGACGACCGGGGTGAAGAAGTCGGCCGTGGACACCATCGCCTGCGCCGCGGCGCCGCCGTGGGCGGGCAGCTCGACGACCGCCGCGTCGTCGCCGGTGGCCAGGCCGACCAGCAGCGGGGTGTCGGTCGCGGTGGGCGGCGGCACCGGCAGCCCGGCCAGGACTTCCTCCAGTTCGCCGGGCGGGATCTTGCAGGCGCAGCCGCCGCCGTGGGCGTACTGGGTGAGCCGTACGGGCGTTGCGCCGGCGAGTGTCATGTCGCGTCTCCTGGGTCGGTGGTGGCTGCCGCACCGGGTGGGTACCGCCGAAGGGCCGAGTCGAACGTGCATACCAACCGCGACGGCGGGCGGGGCGGTGGGTGTTGCTGCCGTGCGGGCGACGCGCCGTGACCCCCGGCGGCGGTGCCGGGGCGGTCCGGTAGCCTGACGGGCGGTGGAGGCGTGTGGGTGCCTGGTGGCCCTCCCGGTCTTCAAAACCGAGGTGCCCGAGGATCTCGGGCAGGCGGGTTCGATTCCCGTCCGCCTCCGCTGCCCGCACCCGTCCGGCACCGTCGGCGCTGGTCGTCCACCCGTTCCGTGACTCCCCGGGCGTCCAGGAACTCCAGCAGCGGCACGGCCACCCTGCGCGTGGTGTCCAGGGCCTTGCGCGCCTCGCTCAGCGTGAACGGCTGGGGCAGGTCGCGAAGGACGGCGGCGGCCCGGACGTCCGCCCCCGGCAGCAGGACGATGCCCTCGGCGACCCGCAGCAGCGCACCCGCCGACACCGCGGCGGCCACCGCCTTGCGGTCGAGGCCCAGTTGGGCCAGGCGGTCGGCTTCGGGGGCGCGGAACGGGGTCCGAGCCAGCTCCCGGCGCACGGCGTCCACGGCGGCCTGGACGCGCGGTGGCAGGGTGGGCAGGACGTTGCCGGGACCGTACAGGCGTCCCTGCCGCCGCAGCAGCGCGGGCTCGCCCGGTGCTCGGGCGAGTACGTCCACCAGCGCCCGGTCGGGCAGCCCCAGCAGGTGCCGTGCCGCCTCCGTCGGCAGACCCGGCTCCATGGGGTGGTGCTGGGCGTGCCGCTCGACCTCGGCGGCCAGCCGTTCGCGCAGCCGGGCCCAGTGCGGTGCGTCGACCAGCCAGTCACCGGCGACGGGTTCGGTGGGCGCGGGCACGCCCATCGCCAGGAGTTCGGCGCGGCGGATCAGTTTCCGCCTGCGCAGCTCGGCCGCCCCGTCCGGTCGGCCGGTCATGGTCGCCAGCTCCTTCGCCCGCACCCGTGCCGCGCCGCGCCGGGTCAGCCGTGGCGGGCGCACGTCCAGCACGGTGACACCGCAGGGGGTGCGCCGGCCACCCGGTTCGCGCAGGACCGCCCGGTCGCCGACACGCAGGGGCAGCCGCCGGTGCAGGGACAGCCTGGCGGTGTCCTCGCCCAGCGGGCGGGCGGTCACCGGCACGGCCGCCGTTCCGATGTGCAGGGTGACCTCACGCGGCAGGTCCTCGACCGGCCGCCCCGTGACGCGGACGTCGACGAGATCGGTGAGCAGCCAGCGGTCCGGTGCCAGCAGCACGTCCCCCCGCCGCAGAGCACCGTCCGCGGCGCCGTGCACGTTGACCGCCGCGCGGGCCACGCCGCTGACGGCGGTCCGCTCCTGCTGCAGGCACTGCAACCCGCGCACCCTGAGCTCCGTCGAGCCGTCCCCCGTCACCAGCCGGTCGCCGACGCGCAGCGTGCCCGCACCGAGCGTGCCGGTGACCACGGTGCCGTGGCCGCGGACGGTGAAGGCGCGGTCCAGCCACAGCCGCACGTCCGTGTCGGCGGGCGGCACGGGCAGGGCGCGGGCCAGCCGGGCCAGCTGCGCGCGCAGCTCGTCCAGCCCCGCGCCGGTCACCGCGCTGACCGCCACGGAGGGGACCGTGCCGAGCGAGGTGGCGGCCAGTCGCTCGACGGCGTCGGCGCGCACGGGTTCGGGGTCGGCGAGGTCGCTGCGGGTCACGGCGAGCACGGCATGCCGGACGCCGAGCGCGTCCAGGATCGCCAGGTGTTCCTCGGACTGCGGCTGCCAGCCCTGGTCGGCGGCCACCACGAACAGCACGGCCGGCACGGGCCCGACTCCGGCCAGCATGGTGGCCACGAACTTCTCGTGTCCGGGTACGTCCACGAACGCGAGGGCTTCGCCGTCCGGGTCCAGCCGGGTCCATACGAAGCCGAGGTCGAGCGTGAGTCCCCGGCGCCGCTCCTCCTCGTAGCGGTCGGGTTCCATTCCGGTCAACGCCCGCACCAGGGCCGACTTGCCGTGGTCGACGTGCCCCGCGGTGGCCAGGACCCGCATGGCGCCTACCTTTCCGCGGCCGACCGCACGGCCTCGGCCAGCCGCTCGTCGTCGTCCGCGGGCACCGCCCGCAGGTCGAGCAGGCACCGCCCCGCCTCCAGGCGCCCCACCACGGGCACCTGCCCGGTGCGCAGAAGGACGGCGTACGCCTCGGGCAGGGACAGCGCGGCGCTGGGCAGGTCCACGCCGGGGGCGCCGCCGCCGCCGACGGTGGCGGTGCTGGAGACGGCCCGTACGTCGATGCCGTCGTCGGCCAGGGCGGAGGCGAGGCGGCCGGCGCGGCGCATGAGCTGCTCCGGGTCGGCCGACAGCGCGGCGGCGGTCGGTGTCTCGGGGCCGGTCAAAGTGGCCTCCAAGGCGGCCAGGGTGAGCTTGTCCACGCGCAGCGCGCGGGCCAGCGGGTGCCGGGACAAGGTGCGCACGAGGTGCTCCTCGCCGAGGATCAGCCCGCACTGGGGGCCGCCGAGGAGCTTGTCCCCGCTCGCGGTCACGAGGGAGGCACCGGCCCGCAGCTGGGTCTGGGCGTCGGGCTCGTCGGGCAGCAGCGGATGGGGGGCCAGGAGCCCGGAGCCGATGTCGGCGACGACCGGCACGCCCCGCCCGGCCAGTTCGCCGGCCTCGGCGGCGCGGGTGAATCCGGTGATGCGGAAGTTGGAGGGGTGCACCTTCAGCACGAAGCCCGTCTCGGGGCCGATCGCGGCGGCGTAGTCGTCGACGGTCGTACGGTTCGTGGTGCCGACCTCGCGCAGTCGGGCCCCGGTGGAGACGAGAAGGTCGGGCAGGCGGAATCCGTCGCCGATTTCCACCATCTCGCCGCGGCTGATGACGATCTCCTTGCCGGCGGCGAGCGCGGTGGCGGCCAGGACCAGCGCGGCGGCACCGTTGTTGACGACGTGTGCAGCGGCCGCGGACGGTACCCGGTCGCACAGGGCGCGCAGTGCCGTGCGACCGCGGCGGGCCCGGACGCCGGTCCGCAGGTCCAGTTCGACGTCCGTGGGCCCGGCGGCCTCCCGCACCGCCCGCCGCGCCGCCGACGACAGCGCTGCCCGGCCGAGGTTGGTGTGCAGGACCACCCCGGTGGCGTTGATCACCGAGCGCAGCCCGCCGACCGTGGGCGGCAGCAGGCCGACCGCGGCCTCGACCACCCCTTCCGGGGGCACGACACCGTCCCGGGCCTGCTGCTGCGCCTGCCGGACGGCTGTCTTCACGGGGCCCGGCCCGAGCCGTCGTACCGCCTCCACCAGACGGGGATCGCGCAGGACGGCATCGGTGCGGGGGATGCGCCGTCGCACATCGGTCCCCTCCCGACGGCGGCGGGGGGTGCCGGTGTCCACCATGCCGGCCTCGGCCTCGTCTCCGGTCGCATCGCCCGCGACCCGCTGGTCCACGCAGCCCCTCCCTGTCAGGCCCGACCCGTGGCTGTTCCGAACACCCCATCGTCTCCCAGTGCGCGCCTGGGTGCGCGCCGCCGCCGTCACGACACGCCGGAAGGTCCCGGCCCCTCCGCTTCGACACGCCGGGGCGGGAGGGGACGAACCCCGGCGGGGCCGGGCGACACCCCGGGTTTCGCCGTCGGCATCGCCGGCTCTCCTGCCGCTGCGGACGACAGCCACCGCTCATGTACCCGGACACGGAAGCTCGAAGCTCCCCACGCTGACGCTCCGGGCAGTGGCCGCCGGGACTCAGGCCGGTTTCCCAGCGGATCCGGAGCGCGCCCGCAAGCCGAGTCCAGCCGCTGTTTCGGGCCGCCGGCAGGCGGGAACCCGCAGCCGCGCCTTCGGCGACACCCCGTTCCGTCGCCGGGACCGGGGACGGGCAGCGGCGGACGAGTCGGGAGGGATGCGATGGACGTCAGCCGTCGCGCCAGGGTGTGGCGGCACGGACGGTCCCGCTCTCGTGAGCGGATGGTCTTCGACGGCTGGATCGCCGGGGCCGGAACGTCCTCCGGCACCCGCCTGGTGCTGGGGCACTGGGCGCACTCCCCGTTCGGCCCGTTCAGCGACGTGATGCTGGAGCGCGGCGACGGGCATCGTCTGCTGCTCGCCCCGGACCGGCGCACGGCGGGCTTCGTCGCCGGGACGTACACCTTCGACGAGGTGCGGATCGTACCGGTCGGTGTGGAGGTACGGGGAGACACCTGGGCGGTGTCCGCGGGTCCGCTGGAACTGCGATTCACGACCGGCCGGCGCGGCCCGCTGGGGCTGCTGCTGCGTGCCGTGCCGCGCAGACTCGCCGTCACTCCGGCCTGGATCGCGGTGGTGGACGGTCCGGCCCGCCTGCTGCGCGGGGTGCGCACCCGCGGAAGTGCCGGCGCGGGCCGCCGCGAGTGGTACGGGGCTCGGGATCTGCGTCCGGTCCGCCGTGTCACCGCCTCCTACGACGGCGTGGGCCTCGGCGCCCTCGCGGCGGTGGAACCCGCGGTGCGATTCGGTTTCGGCTCGACTCCCCGCGCACCGTGTGTCGTGCGGGTCACCACGACCGTGGCCCTGTACGGGGGCGCCGCCACCGGTCAGGGCAGGATGGAGTCGACGTAGCCGCCGTCCACGCGCAGGGCGCCCCCGGTGGTGGCCGATGCCTGCTCGGAGCTGAGGTAGACGACCATGTGGGCGATCTCCTCGGGCTCGATCAGCCGCTGCAGCAGGGACTGCGGGCGGTGCCGCCGCATGAAGACGCGCTGGGCCTCCTCCCAGGCCAGGTCCCGGTCGACGAGTTCGTAGACGAAGTCCTCCACGCCCGCGGTGTGGGTCGGGCCCGCGATGACGGCGTTGACCGTGACGCCGGTGCCGGCCGCCTGTTTGGCGAACCCCCGGCTCACCGCCAGCAGCGCGGTCTTCGACATGCCGTAGTGGATCATCTCGGCGGGGATCACGACCGCCGAGTCACTGGCGATGTACTGGACGCGCCCCCAGCCGCGTCCGGTCATGCCCGGCAGCAGCAGGCGGGTCAGCCGTATCGCTGCCAGGACGTTCACCTCGAAGTAGCGCCGCCACTCGTCGTCCGCGATCTCCAGCGGATCGGCGGTGCCGAAGATGCCGAGGTTGTTGACGAGGATGTCCACCTGGCCCAGGGCGTCCACCGCCCGGCGCGCACCCTCCTCGGTGGTCACGTCGGCGGCCACCGGCACCAGGTCGGCGTCGGGCAGGACCTCGCGCAACCGGGCGGCGCTGTCCTCCACCCGCGCGGAGTCACGTCCGTTGATGCCCACCCGGGCCCCCGCGCCGGCGAGCCCGGTGGCGATCGCCGCGCCGATGCCCTGGGTCGAACCGGTGACGAGTGCCGTGCGGCCCTTCAGATCGATCCGCATGTCGTTGCCCGCCTTCCTGTCGGTGGTGCATCCGAGTACCCCGCCGGGCGCCGCGTCCCTGAGGGCGTCGAGGAAGCGGGGGCGGGAACCCGGCCGCCCTGGCGGCTTCTCAGGCGGGGCGGGGCGGCGGGAACCGTGCTCCGACGCGGGGATTCGGCCCTCGGCGCGGGTGCCGAAATTAGTTGCGCTCTCAAGATGCCGACCCGCCGAGCGGCGACTAGCGTCTATCACTGAGAGCCGCAACACGGGGCACGCACCGACCGGCGGATCCACTCAGGGGCTGTGACCGCAGCGCACGCCCGCGGAAGCTTACGCGGGCGACACGAGGGTGCCGAAGGCGCAGACGTGCTTCTCATAATTGCGGCAGCCCTTACGACCGCGGCCTGGAGCCTGTTGGCGGCCGCGGCCATCAATCTCGCGCCCTGCACATCGCGCGAGACGATGGAAGGAAAGGTATATCCATGCGAGCACAGCGCGCGAAGCGCCTCTTCGCGGTTTCCGCGGCGGGCGTTCTTCTGGCCGGCGGCGCGGCGGTCGGCGCGGCGGGTACCGCGGCGGCGGGCGCACCGGTTCACGACTCCGACCACTCCTTCAGTCGTGGCTGCGACGGCGATTTCACCGACTGGTGGAACGACTGCGGTGACCACGGCGACCACGGCGATCACGGTGACCATGGCGATCATGGCGATCACGGTGACCATGGTGGCAACGGCGACCACGGCGGTGGTGACCACGGTGGCGGCGACCACGGCGGTGGTGACCACGGTGGCGGCGACCACGGTGGCGGTGACCACGGTGGCGGTGACCACGGTGGCGGCGGTGGTGGCGGCGGCCACGGTGGCGGCCACTGATTCGACCCGAACCCCTTGCAAGCTCGGTGTGCGGCCCCCTCAGCGGGACCGCACACCCCGGCACGTCCCGCCCAAGCCCCCCTGACTTCCAAGAGTGCTGACGGCTCACCGGAAGCCTCGTGGCTCGTCCCGGCCGGGGGCTCGGAGACCCCTTCACCGCGCAGTACGCCCGGGAGTCGGGCCCGGCCGATGTCTGGGACTCGCCCGTCTTCACACACGTCAACGTGATGGTGACCACCGTCTGGGGAGCCGTGTTCGCGACCATGGCCGTGGAGTCACTGGTGGGGTATCCGTGACGGAGAGCAAAAACAGCGCCGAAGGGTTGAAAAGCGCCCGTTGGAGCCTTGGCCGGCGGTACGTCTCGTCCGTCCTCGACGGCACGGCGCGGCGCGGTGCGCTCAGCCGCCCGCGTGGTCGACGCGCAGCCGCACCTGCTCCTCCAGCCGCCGCAGGCTGCTGTCCAGGGCGTCGCACACGGCCCGCTCGCCCGGGTCGTGGCCCGTGTCGAAGAACGACAGGTGGACGGTCACCTCGCTGGCGCCGCCACCGATCCCGGCGACCTGGAGCCATCCGGCGTAGCTGCCCTGCTCCCGGGTGCCCCATTCGATCCGCATCTGGTCACGCTCGGCGCGCAGCAGGGCGGAGGTGTCCTGGCCGGTGTGGTCCTCGTGCACCGTGGCGGCGGGCGGGTCCTCGACGTGCACATGGAGGGCGTCCGGCAGCCAGGCGTCGAGCTGGTCGAGGTTGGCGGCCTGGTCGAAGACGTGCTCGGGCTGTGCGGGCATCGTGCGTGAACGTTCGTACTCGGTCATCACGGCACCATCCTGCGCTCGGGGGGTCGTACCCCGGACGCGTGCCCCCTCTGCGGCGGCCGAAAAGCGGCAGCACACCGCCACCGGGCTGCGCTACGGCGGGACCGTCCGCAGGGCGCGCAGCACCGCCCAGACGACGGAGATGAACGGGACGGCGACGATGGCGCCGATCACGCCCCCGACGATGCTGCCGGCGAGCACGGAGATCGCCACCACGAGCGGATGGAGGCGGACCGCCCAGCTCATCACCAAGGGGTGCAGGACGTGTCCTTCGATCTGGCCGATGACGACGATGAGGACCAGGACGGCGGCGGCCGTGAGCGGGCCGCGGCCCGCGAGGGCGACCACGGTGGCCACGGCGAGCGCGACCGGTGAGCCCACCAGCGGCACGAACGTGGCAAAGAACTCCAGCAGCGCCAGCGGCAGCGCGAGCGGTACGCGCAGCACCAGCAGGGCGATGCCGACGAGTACGGCGTTGGTGGCGGCCACGATGATGATGCCGCGCGTGTACCCGGCGAACGTCCGCCAGGCCGCGCGTCCCGCCTTGTCCCACGCCCGGCGGGCCCCACTGGGCAGCAGTTGGTCGCGCACCCAGGCCCACAGCCGCTCGCCGGAGTGGATGAAGAAGACGGAGGAGAAGAGGGCGAGTGCGCCTCCGGTGATCAGTTCGACGAGTCGGCCCAGACCGCTGACGGCACTGCTGAGCAGGCTCGACCGGTGGGCGGCGAGGTAGTCCGTGACCTGGCGTTGCAGATTGGAGAGCCTGCCGGGACTGAGCCGGAAGGGCGGGTGCTGGAGCCACACCTCGATCCGGTGGATGCCGCCCCGGAACTCGCCCGCCAGCTTCGCCGACTCGCCCGCCACCGCGTTGCCCACCAGGGCGAGCAGCGCGAACAGGAGCAGCAGGCTGCCGACGAGCGCGACGGCGACACTCAGCGGCCTGGGGAACTGACTGTTCAGCAGGTCGGCGACGGGACGCAGGACGGAGGTGACGACGAGCGCCAGGAACAGGGCCACGGTGATGAGCTGGAAGCGGCCCAGCACGGTGAACACGCCGTAGACGCCGATGCCGACGAGGATGAGACGCCAGGCGTATGCGGCGGCCACGCGCAGCCACGGCACCGTACGCTCCGCCGGGGAGCCTTCCGGGCCTTCGAGGCCCACCGGGCCCGCCGGGCCCGTCGAAGCCCGCGGGGCGCGCGGCGGGAACCGCACGGTGTGCGCCGGGCGGCTGCCGAGCACCGCGCCGCCGGGCCGGCGCCCCCGGCCCCGCCCGGCTGTCCGACCGCCCGCATCGGCCACCGCTTGCGACACCTCCTGCCCGTTCCTGACCACCGGTCACGTCAAGAGCACGGTAAGGGCAGAACGGACGCCGCGCGCGGGCGGGTCGGTCACCGCACGGGAGCGGTGCTCGTCCTCCGCAGGTGGGCGTCGATCAGCGCGAACGTCGCCTCGGGCTGTTCGATGTGCGGCAGATGGCCCGCCTCGGGAACGACCTCCAACCTGCCGTCCGCGAAGGCACGGGCGTACGCCGCCCCGTAGGCCGGAGTGACGACGCGGTCGCTCTGCCCCCAGAGCAGCAGCGCGGGCACCCGGACCCGCGCCAGTCGACGCAGCAGCTTGGGATCGTGCATGTAGGGGTCGGCGGCGAGGATGCGCATGGTGGCCATGTTGCCCTGCCGGAGCGCGAGTTGGCCGGGAGGGACGTCCGCGGGGTCGACGTAGTGGCGGTCCGGGTCGTGCCAGGAGTGCTCGGCGAGCCCCCGGGCGTCGAGCGCGAAGACGTCGGTGATGGGCTCCGACGGGACGTGCACGCCGACCGCGTCGATCAGCACGAGCCCGGTGATGAGGCCCGCCGTGTCCCGCGCGGCCATCTCGGCGGCGATCCAGCCGCCGAGGGAGGAACCGACGACCAGGACGTCCTCCAGGCCGCGGTCGTGCAGGAGGTGCAGATGGGCGAGGGCGAGGTCGTCGACACCGGTGAGCCAGTCGGGACGGTGGGTGCCGTCCCAGCCGGGGAGCACGGGCGTGAGGGTGTGCGCGGTCCGGGAGAGGTGCTGGGCGAGTCCGGCGACCGTGGCCGGGCCCCCGCCACCGTGAAGTACCAGGACGGGCCTGCCTGTTCCGGCTTCGGACAGGGTGAGGGACAGGTCGGCGTACACGTCCGCCGTGTGATTCGTGAGCATGCGCACAGCATAACTAAACATGTTTATATAAGCCAGCTTAGTCATGGCGTAGACTCAGTTCATGCATCCTGACCTGCAAGCTCTGGGAAGGGCGGTCAAGCTCGCCCAGTACCGACAGCACCGGGCGCTCGACAGCGCGCTGTCCGCCGTCGGTACGACCCTCGCCCAGTGGGACGCCCTGCGCGCGATCAGCCGCTCGCCCGGGGCGTCGGCCCGCGAGCTGGCCGGCGCGACGTTCCAGACCGAACAGGCCTTCGGCGCGCTGGTCGGCCGTCTGACGAACCAGGGCCTGGTCGAGCGACGAAAAGGACACGGCCGGCGCATCGAGCACCACCTCACCCCGGCGGGCGAACGGGTCCTGGCCACCGGCCGCCGGGTCGCCGACGAGGTGCTCGCCTCCTGCTTCTCCCCCTTGTCCGACACCGACCGGGTGACGCTGCTCGGCCTGCTGCAACGCCTTGCGGAGCCTGCGACCACGTGATTCGCCGCGCCGGGCTACGGCGCGGCCGCCTCCAGGAGCTCGGGCCCGTTGTTGCGGACGTCGTTGACGGCCGAGGAGACGGGCCGGGCGCCGAGATGCCCGTCCCCCGGTGTACCGAGCAGCTCCCGCAGCTCGCCGGGGTGCTGATTGCGGGGGTCCAGCCAGGCGTCGTAGTGGTCGGTGGTGAGGGCGAGCGGCATGCGCGGATGGACACGGCCGGCCGCGTCGGTCGCCTCCGTGGTGATGATGGTGCAGGTCGTCAGCCAGGCGGCGGGGTCGTCGTCGCGCGCGACCTCCGGGTTGCGCCAGTACTCGTACAGCCCGGCCAGTGCCATCACCTGACCGTCCTCGGGGTGGATGAAGTAGGGCTGCTTGCGGGGCCTTGCCGTGTCACCGGACGTGATCTGCTGCCACTCGTAGAAGCCGTCCGCGGGCAGCAGACAGCGACGCTTGACGAACGCGCGGCGGAAGGCCGGCTTCTCGTGCACGGTTTCCATCCGCGCGTTGATCATCCGGGCGCCGATCTTCACGTCCTTCGCCCACGACGGCACCAGTCCCCAGCGCAGCGGTCTCAACTCCCTGCGCACCGAGGTGCCGTCCCCGTCGCGCTCCTCGCGCGGGGTGCGCTCCAGCACGGCCCACACCTCGTCGGTCGGCGCGACGTTCCAGCTCGGCGCCAGAGTCTCCTCGGGGCGCCACTCGGTGGCGCGGAAGTGCTGGACCAGGTCCTCGGGACGGCGGGTGGAGACGTAACGACCGCACATGCTGCCAGGGTGCCACGGTGTCCCCCGGTCGATGCGGCACGCCCCGCCGGGACCGTCGGCCCGTCGAGCGGCCCGTCGTGCGGCCCGCCGTGGCCGCGTGAACCGGCGCAGGCGTTCGGCCGCCCGGCTCGTCCCTCCGTCATCCGGCGGCCAGGTCGGGGCGGACCAGTGTGCCCGACCGGCCCTGGACGATCGCATAGGCCGCGTCGAGGGCGCCGATGGCGGCCGGTGCACCGGTGCCCGCCACGAAACGGGCGGCCGCTTCGGCCTTCGGGCCCATCGTGTCGTCGGGGTAGCGGCCGGCGCGCAGCCGGGACGGCGTGGTGTCGAGGACGGGCCGTTGATCCGGGGTGCCGTAGTGGGCGTAGACGTTCGGGACGTCGGTGAGGATGAGCAGGAACTCGGCCTTGAGGTCCGCGGCGAGGCGGGCGGCTGCCAGATCCTTGTCGACGACGGCTTCGGTGCAGATCGCGTTGCCGTCCGTGGTCACGGGCACCCCTCCGCCGCCCGCGCAGACCACCAGGGAGCCGCCGCCCAGCAACTCGTGGACGGTGTCGGTCTCCACGATCCGCTCGGGATTCGGCGCGGGGACGACGCGGCGCCAGCCGCCGTGACCGTCCGGAGCGATGTGCCAGCCGCGTCGGCGGGCGAACGCCTCCGCCAATGCGCGCGGGTAGGACGGGCCGAGGGGTGTGGTGGGCCGGGCGAGCCCCGGGTCGTCGGCCCGGACGAGCGTGTGCGTGACCAGGGTGACGATCCGCCGTCCGGGCAACGCGTCCCGCAGGGCGCGGGTCAGCAGCGAGCCGATCATGCCCTGGGTCTGGGCCGTGAGCAGATCCAGCGGGTACGGGGCGGAGAGCTCGGGGTCGGCCGTGCTCTCCTCGGCGAGCAGCGTGATCTGTGGCCCGTTGCCGTGGGTGACCACGAGGTCGTGTTCGTGGGCCAGAGGAGCGAGGGCGGTGGCCACCCGGACGACGTTCGCCCGCTGGACGTCCGCGTCCGGGCGGTCCCCCCTCAGGAGCAGGGCATTGCCGCCGAGGGAGATGACGATGCGCATGGGGCCGGTCCTAGGGGGTGCGTAGGTCGGTGTGGCGGTCGGGTACGCGGTCGGTCGTCTGGAGGGCGGGCCCTCCAGCGACCAGGCGGCCAGGCGGTCAGGCGGTCAGGCGGTCAGGCGCAGTACGGCGGGGCGGTCGGTCGGGGCCGGTGGGCGGGGGGCGTCCGGGCGATCCGGTGCGCCGCGGGTGTCGCTGCCCGGCACGCCGGCCGGCGGTGGCTCGGGCGTGCGGCACGACGGTGACTCAGGCGGGCGGGACGACGGCGACCGGGCAGCCGACGTGGTGCAGGACCGCGTGGGTGACCGGGCCGATGTGGGCAACGGTCAGGCCGCCGGTGGTGCGCCGCCCCACCACGACGAGCCCGGCGCCCGCCGCGGCCGCCACCAGTTCCGCGGCGGGACGTCCTTCGACGACGTACTCGGTCACGGGCACCTCGGGGTACTTCTCCGACCAGGGTCGCAGAGCCGAGACGACGGTGCGTTTCCCGGCGTCGAACACTTCCGGCCCGGGAGAGGGGTCGGTCGGGACGGCGGCGGAGACCGTCGAGGGCCGGACCGTGAAGGCGTGGACGACGCGCAGGCCGGTGTCGCGCCGCCGGGCGGCCTCGAAGGCGAACTGGATCAGTTCGTCGGAGGGGTGCCGGACGTCCAGACCGAGGACGACCGCGCGGTAGGGGGTCTCGGGGATCTCCTCCGGGGCGACACCGTCCGCGGCCGGCAGATGCTCGTCGGCGGCGCACTGCCCCGCCCTGACCAGTACGACCGGGCGCGAGGAGCGGCCCACGACCCGCTGGGACACCGAACCCGTCACGAAGCCGGCCACGCTGCCGAGGCCGCGCGACCCGAGCACCAGCAGCTCCGCGTCCTCGGCCGCCGAGAGCAGTGCGGAAGCCGCGGAGTCGTGCATCAGGCGGCCGGCGACCCCCAGCGCCGGGTGCGGGGCGCGGACGCTGTCCACCGCCGTGCGCAGGAGGTGCTCGGCCCGCTCATGGTCCGGGCTGCCCAGAGGGACGCCGGGCGCCGGGCGTGGCTGGCTGCGCCAGGCGTGCACGAGACTCAGCCCGGTTCCCCGGCGCAGGGCCTCCTGGGCCGCCCAGTGTGCGGCCGCGAGACCTTCCGGGGATCCGTCGATTCCCGCCACGACGTTGCGAAGCATGACGTGCCTCCCGGTCCCGATGCGTGACCTGCCCTCTCCCTCGAGTCTCCCGCCGGCGGCGGGTCCGCGCATGGGCCGCACCGACCTCGCCCGGGTCCTTCGGCCCCAGGCCGGGGCGGGCGCGCTTCGGCCGTGTTCACCGGGGGCCGTTCGGCTCTGGCACGGCGGCGGCTGCGCGCGCAGTGTGGGAGGAGCGGGGGCCCTTCGTACGGAAGTGATCACGATGGAAGCCAAGCAGTGGACCGTGCAGATCTTCATCACCGAGGAGGGCGACGACACCCACGCACGTGCCGTGCTCAGCACGCGGGACACCTCCACCGTCACCGGCCGGGGCGTGGCCCGGCGCAACCCGGTCGACCGGCCCGTTCCGGAGATCGGTGACGAGCTCGCGGCGAGCCGGGCCTTGGAGGACCTCGCCATACGGCTGCACGACGTGGCCGCCGACGACATCGTGGAGCTGGCCGGCCCGTTGGAGGTGTGACGACGCCGGGGTCGGGCGCCGGCCCGCGCTGCGGGAGCCGGGGTGACGGTCACTCCCGCAGCACCAGGCCGCACGTCTCCCCCGGCTGGACGCAGACCGCGCGGCCGGGCAGCCGCACATCGATCGGGGACCGGTCCGACGACGGCACCGCGATCTCCATCCGGCCGTGCTCCAGCCGCAGTTGCACGCCCCAGTGCCCCCGGTAGCGGATGGCGAAGCCGTACGACGACAGTGCCGGCAGCGGCACGGGGTCGAGCCACAGCGCGCCCGCGCGGGTCTCGAGCCCGGTCAGGCCGCGCTGGACGAGATCGAGGGTGCCGGCCATGGCACCCAGGTGGATGCCCTCGCCGGTGGTGCCGCCCTGCAGATCGGCGATGTCGCTGCGCAGGGCCTCCTGGCAGAACACCCAGGCCTCGGCGCGCCGGGCACGGGCCAGGACCCAGCCGTGGACCAGTCCGCTGAGAGTCGAGCCGTGGCTGGTGCGGTCCAGGTAGTAGTCGACGGTGCGGGCCCAGGTGTCCTCGTCGAGGCGGTGACCCAACCGTGCCAGGAGGGCCCGGAGTTCGGACGGGGAGAACAGGTAGCCGAGCATCAGCACGTCGGCCTGCTTGGACGCCTTGTAGCGGTTGACGCTGTCACCCTCCGCCTCGAGGATCCGGTCCAGGCGGCGGATGTCGTCGTAGCGTTTGCGGTAGTCGTACCAGTCCAGTTCGGCGAGGTCGCCGTACCCCTCGAACTGGCTGATGACGCCGTCGTGGAAGGGGACGTACAGGCTGCGGGAGACGTTCTGCCACCGTTCGAGCTCCGTGCCGTCCAGACCGGTGCGCTCGGCGAGTTCGCGCCGACGCGGCTCGGGAAGGGTCCGCAGTGTCTCCAGGGCGCGGGCGAGCACCCAGGCCGCCGTGACGTTGGTGTAGGCGTTGTCGTCGAGGCCTGGCCTCGTCGCGCCGGGATAGGCGTCGTGGTACTCGTCGGGGCCCATCACGCCCAGGATGCGGTGACGTCCCAGGTGCTCGTCCCAGGTGGCCGAGTCCGCCCAGAAGCGGGCGATGTGCAGCAGCATCTCGGCACCCTTGGTGTGCAGGAACTCGGCGTCGCCGCTCGCCTCGCAGTACTGCCACACGTTGTAGGCGACCGCCGAGCCGACGTGGCGCTGGAGCCGCGAGTTGTCCGGCAGCCAGCGCCCGGACCGGGGATTGAGGTGCAGCCGCTGGGTCTCCTCCCGTCCGTCGCTGCCGCTCTGCCACGGGTACAGGGCACCGCGCCGCCCGACCGCGCGCGCCGCCGCGCAGGCCTGTTCCAGGCGGCGGTGGCGGTAGCGGAGCAGAGCCCGGGAGACCTCGGGGAAGTGCAGGTTCAGATACGGCAGGACGAACAGTTCGTCCCAGAAGACGTGGCCGCGGTAGGCCTCACCGTGCAGTCCCCGGGCGGGCACGCCGGCGTCGAGGTCGGCGGTGTGCGGAGAGAGGGTCTGCAGCACGTGGAAAAGGTGCAGGCGCAGGATGCGGCCCGGCTCTCCGGGGACGTCGATGTCGGCCCGGCGCCACAGCTGGTTCCAGGCCGTCAGGTGCGTCCGCAGCAGTTCGCCGTACCCGGCGGCGGCCCCGACCCGGTCGATCGCGGCGCGCAGGGGGTCGCTGATCGCGGGGTCCCGCGAGGTGTGCAGGGCGACGGTCTTCAGCACGGTGGCCGTCCGGCCGGGCTCCAGGCGCAGCCGCAACTCCTGGATCGCGCGGGGGTGTTCGTGCCGGGTCACGGCCTGTCCGTCGCCCGTGAGGCGGGCGGTCATGCCTATCCGTATGCCGGACGTGCGGGTCTGGCAGCGCAGCCACACCGTGTCGGGCGCCACGGTGCCGGTGTGCACATGGGTGAGGTGACGGCCGTCCAGGCCCTCGTAGCGGCGCACGCCGGCGTTGGCGACACCGCCGTCGAGGGCCGCCTCCACATCGAGCTCCCCGGCGAACCCTTCGGCGGTGAACTCGGTGCGCAGTGCCGCCAGATGGGCGTCGGCCATGTGGACCAGGCGCTGCTGGCGCACGGTCAGCGCCCGCCCCTCACCGAGCGCGAACCGGGTTCGGCGTTCGAGCAGGCCCGAGTGCAGGTCCAGCACCTGATGGTGGTCGAGCACCGTCGCCGTGTCCGGTGAGAGCCAGGCGCCCCCGGGTGGCCGGAAACGCAGGGGCAGCCAGTTGGGGAGGTTGACGACGTCCTCGTTCTCGACACGGCGGCCGGCGACGCGCGAGGTGAGCCGGTCGTAGCACCCGGCCACGTAGGTGCCCGGGTAGTGCACCTCGTCCGCGGTGCACTCCGGCAGGGCCCCGCGGGTGGCGAAGTAGCCGTTGCCGAGGGTGCACAGCGACTCCCGGAGCCGCTCTTCGGCGGGGGCGTAGCCGTGGTACTCCCAGGTTCCGTCCGGCACTGCCGCTCCCCCGAGCCGTCACACCTGTTGCGGCACGACCGCCACCGGACACTGCGCGTGGTGCAGCAGGGTGTGGCTCGCCCGGCCGAGCTGGAGGCCGAAGTGCCCCACCCTGCGCCGCGACCCGATGACCACGAGATCGGCGGCGGCCGAGCGGTCCACGAGGATCTTGCGGGCCGGCCCCTCGACCACCGCGCGGCGCACCCGGACCGCCGGGTGGTCGGCCGTGGCCTCGGCGAGCAGCCGGTCGAGCAGGGCGGAGGCTTCGTCCTCGTGCCCGGGCGCCGGTTCCGCGTCCGGTGTGCCGTCGTCGGACGCCTCCGGCGAGGGGCGGCGCCAGGCGTGTACGACATCGAGGACGCAGCCGCGTGCCTGCGCCTCGCGGAAGGCGAACCGTACGGCCTCACCGGCCGACTCGGGGTCCCCCACGCCGAGCAGGATGCGCTCGTGCGTGCCCGCCAGGCCGGCCTTGTCACCGCGGACCACGATCACGGGGCAGTGCGCCCGAGCCGCCACGGCCAGGCCGACCGAGCCCAGCAGCAGCCCCTTCAGCTCGCCGCGGCCGCGCGATCCGGTCACCAGGAAGGAGGCGTTGTTGCCCTCACGCAGCAGGGCGGACGCCGCGTCCTCGGGGATGATGTCGGTGGACACCTTGACGTCCGGGTTGCGTTTGTGGGCCCGCTCCGCGGCGGACGCGACGATGTGTTCCGCCATCACCTGTTCGGAGGGCCGCGCCAGGCTCCCCGTGGGTACGGCGCCCTCGTAACGTTCCCAGAGGGAGGCGTACACCAGCCGTACGGGCATCCGGTGCCGGGCGGCTTCGTCGACGGCCCAGTCGACCGCCGTCAGGCTCGAATCCGAGCCGTCGACACCCACGACCACGGGCAGCTCCATCGTGTCCACCGCCTTTCGCCGGATCGCCGCGTCATGCGGCAGCCATCCCAGTTCCACCGTCGCAGCCGCCATCCGCCTTTCCCAGAGGCGGTTCGGCCCCTTCCAGGGACGTTCGGCCCATGCCCCGCGGCGTGCGAGGAGGCTCACCGACGACCGTGATGCGCGCGAACCGATCACCTCTCCGCGGGGGCGCCGTTCCGTCCCGGAAGACCGGAAGACCGGAAGACCGGAAGACCGGAAGAGGGGAAGAGTTCGACCCTGGCGTCAGCGCGGTCGAAGTGGTGTCCTGATGGGTGACGGGAAGGACCGAGGAAGACGCGGAGAAGCGGCGGCTCCGGCCGCATGTCGCGCACCGCGCAATCAGGATCCGCGAGAAGCGGGTGGTCCTTCCCGTCCATTCATGCCGAGCCGCGTCGAGCGGTGCCGGCCCACCCGTCGAGGCGCGGCCGCCCGGGCCGGTCCCCACTCGCCACTGGGGCCGAAGGGCCCGGGCTCGGGCCCGAGCGGCCCGTGGCGTGCCGCTCCGAGAGGGCGGAGGCTGGATCCACCAGCCCCACGGCATCCGGAGGGGGACGATGGCACAGAGCCCCAGGACCGCCGTCCTGAACGGCAGCGGGAGCCCCAGGACGGCCGGCCGGGACTCCCGCACCGGCCCCGGCCTCTCCCCGTCGCACGGCCGCCCGGTCCGGGCCCCGGCCCGCCGCCAACGGCTGCCCACCGAACTCTTCGGCCGGCACGGGCAGTTCGGATCGGCCGGCGGCGCCGGCCCCGTGGGCCGCAGACGGTCCCTCATGTTGTGCCCGGCCGGTATCGGCAGCACCGAGGAAGCCGCGGCGCCGCCGGACGAACTCACCGGCCGGTTACGGGCCGCAGGAACGAAAGGACCCGGAACAATGACCTCCACCACCATGGCCGCGGCCCTCCCGGCCGAGCACCGCGAGCGGCTGATGCAGGTCTCCCGCGAGGTCTCCTTCGACATGGGCGCCCGCCTGTTCGAGGAAGGCCGGCGCGCCGACCGGTTCTGGATCGTCCGCACCGGCACGGTCGCTCTCGACCTGCACGTCCCAGGCCGGCGCGCCGCGGTCATCGAGTCGCTCGGACACGGTGAACTGGTCGGCTGCTCCTGGCACTTCCCGCCGTACGTGTGGCAGCTGGGAGCCGAGGCCCTGAGCCCGGTGCGGGCCCACGAGTTCGACGCGGACGTGGTACGCGCCATGTGCGCCGAGGACGCGGAGTTCGGCCGGGCGATCGCCGTCTGGGTCGGCCGGGTGGTCGCCCACCGGCTGCAGGCCGCCCGCATCCGGCTGCTCGACCTGTACGCCCCTTACGGCAGCGGGGTCAAGTGATGAGGTGGTGAGCAGGGCTCCCCTCTCCGCGCGTCCCTCCACGAGGTGACACCAGGTGATGCGGACGCGCCGGGGACGGCCGACGCAGTCGGCCCCGCCCGGCGCCCACGGGTGACGGGGCGGGACCGCCGTCTCCCGTCAGGTCGCGCTCACGGCGACGACCTCACGCTGCGGTCCGCCGAGAACGACCTTGAGCGCTCCGGTGTCCGCGGCGCGGCCGAAGACGTCGTACGCCTCCTCCATGCGTTCGAGCGGGAAGATGTGGGTGACCAGCTGCCTGGTGGGCAGGCGGCCCGCGGCAGCCATCCGCAGCAGCGTGGGGGTGGAGTGGGTGTCCACCAGGCCCGTGGTGATGGTCACGTTCTTGATCCAGAGGTCTTCGAGGTGCAGGAGCGCGGGTTTGCCGTGCACACCGATGTTGGCCAGGTGCCCGCCGGGCCGCACCATGCGGGTGCACAGCTCGAAGCTCTCGGGCACGCCCACGGCCTCGATCACCACGTCGGCGCCGAGTCCTCCCGTCAGGTCGGCGACGAGTTGCTCGGGGGCTTCGCGCGCATCGGCCACGGCCTCGGCGCCGAGTTTCCTTGCCGCCTCGAGACGGGCAGCGGCCAGGTCCACCACGACGATGCGCTCGGGCGCGAAGAGCCGGGCCGTGGCGACAGCCGCCAGTCCGATGGGCCCGGCCCCCACCACGGCGACGGTGTCTCCCGGGCGTACTCGCCCGTTGAGCACACCCACCTCGTAGGCGGTGGGGAAGATGTCGGCCAGCAGCACGGCGTCCTCGTCGTCCACTGCCGCGGGCAGCGGGTGCACGGAGGGGTCGGCGAAGGGCACGCGGACGTACTCTGCCTGGGTGCCGTCGACGAGGTGGCCGAGGATCCAGCCCCCGCCGCCGCGGCACTGGCCGTACACGGCCTCGCGGCAGAAGCGGCACCGCCCGCAGGCGGTGATGCAGGACACCAGCACCCGGTCGCCGGGCTGCACGGTGCGTACGTCGTCGCCGATCTCGACGACGTCGCCGACGGCCTCGTGCCCCAGCACCGTACCGGGGCGGACCTCGGGCACGTCGCCCTTGAGGATGTGCAGGTCCGTGCCGCAGATGGTGACGGCGTCGACGCGTACGATCGCGTCGGTGGTCTCCTTGAGGGCCGGGTCGGGGACCTCCTCCCAGGCGGACTGTCCGGGACCGTGGAAGACGTAGCCCTTCATGTCGCTCCTCGCCCTCGTACTCGGCGGTCGGCCTCGGCGCCCGGCCGACCACGGCCGGCCGGCACGCCCGACCCCATCGCGGTGAACCCGGCACAGCGCGGTGGCGGGAACGCCCGCAGGTCCAGCTTGTCCGGGATGCGGCACATCCGCTTGGGCCGGTCGGCCCCATCGGGCGGCCGGCCGGAAATCGTCCCCGCGAACGAGCCGTGTCCCCGCCATCGGGCCCCGGGCCGGATCACAAGGGGCCGACCGGCCCTTCCGGGAGGCACACCGGCCGGGTTTTCCTCGTTCCATGTCCGAATGCCACAGTGCGTCCGAGACGCACCACGTGGAACGCACCATCGGCGGCACGACCGTCGTGATCCTGCGCGGTCAGGTCGATCTGGTCACCCAGCTGTCCCTCACCGCGCGCGTCGACGCGCTGACCGCGGGGCCGCGTCCGGACCTGGTGCTGGATCTGCGCCCGGTGTCCTTCATCGACTGCGCCGGACTGGGTCTGCTGTGCCGGGCACGCAACCGGGTGGCGGCCGGTGACGGCCGGCTGCGTCTGGTCAGCGACAGCGCCTCGTTCCGCAGGCTCCTGCAGCTCACCGGACTGGCCGGGGTCTTCGAGGTGCACCCGGACCTGGACGGGGCACGGCTTGTCGGGTCGGCGCCCCGGCAGCGTCCCGCGGTCCCGACGGGGCGGGGTCGGCCGGCCTGAGAGCACCACGGGAGCACCGGGACCCGGTGGCCGGTGCCAGGCCGTCCGGCCCCCGCCCAGGGGCCGCTCGCCCCTGCCCGCCCCGTCCGGACGCGCTGCACTGGCGGTGCGGCGGTCTGCCGCCGCACCGCGGGAACACGCACGAGGAGGTGGCGCGATGCGCTTCGAGAACCGCGCGGACGCCGGCCGTCGCCTGGCCCGGCGGCTTGACCACCTGCGCGGCACGGATGCCGTGGTGCTGGGGGTGCCCCGGGGCGGAGTCCCGGTGGCGTTCGAGGTGGCCCGGTGCCTGGGTACGCCGCTGGACGTGATCGGTGTGCGCAAGCTGGGGGTGCCGTGGCAGCCGGAACTCGGGTTCGGTGCCCTGGGCGAGCACGGTGTCCGGGTCCTCAACCAGGACGTGCTCCGGGAGAGCGAGCTGAGCGCCGCCGAGCAGGAGACGGTCGAGCGGGCCGAGCGGGCCGAGCTGGAACGGCGGGTACGCCGCTGCCGCGCCCGCCGCGCGGTCGTGCCCCTCGCCGGGCGGACCGCCGTGGTCGTGGACGACGGGATGGCAACGGGTGCCGCGGCCGAGGCCGCCTGCCGGGTGGCCCGCACGCGCGGTGCGGCCCGTGTCGTGCTCGCGGTCCCGGTCGGGCCGGAACGGACGGTCCCGCAGTTGCGGACGGTGGCGGACCAGGTCGTGTGTCTGCAGGCGCTGCGCCACCTCGGTTCCATCGGGGCCTGGTACCAGGACTTCTCCCCGACCAGTGACGCGGACGTGATGACCCTGCTGGCCGAGGCAGGGCTGTGCGCCTCGCCCCCTCCGTCGCCGGCCGCCCCGGACGAGCACTCGCCGGGCCGGGCTCCGCGTGCACCGGCCTCGTATGAGCGGGGCCCGCACGAGGAGGGCCCGCATGATGAGGGCCCACATGATGAGGGCCCGCACCAGCAGGCCTCGCGGCAACCGGCTTCGCCGGAGCAGGCCTCGTCCGGACAGGCCTCGCCGGAGCAGGCCTCGTCCGACCGGGAGATGGAGGTGCCTGCCGGCCCCGTGCGGCTGCCCGCCCGGCTCACGCTCCCCGCGGCGGCCCGGGCCGTGGTGGTGTCCGCCCACGGCGGTTGCGGCAGCCGGTACAGCCCATCCCACCAGCACGTGGCCGCCACACTCCAGCGGGCCGGCCTGGGCACGCTGGTGCTCGACCTGCTCACCGATGAGGAGGAGCGCAACCGGCACAACGTCTTCGACATCCTGCTGCTGGCCAGGCGGCTGCGCGCCGCGTCCCGCTGGCTGCGCCGGGAGATCGACCTGCCGGTGAGCTACTTCGGCGCACAGACGGGCGCCGGTGCCGCCCTGCAGGCCGCGGCGGAGGACGACGTACGCGCCGTGGTCTCCCGGGGCGGCCGTCCCGACCTGGCCGGCCCGGCGGCACTGGCCCGGGTGCGCGCGCCGACGCTCTTCATCGTCGGCCGTCTCGACACGCGGGTGCTCAGCCTCAACCGGCTCGCCGCCGACTGGATGCGCTGCGAGCACAGCATCGCCGTCGTCCCGGGCGCCACCCACCTCTTCACCGAGCCCGGGGCGCTGGAGACCGTGGCGCAGCTGGCCCGGGACTGGTTCACCGCCCACCTCGCGCAGCAGGACCCGAGAGCGGCTCCGTTGGGGACCGCGTGACCGTGGTCCGGACGTCCTCGACACCCTGCCCTCGCCCGGGTGCGGCGTTTCCCGTCCGGCCACTACGGTGACGTCCTGGTGTTCGACCATGGACTGGTTGACCATGGACTGGTTGACGCGGGCGCGACGGGCATCACCGGGTGGAGGCGGCATGGCCGACGAAAAGGCGGCGACGTTGCCGCGCAAGACGTACGAGAAGGAACTGCTGCGTCTGCAGACGGAGTTGGTGAAGCTGCAGGAGTGGGTGCGGGCGGAGGGCGCCCGCCTGGTCGTCGTCTTCGAGGGACGTGACGCGGCCGGCAAGGGCGGCACCATCAAGCGGGTGACCGAGCACCTGAACCCGCGCATCGCCCGCATCGCGGCGCTGCCCAAGCCGACGGAGCGCGAGCGCACCCAGTGGTACTTCCAGCGCTACGTCGAACACCTGCCGGCCGCCGGCGAGATCGTGCTGTTCGACCGGTCCTGGTACAACCGCGCAGGGGTCGAGCACGTCATGGGCTTCTGCTCCAAGGAGGAACATCAGTTGTTCCTGCGCCAGTGCCCGATCTTCGAACGGATGCTGGTGGAGGACGGGATCCTGCTGCGCAAGTACTGGTTCTCCGTGAACGACGAGGTGCAGCAGGACCGCTTCCGGCGCCGGCTGGAGGACCCGCTGCGGCGCTGGAAGCTGTCAGCGATGGATCTGGAGTCGATCAGCCGCTGGGAGGCGTACTCGCGGGCCAAGGACGAGATGCTGGTGCACACCGACATCCTGGAGGCGCCCTGGTACGTCGTGGAGAGTGACGACAAGCGCCGCGCCCGGCTGAACATGATCGCCCACCTGCTGAGCACCGTGCCGTACCGCGAGGTGTCTCCGCCCGTCCTGGAGCTGCCGCAGCGGCCGGGGCCCACCGGTTACGAGCGCCCGCCGCGCGATCTGCAGACCTACGTCCCCGACCACTCCGCGTCCCTGTGACCTCACGCCCGCGCCGGCCCCACACCGGCCGACAGGCGAGTGGTGCGGCAGGGCGTGAACGACCCGAATGAGGGGCCGTTTGGTCCCTCGTCCGCGGGATCCCGCGGTGCCAGTCTGGGACAGGTCACCGAGCAACCCGCCGATCACCGGTCCGGGGCGGAGAGGAGTTCCGATGTGCCCTGCCGTTCTCGACGCCCCGACGCTGGAGAGCCTGATCGCCGCGGCCGTGGCCGCGCCCTCCGTCCACAACACCCAGCCCTGGCGCTTCCGGCTCGATCCGGACACCGGCACCGTGGTGATCCGCGCCGGGCCCGAGCGCACACTGCGGCTCCTGGACCCCGGCTGCCGTGCCATCCATGTGTCCGTGGGCTGCGCGGTGTTCAATCTGCGGGTGGCGGCGGCCCACTTCGGCTGGGAGCCGGTCACCCGGCTGCTTCCGTGCCCCGACCGGCCCGACGTCCTGGCCACCGTGCGGCTCGCCGGCTGTGCCCGGCCCTCTTCGCCGGCCGGCCTGTACGAGGCCGTGTGGCGTCGGCACAGCAGCCGGTTCCCGTTCTCCGGGCGTCCCCTTCCGGCGACCGTGCTCAACGACCTCGCCGAAGCGGCCCTGGCCGAAGGGGGCCGTATGCGGCTGTCCACGCCGCCGGAGACCGATCGCATTCTGCGGATCACCTGGGAGGCGGAGCACCGGAACGCGTCGGACGCCGACCGAGCGGCCGAGAGCCGTCACCGGGTGCAGGGCCCGCCCCGCGCGGCGCCGGGTGTCCCCCCGGCAGCACTGGGGCCGCCGGACTTCCCGGACCCGCTGCCGATGCGGGACTTCGGCGCCCACCGGCATCCGGCCGTCCTGGCCGCCCGCCCCCACGAGAGGCGACCGACGATCGCCCTGCTGTCCACCGCCCACGACCGGCGGACCGACTGGTTGCGCGCCGGCCAGGCCCTGGAGTGCGTGCTGCTCGTGGCCGCGGCCCATGGCGTACGGTCCTCGCTGCTGCACCAGGCGCTGGAGTGGCCGGATCTGCGGCGGCGGCTCGCTTCACCGGACGCCGACCAGCACGGTCACGTCCAGATGGTGGTCCGCCTGGGCTACGGCCCGGAAGCTCCCTGGCCACCGCGTCGCACGGCCCGGGACGTACTCGCTGAGGACGAGTGAGGCTCCGCGAGGACGAGTGAGGCTCCGCGCGAACCGTCTCCTCCCTCGTCGCCGGCCCGACGAACCCCACCGCGCGGAGCGATGGCCCCGAGCGGGACCAGAGATGTCCGTGGCCGGTCGAGGCCCGTACCGAATGCGTAAGGCTTCGGCCACGGCACGGACAGTAGGCAACATGTCGGTACGGGAACCCTCCGCGTGCGCTGAGATGGCCGGAATCATCTCGACAGGCGGGCGGGACGGCGGGCATGGGCGCTTTTGTAGAGGAACCGACACGGTCCGCGAACCCCGCGGCCGTCGAAGCATGCCGGTGCGGGACACCTTTCCGCGAAAGCGGGCCGTCCGCCGCAGAGGAACGCTTCCGCGGACTGCTGGAGGCGGCACCGGACGCCATGGTCATCGTCGACGACACCGGCACCATCAGGCTGGTCAACGCGCAGACCGAGGCCCTGTTCGGCTACCGGCGCGAGGAACTGCTCGGCCGCCCGGTCGAGTTGCTCGTGCCGAACCGGTTCCGCGCCCACCACACCCGGCACCGCGACGGGTACGCCACCAACCGGCAGGTCCGCCCCATGGGCGCCGGGCTCGAACTGCACGGGCTGCGCAAGAACGGCACCGAGTTCCCCGTCGAGATCAGTCTCAGCCCCATGGAGACGGCGGACGGCCTGCTCGTGTCCGCGGCCGTCCGGGACGTCAGCGACCGCAAGGCCGCAGAGGAGCGCATCAACGAACTGGCCGCGCTCGTCGAGTCGTCCCAGGACGCCATTCTCGCCAAGACACTCGACGGATACATCACCTACTGGAACGCCGCCGCCGCGCGTCTGTACGGCTACGCGGCCGAGGAGGCCATCGGCAGGCACGTGTCCCTGCTCGCCCCGGTCGAACTACAGGACGACATCAGCGCACTGCTGAAGCGGCTTCGGCACGGTGAGAAGGTCGAACACTTCGAGACGCTGCGGGTCACCAAGGACGGGGCGTTCCTGGACGTCGACGTCACCCTGTGGCCGACCCGGGACGCCCGCGGCCGGGTGGTCGGGGCGTGCGCGATCGTGCGGGACATCAGCGACCGCAAGCGCGCGGAGGCCGAGCTCACCGCCCTGCTGGAACAGCAGCGCCACATCGCGCTCACCCTGCAGCGCAGCCTCATGGGAACGCCGCCGGCTCTGCCCGGCCTGTCCACCGCCAGCCGTTACCGGCCCGCCACCCAGGGCGCCGGCGTCGGCGGCGACTGGTTCGACCTCATCCCGCTGGGCGCCGGCCGGGTCGGCGTCCTCATCGGTGACGTGATGGGCCGCGGGCTGGAGGCCGCCGCCGTGATGGGCCAGTTGCGCTCGGCCGCCCACGCACTCGCCAAGACGGGCATGCAGCCACGCCAGTTGATGCAGGCCCTGGACACGGTGGTCGCCGACCTGGACGTCCCCGACCAGCTGGTCACCTGCTGCTACCTGATCATCGCGCCGGACGCCGGCACGGTGACCGTCTGCTCCGCCGGACATCTGCCGACCCTCGTCGTCGGCCCGTGCGACGGCGTTTGCACGCTCCCCACACCGGTCAACGCCCCCCTCGGGGTGGGCGACGTCCTCTACGAGCAGTCGTGCACGGGCATCCCGCCCGGCGCCACACTCGTTCTGTACACCGACGGTCTGATCGAGACGCCCGGCAGTGACATCGAAGGGCGGCTCGCCGAACTCACCACCGTTCTCGACTCGTTCTTCACCGGGTCCACCGACCTGGAGGAGGCGGCCGACCATGTGCTCGGCACGCTGCTGCCCGACACCGAGAGCCACAACGACGACGTGACCCTCCTGCTGGCCCAGCTCCCGGCCGCGCCCCTGGCCGCCCTCACCACCGACCTGCCCGCCACCGCCTCCTCGGTGCGGGAGGGACGTGCCTTCCTCGGCCGGGCCCTGGCCTCCTGGCAGTGCGGCGCGCTGGCGGACGACGCCCTCCTGCTGCTCTCCGAGACCCTCACCAACGCCGTCCAGCACGCCGAGGGGCCCATCGGCCTGCGCGTGTGCCGTACCGCCACCGACGTCACCGTGGAGGTCAGCGACTACAATCCGCACCTCCCCCAGCCGCGCCTGGCGGCCGAGGACGAGGAGTCCGGCCGCGGCCTGTTCCTGGTCCGCACCCTCGCCGCCGGCTGGGGCGTACGGCCAACGGACGAAGGCAAGACGACGTGGTTCACCCTCACGCTGTGAGGGCCGAGCGGTCGCGGGGCCGCGCCCGCGGACTCACCCGGTCCCGGCCGGGTCCGGCCGCTGATCGGCCACCGGCGGCATGCTCCGGCTGGCACGCTGGCGCGGGGCCGGGCAGCGTGGACGTAGTGACAGCGACTGCTGAGTGAGGTGGCCATGCAACCCTCTGAAGCGCAACCGCGGGTGGTCGTGGGTGTGGACGGTTCGCCGTCGTCGTATGCGGCGCTGCGCTGGGCGGCACGGTACGCACGGCTCGTGGGCGGTGTCGTGGAGGCGATCCACGCCTGGGACACGCCGTCGGCCATCGGCTGGAGCGGACCGGCGATCGACCCCGATTTCGATCTGGAGCAGGCACGGGAGCGCTTCGCGGACGAGCTGCGCAACGTCTTCCCGGGCGAGCATCCGGCGGGGCTGCAGGAGCGCCTCGTCGAGGGTGACCCGTCGGAGGTGCTGATCCGGGCCTCGCAGGGTGCCGAACTGGTCGTCGTGGGCAGCCGCGGCCGCGGCGGCTTCGCCCGGGCGATGCTGGGTTCGGTCAGCCAGCGCCTGGCCCAGCACTCGGCCTGCCCCGTCGTCGTGGTGCGCCACGATCACGAGCAGCACCACTGATCCGACTGCGGTCGGGAGCGGCGGTCAGGGGCTGGTCCCACTCACCGCCTGGGTCAGTGATCGGCCGACGTGATACGGCGCCCGGTCAGCCGGGCCGGGTGGACCCTCACCCACAGCGTGCGCGATCCCCCCACCCAGGGATCGGAGTGGGCTCGCTCGTCGAGCCGCCGTACCGTCGCCGGATCCGTCACGGCCTCGGCCCGCCCGACGGCGAGCACGCTCCAGCCCTGGCTCGTGGCGTCGTCGATGTGGTCGACCTCGAAGGCGACTTCGGCACCGGCGGCCGCGGCGGGCGCCGCCTCGGGTGAGGTACGGAAGAGGAAGGTGTCGTCGACCATCTCGTAGTTGACGGGGAAGACGGCGGGGCCCTCGGCAGTGGTCAGTGCGACGTGGCCCACCCCGTGGGTGGACAGCAGCGCCCGGCACTCCTCCTGGCCGAGGTCCTGCAGGCGGGGGTGGAGCAGCGCCTGTCCCTGTCCGTAGGGCAGATCCTGGTGTCCGCCCTGGAGCTCGACCAGCGTGGTGCCCAGCGCGTCGGCCAGGCGCAGAAGGGTCGCCACGCCCGGATCGGAGGGCCGTTCCTCGAGGTAGGCCAGGTACTGGGGGGACATGCGCGCGCGGCGAGCCGCCTCCTCGAGGCTGATCCCCTGCCGCTGACGGGCGCGGGCCAGGCGTCGCCCGACGTCTCCCGGCCGGGCCGCGGAGCTCCCGGCCCTCGCCCGGCCGGCTGCGGCGGGCCCCGAGCGGATGGGCGCGCCTGCCGCGGCCTCGTCCGGGTGCAGGTGCCGAACGTGCGCGTCCGGCCCGGGGAACACGAGCGTGATCTCGCCGGTGTCCGACCAGCGCACGTCGTACGGAGGCGTTCCGTCCTCGTGGTGAAGGCCGACGATCTCGCCGTTGCGGCGGGTGATGCCGGTGACGGGGCTTTCGACGACCAGGAAGTCGCCTGGCTGTGCGTGCATGGCCGTGCCTTCCCTCAGTGGGTCCGCTCCCCCAGCATCGCTCGTGGCCGCCCCCTGCCCCCAAGGGCCCAAGGTCCCGCCCGGTGGGGACGAACGGCGCGCTGTTCTGCGCGATGGTCCCAAGCCGTCGGGGGTCCGCGGCTGCCACGCTGGGTGTGGCGGACCGAGCGCCTGTGCCGTGGTGTCGACGGTGTGGTCTGCATCGGCACGGACATCATCCACCGCTCCGATGACACGGTCGGGAGTTCCGGCCGCCGGTGAAGGGGCCGCCGCGCAGCCGGTTGCGGAACGAGGTTGCGAGGGGGCAGCCGGAGGTGAGCACCATGCGGGCGAGGACACGCACCCGGCGGTCGCTGTGGCGCTGGCGGCGCAATCCGCTCCGCCGCCGCGAAGACCTGGTCGAGGGCTGGGTTCTCCTGGCCGCCTGGGCCGTCGTGCTGGTGGGCGGCCCCCTCGCCGGGGTGGTGAGCGCACAGGCCGCCACGGAGAGCCTCGACCAGCAACGCGCGGAGCGGCATCCGGTCACCGCCGCCCTGGTCGGCGACGCGGGACGCGGTGGCAGCACGACGGCGGACGACCGGGTCCTCGCAACGGTCCGCTGGAAGTCGCCGGACGGCACCGCTCACACCGACCGGACCCTGGTCGACGCCAAGCTGAAGCCGGGTGACCGGGTCGTCGTCTGGGCCGATGGGCACCACCGGATCACGAACCGGCCGCCGACGCCGAACCAGGCAGAGGCACAGGCGGCGGCCACGGGCGTGATGGCCTCCCTCGCCGTGGCCGGGGCCGCGGCCGGCGGCTTCTGCGCCGTCCGGGCCGGCCTCGACTGGCGTCGTGGGCGCGCCTGGGACGCCGAGTGGCAGAAGGTCGGGCCGCAGTGGGGGCGTACGGCGACCTGACGCCACATGCGCGGAGCTGCCCCGCCGGACCGCGCGGAGGCCGAGCGGAGGCCGAACGGCTCCGGGATCCCTCGCCGGTGCTCCAGGCACGTCCGGTGCGCCCCGCCGGGCAGGGACCGCGTCGGGGCCGGCCGTGTGAAAGGGCCGAAGGACCCAAGCACGGACTCCGGGCCGCAGACCACCATGGAGACACGGACCCGCAGGTCCCCGACCCGGATCCCCGGGCGCCGAGGGGGTCCGGGCACGGGAGGCACGGAAGGCGGGGGTCAGTCGCCGGGACGCGGGCCGCAAGGGCTCCGGAAGCCTTCTGACGGCGCCGGCACCGCACCCGATCCGCAGTTCCGCGGACGTGGCGGCCGGCATCGGCGGCCACGAACTCGACTCCGGGAGGCGTTGATGGCGCACACCGATGACCGCGGGCCGATCGTGGTCGGTGTCGATCCGGATCCGGACCGGCGCACGGCGCTCGCCTGGGCCGCCGACGAGGCGGACCGGCGTCACCTGCCCCTGCTGCTGGTCCACGCGCAGGGCGTGCCGACACCCGGGTACCGGCCGCAGGGCGGCCATCCCTCCTGGGAGGACTGGAACGACGACCTGCACACGGCCGGCGATCACACGCTGAAGGAAGCGGTCTCCTTCGTCGAGTCCCGGCACCCGCAGGTGGAGGCGTCCGGACTGCTGGCCGAGGGGGACCCGGTCTGGGTGCTGCGTGAGCAGGCCCGGCAGGCCTCGATGGTCGTGGTGGGGTCCTGGCACCTGAGCGCCGCGCGCGAGCTGTTCACCTCCGCGGCGGTCGCCGTGCCGCTCGTTGCCCATGTCTCCTGCCCGGTGGTGGTGTTGCCCGCGCCGGAGCAGGTCACCCGGCGACCGCCGTACTTCGTGGTCGGCGTCGACGGCAGCCCCCTGTCGGCCGCCGCCGTCGACTTCGCCTTCGAGGAGGCCGCACTGCGTGGCGCGATGGTACGGGCGCTGTACGCCTGGCATCCTCCGGTGCTCGACATCTTCGACGAACGTAGGGCTGTCGAGGAGTGCCGCCGGCTGCTGTCGGAGACGGTGGCCGGGCGCAGCGCCGCCCACCCGGAGGTCGAGCTGCACCGCGAGGTCGTACGAGGGCACCCGGTGCAGGTTCTCACCGAGGCCGCCGAGGACTCCCTCGGACTGGTCGTGGGCACGCACGGGCGCGGCGGCTTCGGCGGCATGCTGCTGGGCTCCGTCAGCCAGGGGGTGCTGCACCACGCGCGATGTCCGGTCATCACGGTTCCACGCGGACGCGATCAGTAGTCACCGGGCGGTACGCCACCAGGAGGCGGCCGGATGCCCGGCGTCCGCGGTCACTGCCCGGGCGAGGCCTGCGGCGCGTTCACCGGCGCGTGCCACACCAGCCGGGTCCCCCCGCCCTCCGGGGTGGCGAGCTTCATGTCCCCGCCCAGCTTCCGGGCCCGCTCCGCCATGTTGAGGAGGCCGCTGCGGCGCCCCTCGGGCGGAATGCCGACGCCGTTGTCGGTGACCGTGAGACGGACCTCCCTGCCATCGGTCTCCAGGGCCACCTCGGCGTGGTCCGCGTTCGCGTGCCGGGCGATGTTGGTCAGGGACTCGGACAGGACGGCGACGATGTGGTCGGCGGTCTCCTTGGACACATGGGTGTCGAGCAGCCCCTCCATCCGCACACTGGGCGCGAAGCCCAGCACCGGCGTGGCCTCGCCGACGACCCGCACGGCGCGGGTCCTCAGCCCCGGGGACGCGTCGCCGCGTGTGCGCAGACCGAAGATCGTCGACCTGATGATCTTGATGGTCTCGTCCAGGTCGTCCACGGCCCGCAGAACACGCTCCTTCGCCTGCGTGTGCTCGATGAAGCGCCCCGCGCTCTGCAGCGTCATGCCGGTGGCGAACAGCCGCTGAATGGCAAGGTCGTGCAGGTCCCGGGCGATCCGGTCGCGGTCCTCCAGCAGGGCGATCTGTTCCGCGTCCTGGCGGCGCTCCGCCAGTTCCATGGCGACGGCGGCCTGGGCGGCGAAGCCCCTCAGCGGCTCCGTCTCCTTGCCGGAGAACTCGCCGGCGCCCGCCTCCCGGACCAGCAGCACGACGCCCCGGACACGGTCTCCCGTGCCGATGGGGACGGCCACGGCCGGGCCGAGGCCGACGAACCGCGGGGGCCCGGCCCAGATCCGCTGGTCATGTGTGACATCCGGGCTGATCACAGGTGTGCCGGCGGCGAAGGCCTTCCCGGTGAGCGTGCCCTCCACGGGCAGCACCAGGCCGCGGTGCGCGTCGGCCTCCCGGCCGATGGCCAGCTCGACGGTGAGCGTGTCGGTGCCCTCCATCGGTATCGCGACCGCGGCGAGCGCCGCCCCGGCGATCTCCCGGGCGCGCTCGGCGATCAGCCCGAGGACCTCGCTCTGCTCGCCGCCGGACATCAGGGTGTGGGTGATCTCCGCGTTGGCCTCCAGCCGGCGCTCGCGCAGCCGGGACTCCTCGTACAGCCGGGCGTTGTCGATCGCCACACCGGCGGCCACCGCCAGGGTCGACAGGACGGACTCGTCCTCCTCGTCGAACTCCAGCCCACCGCGTTTCTCGGTCAGATAGAGGTTGCCGAAGACCTGGTCCCGCACCCGGATGGGGACGCCGAGGAACGTGTTCATCGGCGGGTGGTGGGCCGGGAACCCGTACGAGGAAGGGTGCTCGGACAGCTTCGCCAGCCGCAACGGCTCGGGGTGGCGGATCAGCTCGCCCAGAATGCCGTGGCCCTCCGGGAAGGAGCCGATGCGGGCGATCTGATCCTCGCCCACGCCGACCGTGTGGAAGGCCGAGAGACGCTTGCCGTCCGGACCGATCACGCCGAGGGCCGCGTACTCGGCGTCGACCAGTGTCGCCGCGGCCTCCACGATGCTGAACAGCACCTGTTCCAGGTGCAGCTCCCGCCCCACGGAGAGCACAGCCTCCAGGAGGCTGTGCACCCGGTCCCGGGTGCCGCGGGCCGCATCGAGGCGGGCCTGCAGCTCCTCCAGCAGCTCGTCCAGCCTGAGATGGGGCAACCGGAGGCGGGCCTCCTGAGCCTCCCCGGCGCTTGCCACCGCTGATCCTCCATGCCCCTACGAAGTGCCGAAAGCCGTACTCACATGCCAGGTTAGCGGGTGGGCACGGGAGCGACGCGCAAACAGCGCAGCCGCAGGCAGCAGGACGGCCACTGGGCGCTGCGGCCGGCTCCCTCGGCCCCGGCAGCCGCTCCGGGCGCCTGCGCAGGGTCAGTGCCCTTCGGTCCGCAGACGGTCCTTGGCCTGGGTGGCGATCACGGCGGCCTGGATGCGGCGCTCCACTCCCAGCTTGGCGAGCAGGCGGGAGATGTGGTTCTTCACCGTCTTCTCGGCGAGGTACAGCCGCTGGCCGATCTGGCGGTTGGTCAGGCCCTCGCCGATCAGGGCCAGGATCTCCCGCTCCCGGTCGGTCAGGCCGGGCAGGGCGTTCGGCTCCTCCTCCTGTCTCTGCCCGCCCCTGAGCCGGGCCATGAGCTTGGTGGTGGCGCTCGGGTCCAGCAGTGACTGGCCGCGAGCCACGGTGCGCACGGCCGAGACCAGGTCCGAGCCTCGGATCTGCTTCAGGACATAGCCGGAGGCACCCGCCATGATCGAGTCGAGCAGTGCCTCCTCGTCGTCGAACGAGGTCAGCATCAGGCAGGCCAGTCCCGGCAGAGCGGAGCGCAGTTCGCGGCAGACGGTCACGCCGTCGCCGTCCGGCAGGCGGACGTCGAGGACCGCCACGTCCGGGCGCAGGGCGGGGACGCGGACCAGGGCCTGCTCCGCGGTGGCAGCCTCGCCGACCACCGTGATGTCCGGTTCGTCGTCCAGCAGGTCGTGCACCCCACGCCGAACCACCTCGTGGTCGTCGAGGAGGAAGACCCGGATCGGGGTGTCGTCACCGGCCTGCTCGCGGTCCACCATCGATTGCTCCTTGTGCGGTCTCGTGTTGTCACTGGGATCCTTCCCTGCCCCGGGACCAGGAGGCCAGGGCCGTTCGGCCCAGTTTCCGCGCGGGCACACCGACCACGTCCCGGACGATCCCGTCCGGGGTGCCGGACCGGTCCGGGCCGCCGGGCGGCCGGTCAGACCGGCGCCGCCTCCAGGCGGTAGCCGGTGACCAGCTCCGGCACGATCCGCACCACGTGCGCCATCTCGGCGTCGACCCAGGGGACCAGCAGCGCCCGGCAGCGCGCCAGGTCCTCGGGGTCGGTCACCGCGGTGGCGACGCCGGTCACCACGACGCTCCATCCGGTGTGCGTGTCCGGGTCGATCTCGTCGGCCTCGTACGCCACCACCTCCGAGCTCCGGGAGCGGGTGAGCAGGGCGGAACCCGTGTGGGTGCGGAGCACGACGGCGCCGTCGAGCACGAGATGGTTGACGGGCCGGATCGCCGGCAGGGCCTGCTGCGTGAAGCCGACCCGGCCCAGGGGCACGCTCGCCAGCAGCTTCAGCGCCTCTTCGCGGCCCAGCTCGATCATGCGGGTGCCGGTTCCCACGTCGGCCGTCCTCTCTTCCGGCACACCCGGTCCGTCTGCCCGGTGTGCGGCGGACGGTCCGTGCCGGAAAGGGGTACGGCCGACCGCGCGTCGCGTGCTCTTCCGAAACGATCGTCTCTCGGTTCCCCGGGCCGGTCCCGAGGCCGTACGCCCCCGGCACAGGGCCGGACGGCCCTAATGGCACCACGTCCCGAGCTCCGTCGTGCCCCGGGAGTCAGCCGTCCCAGACCCAGTCGGCGACCTCGGGCAGGTCGGTGCCGTGCTCCCGGATCCAGTCGTGGTGGCGCTGCCGGGCGTCCTCCATGCGCTGACGCACGGCCGCGGCCCGCACGGACAGGCCCGGGACGCGGTCGACGACGTCCATGACCAGGCGGTAGCGGTCCAGGTCGTTGCGGACCACCATGTCGAACGGCGTGGTCGTGGTGCCGATCTCCTTGTAGCCGCGCACGTGCAGGTTCTTGTGTCCGGTGCGCCGGTAGGCCAGGCGGTGGATCAGCCACGGGTAGCCGTGGTAGGCGAAGATCACCGGCTTGTCCGTGGTGAACAGCCCGTCGTACTCGAAGTCGCTCATGCCGTGCGGGTGTTCCTCGCTCGGCATGAGACGTGCGATGTCGACGACGTTCACCACCCGCACGGCGAGCTCGGGCAGGTGCCGGCGCAGCAACTGGGCTGCCGCCAGCACCTCCTGGGTCGGCACGTCGCCCGCGCAGGCCAGCACCACGTCCGGTTCGCGGGAGCCGTCCTCGGTACCGGCCCACCCCCAGATACCCGCGCCGCGGGCGCAGTGGACCTTGGCCTCCTCCATCGACAGCCAGTCGAAGCAGGGCTGCTTGCCCGCGACCACCACGTTGACGTAGTCGCGGCTGCGCAGCACATGGTCGGCCACCGACAGCAGGGTGTTCGCATCCGGCGGTAGATAGACCCGCACCGCCTCCGGGCTCTTGTTCATCACGTGGTCGACGAAGCCGGGGTCCTGATGGGAGAAGCCGTTGTGGTCCTGGCGCCACACGTGCGAGGTCAGCAGGTAGTTGAGCGAGGCGATGGGGGCACGCCAGGGCAGGCGGCGGGTGGTGCGCAGCCACTTGATGTGCTGGTTGACCATCGAGTCGACGATGTGGGCGAAGGCCTCGTAGCAGGAGAACAGCCCGTGCCGGCCGGTCAGGAGATAGCCCTCCAGCCAGCCCTGGCAGGTGTGTTCGGAGAGGATCTCCATCACCCGGCCGTGCCGGTCGAGGTGTTCGTCCACCGGGAGGGTGCCCGCCTGCCACGCCTTGCCGCTGACCGCGTAGACGGCCTGGAGGCGGTTGGACGCGGTCTCGTCGGGGCCGAGGAGACGGAAGTCGCGGCGGTCGGCGGTGGCCCGCATGACGTCCTGGAGCATGTCGCCGAGGACGCGGGTCGGTTCGTGCAGGGTCGCGCCGGGCTTGTCGACGTCCACCGCGTAGCGCTCCAGGGGCGGCAGGGGCAGTTCGCGCAGCAGGAGTCCGCCGTTGGCGTGTGGGTTGGCGCCCAGTCGGCGCACGCCCGGGGGGATGCAGGCCAGTACGGCGGGGCGCGGGGCGCCGTTGTCGTCGAACAGCTCCTCGGGCCGGTAGGAGCGCATCCACTGTTCCAACTGCCGCAGGTGCTCCGGGTTGTCCCGGACGGCGGCCAGCGGGACCTGGTGGGCGCGCCAGGTGCCCTCCACCGGCAGACCGTCGACCTCGGCCGGCCCGGTCCAGCCCTTCGGGGTGCGCAGCACGATCACCGGCCAGCGGGGCCGGTCGCCGCCGCTCCCCCCGCGCGCGGCGCGCTGGAACGCGGCGATCCGGTCCAGTGCGGTGTCCATGGCGTGCGCCATCGCGCGGTGGACGGCCGCCGGGTCGTCGCCCGTGACGTGGATCGGCTCGTGGCCGTAACCCCTCAGGAGGTCGTCGAGTTCGGCCTCCGGCAGGCGGGCCGGCACGGTCGGGTTGGCGATCTTGTAGCCGTTGAGGTGCAGGATCGGCAGGACCGCGCCGTCGTGGACCGGGTCGAGGAACTTGTTCGAGTGCCAGGAGGCGGCGAGCGGGCCGGTCTCCGCCTCGCCGTCACCGATCACACAGGCGACGAGCAGGTCCGGGTTGTCGAGGGCGGCGCCGTAGGCGTGCGAGAGCGAGTAGCCGAGCTCGCCGCCCTCGTGGATCGAACCCGGGGTCTCGGGAGCCACGTGGCTGGGCACCCCGCCGGGAAAGGAGAACTGCCTGAAGAGCCGGCCCATGCCGGCCGCGTCCCGCGTGATGTCCGGGTAGGTCTCGGTGTACGACCCCTCCAGCCAGGAGTTCGCCAGGACGGCCGGCCCCCCGTGCCCGGGGCCCCAGACGCACAGGGCGTCCAGGTCGCGGGCTTTGACGACACGGTTCAGGTGGGTGTGGACCAGGTTCAGGCCGGGTGATGTGCCCCAGTGGCCCAGCAGGCGCGGTTTGACGTGCTCAGGGCGCAGCGGTTCGGTCAGCAGGGGGTTGGCCATGAGATAGATCTGACCCACGGAGAGATAGTTCGCGGCGCGCCAGTGGGCGTCCAGGGTGGCGAGTTCCTCGTCCGTGAGTCCGGTGGGCGCCTGCTGCGTGTCGACGGACATCGGGCATCCTTCCGGTTCGGTGCAGCGGTCGGCTGGGGTTGCGTGCCGTGCACGACACCCACCCTCCGTCGCCCCGGCGGGTACCCGACAGGGCCGTTCGGGACACACCCCCGGGCCGAGCCGCCCGTGCGCGGCCGCGGCTCACAGCACCGGGTCCACCCGTACAGCGTGCGCCCGCCGACGAGCTCACGCCCGGTGGCCGGCTCCGGATGGATGCGCACGAAGACCTCTTCGGGTGACGGCACCCAGGGGGCGGGCCGACCCGCGCCGACCGCTCGTGCTCGCCCGGGTGGGACACCACCACGGCCCGGCCGGTGACGACGACGCTCCACCCCGCGCACGTGCCGGCAGACGCAGGCACATCGCCCTCGTGAAGGGCCCGGTACAAGAAGGTCACGAATACGTATCGGACATTTCGCGCTTCAATCTTCACACCAGGCACACACGTTCGCTAAGTTGACGTCCAGGCCGCACGATCGACTCCGGCGAACCCGCCGGATCGTGCGACCTCCGCCGAGTCCGGTGCGCCCCTACGGGCAGCCGGAGCCGGGGACCCACCGACATTGGGGTGAATCGGCCAACGGCCCACCAGGGCAACGGTCGTAGGGCACACCTTCCGGATCCGTCCGCCCGAACCCGACAGCTAACCCGGTAGGCGGTGTACGGAAGGAGTACGTCTTCCTTGGCGCCGGAACGACCTTCGCGCCCGGGAGGCACCAGCCTCCCCGGCACCCGCACCCCCGCCGTTGCGACCGCCGCGGACGACAGAGGACCCAGCCGCGCTGAGGTTCAGCAGCGAATCAGCAGCCTCTACGACCAGGCCGAGACCTCCACCGGGAACTACAACGCGACCCGGGCGATGAGCAGGGCGGGGCGCCCGCGCGCCAACTCCTCGCCCGGCAGGGCTTCCCGGGACGCCGACCCGCTTCTGGACAGTATCGCCAAACAGTGGTTCGACGGGGCACGCGCGCAGTTCGGGCCCAGCGTCCCGGCGGCCCTGCCCGCGGATCGCATGCCGAAACCGGCCAACTCCCGTCCTGCGGCGTCGGCAAGAGGCGCGATCGACGGTCCGGCCGGCCTCGGACGGGAAGCGAACCTCCCCGCACTGCTGGAGCTGACCGCCGGCCCCGATGCCGCGGTGACGACCGGAGCCCGGCCGGAGCTCACCGGGGGGCCCGGCGCCGCGCTCACGGCCGGTCCCGTGGCGGAGTTGCCCGCCCGCGCGCTGCCGGAACTGCCCGCCGTAACCCCGATGGAACCGACCGTCATCGCAACTCCGGCGGAAACGACCGCCGGAGCACCGGCGGAACTGCCCGCCCGCACCATGTCGGTGCCGCTGCCCACCCCTCCGGAGACGCAGCTGGAAACCGTCAGGGCCCTGCCGGCCACGGTCGCCCGGCCCCGGCAGCCGGCGTGGTGGTCCTCCAAGGAGCGGCTCCAGCGGAAGGTGGCCCAGGCACGCGAGTTGCTGGCCCGGCACGCCGCCCAGCACAGCGCGCCGCCCGTCCAGGCGGCGCCCGTCCCGGCTGCGGCCGCTCCGGCGACCGCACCCTGGCCCACCTCCGAGGAGTCCTGGCCGAGCCCTTACCCGGGACCGGAACAAGTGCTCCAGCAGTCGGCGGAGTTCGTCCCGGCACTGCCGGTCGACGTGGGCGGCACGGCCCTGGGTGCCGACATCGCCCCCGCCCCGGAACAGGCCGTCACCACACCGTCGTTCGCCGCCCCGGCTGCCCCGCCCGTCGCGGAGGCGGTCCCCGTCGGCGAACCGATGGGCTCGGCCTACGAGAGGAAGGCGGCGAAGGCGCTCGACTTCGCGCGGGCGCAGATCGGCAGGCCGTGCGTGTGGGGCGCCACAGGACCGGACTCCTACGACTGCTCCAGCCTCACCCAGGCCGCCTGGCGAACGGCCGGCGTCGCCCTCCCGCGCACCGCGTACGAGCAGTCCGCCTCGGGCACCGCGATCTCCCTCGCCGAGCTGCGGGCCGGGGACCTGATCTTCTTCTACGGTGACGCGGGGCACGTCGGCCTCTATTCCGGCAACGGCATGATGGTCCACGCCCCGAGTCCGGGGGCGTCCATACGTGAGGAGTCGATCTTCTTCGCCGGCCCCCAGGCCATTCAGGGCGCCGTACGGCCCGCGTGACGGCTGCGCCCCACCCGGCCCTCGTGCGGGCCCCGCTGGTGCGGGCCGCTCCGCGGGGCCGGCCCGCGGGGAGACAGGGCTCGGGCAGGCCCGGAAAGCGGGGCCCGGACGAGGGCCGGGGAGCGGGGTCCTCGGATCGGAGCCTGGCACCCAGGCAGTCAGTCGAGGATGTGCCGCAGGTACGCCTGCGGGTCGGCCAGATAGCGGCGCCAGTGGTCGACGAGGTCGAGTTCGGGCCATGTCACCCGACGCATGCCGTGTTCGCCCACCTCGACGATGTCCGCGCCCGGCAGCGCGGTCAGCACGGGCGAGTGGGTGGCGCAGATGACCTGGCCGCCCTTCTTCACCAACTGGTCCAGGTGTCCGAGCAGTTCGAGGCAGGAGGCGAAGGACAGCGCGGCCTCCGGCTCGTCCATCACATACAGCCCCGGGTGCAGGAACTTGCTGCGGAACGCGGCCAGAAAGCCCTCGCCGTGGCTGACGACCTGGGGCGCGAGCCGCTCCCGGTCCAGTGCGTGCAACGCCGTCTCGGCCCGCAGGAAGAACCCCTTGCGGGCCGACCAGCTGCCCACCATGCGGCGGCCACGCGGCGCCGCATCGAACCGGATCCGTTCGCCGAGCTCCGACTTGGGCCGGTGACTGGCGTAACGCCAGTCGTGCGAGCCGCCCCAGGAGTCGAGTCCGAACCCCTCCGCCAGGGCTTCGACCAGAGTCGACTTGCCCGAGCCGTTCTCACCGACCAGAAAGGTGACCGGCGCCGTGAACTTCAGCCCGTCCGCGAGAAGCGTGCGGACGCAGGGCACGGACCACGGCCACTCCTCCTCGTCGAAGTCGGCACTGTGGGCGTACGCACGTTCGATGATCACAGGGCGAGTCTTCCACAGGGCGCCGCCGCCCCGCCCGTCCGTCACCGGCGCTACGCGTTCTTGCGGCCCATTCCGGCACGCCGCCAGTCCTGCGACGACTCCCCGCAACTGGCCGACGACCCCGTTGCGGGCCGGAAAGGGGCCCGCGAGGCTGGATGGTGTCCTTTGGGAGGCAGCCATGACCGTTCCCGCCGCACGGTCCTTCGATCCCCTGCGGGTGGCCCATCTGTCGGGGCCGTTCACCCCGGTGACCGAGGAGGTGGACGAGGTCCGCCTGGAGGTCGACGGGCGCCTTCCGGACGACCTGGACGGGGTCTACCTGCGCAACGGCCCCAATCCGCGGTTCACACCGATCGGCTCGTACCTGTTCCCGGTCGACGGTGACGGCATGCTGCACCGCGTCTGGTTCGAGCAGGGAACGGCCCGCTACCGCAACCGATTCGTCCGCACCCCCGCCCTCCTCGCGGAGGAGAAAGCGGGCCGGGCGCTGTGGGGCGGCATCACGTCGATGATCACGCCGGGGCCGGACGAGGTGGGCCCCGAGCTGGCCCACACCTTCAAGAACCTGCCGGACATCAACGTAATCCGGCACGCCGGGCGGCTGATGGCGCTGGCCGAGTCGGACTGCCCGTTCCGCGTGACCGCCGAACTGGAGACGGTGGGCAAGGAGACCTTCGGCGGCGCACTGCCCGCGGGCATCACCGCCCACCCCAAGATCGACCCCGTCACCGGGGAGATGGCGGTGTTCTGCTACGCCCTCGAACCGCCGTACCTGACCTGGTCCCTGATCGCACCGGACGGCACCGTGCCCCGGGGTCCCACCCCCGTGGACGGGGTCGACGAGCCGATGATGATCCACGACATGGCGCTCACCGGCCGGTACGTGGTGCTGGTGCTCGGGCCGGTGTTCTTCGACCTCTCCGCGGCCCTCAGCGGCGGTTCACTGATCGACTGGCGGCCGGAGGCCGGCACGCGGGTGGCCCTGATCCCGCGGGACGGCTCACCGGTGCGGTGGGCCGAGGACGAGGCCTTCTGGCTCTGGCACACGGTCAACGCCCACGACACCGATCGCGACGGGTCCGTCGTCCTCGAATACGTGGAGTGGTCCCGCCTGTCGCTCGGCGGGGACACCGGGGGCGAGCGCAACCGCAGCCGCCTGATGCGGGCCGTGATCGATCCGGCCACCGGGCGCATGCGCCGCAGCGCCCTGGACGACGCCGGCATCGAGTTCCCGCGGATCGACGACCGGGCGATCGGGCGCCGGCACCGCCAGGTCGCGGTCGCCGCGGACAGCGGACGCACGCCGGGGCTGCTGCCGGGCGAGTACGACGCGCTGCGCTGGTACGACACCCGCGAGCCGGGGACACCGTCCAGGACCTGGCACGGCGGGGACCTGGCGGTCGGCGAGCCGTCCTTCGCGCCGCGCCCCGGCAGTGCCGACGACCGGCAGGGCTACTGGATGACCTTCGCGACCGACCGCAGGAACGGCAGCAGTTGTCTGCTGGTCTTCGCCGCCGAGGACCCGGCGCAGGGTCCGATCGCCCGAGTGCGCATTCCCGTACGTGTCCCGCTCGGCCTGCACGGCGCCTGGCTGCCCACCGAGGAGTGAGCGGCCGGCCGCCGCGCCAGGAAGCCACCGAGCCATGCAGCCGCCGCCCCACCGGGCCGCTTACCCGCCGAGCCGCTTGCCCGCCCAACTGCTTGTCGCATGAGCGGAAGACACCCGTTCGGGGGGCGCACTCACCTGATGCGGTGAGCAGCCGGGGCGGGGGCGTACGCGCGGCCCGTGAACGCCGTTGCTCCGGCATGGACAGTACTTCTCGGGTCGTGCCGCGTTCGCCCGGCCGCCGGCCCGCGGGCCCGTTCCACACGGAACCGGCCGGCGGGCCCTGGAACCAGCCCCCCGTCCACGCACGCGGGACGGCGGAGCAGCAGCCCCTGATGCCTGTGGCTCCGGAACGTTCCCGCGTCCAGAGGGCATCCCGCGCGGACGTCGCCGCGCCCGCGCCCTCTGCCCTCGCCCGGCCGGAGCCCGTCACACCTGGTGAGCCCTCCCGAGCCGACGGGACGGCCTGGAACCTCTGGTGCCCGGGTACCGAGACCGTCCCCGCGGTTCCCGTCCCGCGCGGCATCCCGGGCCTGTGACGCGGGCCGACGGAGGCCGGGGAGCGCCGGCCGCCGCCGCGGGTGTACGGGCCCCCGGCACCGACGGAGCGGCTCCGGCCGGCCGCCTCCCCGCTGGAGACGAACGGGCACCGCTTGCTCACAGCCCGGTGACGGCGGAATCACGATGGGTGCCGGGTGCGTTGCCGGGGCCGCTGCCCGTCGTTGAGCGCGGCATGGAAGCCTGGGAGGACGCCGACTGTCCCTGGTGCCGCTCGCTGCTCGGCCCCGGCAGGGCCCTCGCCGAGCCGGACACCGGGCGCCGAAACGATCGTTCCCGGCCCGTGGGCGCAGGCCTGCCGGCCTGGGTGGAGCGCGCACGCCTGGTCATAGTGCCCGTGGCGGCGCTCACCGTGGTCGCCGCGGTGATGATGGCGCTGTCCTGAGTTGCTGGGGCCGGACGACCGCGCCCGTCCCCGGCCGCCCCGGGGCGTGCGGGCACTCCGTACCCACGCCGTACCCGGGGTACCCGTCCGGGTAGGGGCCGCACCGGCCAGGGGTGAGCGCCCGTCCCGAACGGCCGCCGCCGCAACCGGCGTTCGTCAGGACCGGTGGCGCAGGCGGGCCGCGATCGCGGCGACGTCGTCGTCCGCCTGCTCGGCACCGAGGCGGCCCAGAATCTCGTCCAGCATCCGGGAGACCCCCTGGTCGGGCCGCACCCGCAACGCGGCCAGCCGGGCGAGCGAGGTGTCGATGTCCTCGTCGCGCCGCTCGACCAGGCCGTCGGTGAACAGGACCAGCGTGTCGCCGGTGTCGAGGGGCAGACTCGACAGCTCGTAGGCGCCGAGTCCGGTGCCGAGCGGGGGCCCGACCGGCAGCGAGATCACGTCGGCGGTGCCGTCGCGGTGGAAGATCGCCGGCGGCAGGTGTCCCGCGCTGGAGAAGGAGACCGTGCCGCGCGCCGGGTCCACCACGGCCAGCAGGCACGTCGCCGGGCGGCGGCCGCTCTCCTCCGACATCGCGTCGTCCACCCGGCGCAGGATGCGGTGGGGCGGCAGGTCGGTGGAGGCGACGTAACGCAGCATCGAGCGGTAGGCGTTCATGTCGACCGCCGCGTCCAGGCCGTGCCCCATGACGTCGCCGATGACCAGGAGCGTGCGGCCGAAGTGCAGCCGCACGGTCTCGGACCAGTCGCCGCCCACCAGCACACCGCTGCCGGCGGGCAGGTAGCGGGTCGCCAGGTCGAGGTTGGGGTGCGGGCGCCCCGGGTCGGACAGCAACGCCTGCTGCAGCGACCACACCCGCGCGCTGACCTCCCGGTGCTCCTGCGCGTGCCGCAGGTGCGTGGCGGCCAGGCGCGCCGCGTAGTGGACCGCCGCCGTCTCGTCGTCGGTGAACTGCCCGCCGGCCCGCAGGGCGAGGACGACTCCGTAGGCCCGGTTCCAGGCCACCAGGGGCACCGAGAGGGTGATCAGACTGGTGCCGTTGCCCCGGGTGAACGATCCGGTGATGGGACGGCCGGAGTCCAGGGCCCGGACCGAGACGTCCTCGCGTGGGATCTTCTCCAGGGTCTCCAGGAGGTCGGGGCGGCCGGCCGAGGCCACGGGATGCAGCGTGGGGGCGGCTGCCCGGCGCCCCTCGTGCGGGCCGTAGAGGTCCACGGTCGCGGAGTCGCAGACCTCGTCGACCAGGAATGCGGCCAGTTCGGCCGCGGTCCGGCGCGCGTCGAGGGTCGTGCCGATCGCGGCGACCGCCCGTTCAGCGATTGCGAAGCGGTCCGCGGCGTCCCCGCCGGGCCCGGACCCCTGCTCGCCAGCCACCACCGTCCCTTTCTGCCACCACCATCCCAGCACCGGTTGCCGTGATCGGCGAGTAGCGACCCGCTGACGCCGGGGCGGCACCGCGGACACGGGCCGGACCCTGCGCCGGGGCGACGACGAGCGGCCGCCCCGGCACGCCTCCGCCCGGCACCACCGCACGCCTCCGCCCGGCACCACCGCACGCCTCCGCCCGGCACCACCGCACGCCTCCGCCCGGCACCACCGCACGCCTCCGCCCGGCACCACCGCCGGCCGCGGTGAGCGTGCGGCGATGCGGGCTCGGGCGCGCCAGGACACGCCCCCTCGTTCCCTGGCCGGAAGATCCTTCTCCACGGGCCGCCTTCACATTCCCGCCCGCGTCCACCCGCGTACACCCCCGCCCCGGGCGTCCGTGCTCGGCAAGCGGCCCACGGGGGCTTCACAAACCCCTAACATCATGGCCATCGAGCCCAGCAGCCATGGCCAGATATTGACGAGAAGCGAGGAAAGAGTGGCGGAGACCGAGGGAGCGGCGGTGCCCGAGCGGCTGCTGATCACCCGTACCACGGCCGACGACGGCACCTGTGTCGTGACCCTGGCGGGCGAGGCCGACCTCGACGGCAGCGCACACCTGCGGCAGGCACTGCTGTCGTGTCTGGAGACCGCGCCGAACACGGTGATCGACTGCGGCGAGGTGACGTTCATGGACTCCAGCGGCATCAACGCCCTCATCACCGCGCATCAGGCCGCGCAGGCGAGCGGCGCCCGGCTGCGGCTCGCCGCACCGCAGGACGCCGTCCTGCGGGTGCTGCAACTCGTCGGCGTCGACACGCTCATCCCCTGCTACCCCACCCTCGAACAGGCCCTCACCGCCTGACGGCCACCGGCGAACTCGTCCTGGAGAGCCTGCGGCGGCTCATCCACCGGCCGTCCGGTACAGCTCGCCCGTGTTGGGGCGTGGCTCCGGACGGTGCCGGGCTACCGGGCCCTCGGCAAAGGCACACAGCAGGTTCTCCGTGGTGCGGGTGACGAAGTCCCGGGTGCGGGCGTCCATGCCGTGGTCGCGGCCCCGCTCCGCCGTGCCGGCCATCAGCGCCTCCACCCAGCGCATGGTGCCGGTGGCGAAGACACCCGCACCGCTGGGGACGGTGTAGCAGGCCGAGTCGCTGTGGCTGCGCCTGCCGTCGCACACCAGCGGCGAGTGCGCGGTGATCTCCAGTGGTTCGGGAAGGGTCGCGCCGGGGGTCACCCGGTCGTACTCCACCCCGACGAGGTGGTCGAAGCTCTCGCCGGGACGGACGCCGGTCCCCTCGTGGAGCCAGTGGTCCGCCGCGTGCACGACGTACGGCGCGTCCACCGGGTAGCCCTCGTACAGCACTCCGGTCAGCGACGACTCCGGATCGGCGGCCGGGTCCTGCCGGAAGTCGGTGGTGACCAACGCAGGGCGGGACGGGTAGCAGGGGTCGGTCCGGTAGGACGACTTGTAGCAGACGACCGTACGCGGCGCGCCCGCCCCGCCGTCCTCCAGACGGACCCGCCGGAAGCAGGCGTTCGCGCCGAGGAAGGCGATGTTGGTGCCGGCGTCGCGGGCCTCGGCGACGTGGCGGCGCTGTTCGGGTGTCCAGTACTCGTCGTGCCCGAGGGAGACGGCGGAGGCGGCGCCGCGCAGCACACCGGGGTCGTGGTGCACGTCGGCTCCGGTGGTGTACGCCAGCGGTATGCCGAGGCGTTCGGCCAGCACCACGGCCGCCCACTCGTACACCAGGAACTTCTCGGCGCCGTTCCCGTCGTAGGGCCGGTCGAAGCTGACGGCCAGGGAGCGGTCCCCGTACGCGCCGGAGGCTCCGGCGTAGAGGCTGTAGCCGCCCCAGCGGTTGTACGCCTGCCAGGTGGCGGGGGCGTGCATGAGGACGGTCCGGCCCGTCCCGTGCGTCGAGCGCACGATCAGTGGGACGTACCGCTGGTGGCCGTTGTCGGCGTCGAGGCGTATGAGGTAGGCGCCCTCGGGCCAGCCGTCCGTGGAGACGGTGAGCGTACGCGGCCAGTCGGCGCGGACGGTCCTGGTGGCGGACCCGGGCCGGGCGGCCGGCCGGGCGCGCCCCCGGACCGGTCCGGAGCGCCACACGAGCCGCGCGAGCGTCCCGCCGTACCAGCCGACGCGGAAGGCGGAGACCCGGAAGGACGACGCCGTGGTCGACACGTGCAGGCCGCACTCCTCCCCCGGCGTCACGCTCACCCGGTCGGCGTAGCCGGTGACCGCCTCCGGCGGCCCCGCGGAGCCGATCCGCCAGTCACGGGTCCCCGGCCGGTCCCGCTCGGCCTCGGCCCGGTGGCCGTCGGCGGGGCGGGGCGTCGGCCGGCTCCCGGCCGGGTGCTCGCAGGCGGCCGCGGTGCCCGCGCCCGCCCCGGCGCACAGGCCGAGGAATCGCCTGCGCGCCACCCGGGGGGCTTCCCCCATCGCGGTCTGCCGCTGTGGCTCGTGTGGGCTCACGTCGCCTCCTCGGGTGGCCTCCGCCCTCGTACGGGCTTCGGGCGCACCCTCGACGACGGTAGCGGCGGCGGTCACCGGCCGCACTACGACCGCTCACCTACCGTGAGCACCGACCGTGAGCACCTACCGTGAGCACCGACCGTGAGCACCGACCGTGAGCAACTCAAAGGCGGCAGACGACGTTCGGACCGGCGGGACCGTGCGACGACCACGGTCCGGCGAGCCGGGGGACGCGACGGCGCTACGAGTCCGAGCCGGGCCTCAGTGGGTCTTGCCGCGGCCGGACACGGCGTCGCGGATCCGGTCGACCAGTCCGGCGCCCGGCGCCAGCAGCTTGTTCGCCGGCGGGGTGTCCGGAGCGGCCGGGTGCGGCCGGGTCGGTGCCACCTTCTTCGCCCTGCGCACCTTCTCGCCGAGGTCTTCCAGAGCGTCGGCGCCGGCGGCCTGCCGCAGCTGCGGGAAGAGGTTCTGTTCCTCGTCCGTGACGTGCTCGCGGATCTCCCGCATCAGCCGGCCGATGAGCTGGTCGAACCGCGCTTCGCCGGCACTGCAGTCCTCCAGTTCCTTCATCGTCCGCTCGGCCTCGGAGTGGTCCTCGATCTCCCGGTCGGCGATCGAGTCCCCGTCCGGCAGATGGTGCCGCACCGCCGGGTACAGGTACATCTCCTCGGCCACGGAGTGGCGGACGAGCTCGATGGTGGCCTGCTCGGCCAGGTCCTTGCGCCGCTTGTCCCCCGTCGGAAGAGCCTCGATCTGCGCGAAGATCTCCTCCACCTCGCGGTGGTCGGTGGTCAGTTCCTGGATGACGTCTCCGCCGTGTCCCATGGCCGGGCTCCTTGCTCCTCGATGATGGTGGTCCTACCGGTGGACCGCTCGCCGGGTTCCCGCAGCGACCCCCGGCACACCGCCGAACGCCGCGGTACCGGGAAGAAGACCCCTCCGGTTGCCCGGTGCAGGGCTTCCCGTGCAGTCACCGGCGTTGGCGCCGGCCGGAACTCTCATCCCCCGCGGCGGCGGAAGGTTCCCCGGCCGGCGGCCGCGACGGGGCGCGGGAAGGCGATGCGCACCGCGTGGACGCCGGGCGAGTAGTGCACGACGGCGGGGTCCGGGGGCGGGGGCAGTCCGACGGCCGCGGTCAGTGTCTGTTCCAGGCCGGTGACCCCGGCGCTGCGCAGTGACCACGGCTCGTGCTGGACACGGATCTGCCACAGCGTCGGACCGGCCCGGGTGAACGCCCGCCAGCGGGAGGTCAGCCACACGTCCAGCGGGCCGGGCGCGACCGGCGCGCCCGGCCGCACCGCGAGCCGGTACGCGGGCTGGCCGCCGCGGCGTGCGCCCGCGTACCGCACGGTGTCCCCCTCGGCCCGCACCGCCAGGGAGGCCAGGTGGTACGGCGCCCCGAACGTGCGCGCCCCCAGCAGTACGGGCGCGGTGACCTCCAGGGACAGGAACCACAGGCCGTCACGGCCGTCCGGGAGGCGGACGTAGGTGCGCAGGTTGGTCTCCGGGAACGACCACCGGGTGGGCGGCAGACCACCGGGCCGGACGGCCGCCATGACGAAGGGGGTGAAGCCCACCCAGGCCGCGCCCTCGTACGTGTCGACCTCGACACCCGGTGGCACGAGGCGCTGCACGACCTCGGGCTCGTAGGCCCAGTGGACGAAGGTCTGCCGCAGCCAGCGTGTGCTGAGCATCGGCAGTCCGACCCGGTGCTCGGCGTCCCTCGACACCACGGCCGACCTCCGTCGCCTCGGGTCCGTTCGGCCCCGCACCGCGTCCGGGAACGCGCTCAGGGCCGTGGGTGGACGCGCCGCCAGTTCCGCCGGGCCTCGGGGTCACACCGTCCCGCGACGGAGGCGCAGCGGGGTCAGACCCGGCGCACGGCGTCGGCCGCGCCGCCCGACTCCGGCAGGACGTCGGTCCAGCCCACGCCCGCGAACCGGCGCAACTGGGACCCGTGCAGGGACAGGCCGCACACCGTCTGGTTCGTGCCCTGTTCCCAGGCGTGCACCTCCCCGCCGGGCAGCCCGCGGCCGTCGTCCTCGTCCCACCAGCGGCCGGAGGCCGCCACCGCGTAGCGCCGTGTTCTTGCCACGGGTCCCGGGTGCCCCGCCCGGCCGCCGACATGCCCTGAGCGCGGCCCGCGGACGGGACGGGCCCCGGACTCCGGACGGGACGGCCGGCCGGATTCAGATCGTGATCTTCCGCGTTGTCCCGGACCGAGTCGATGTGCACGCCGTAGAAGTCGCCGACCAGAAGTCGGCGACCCGCCGGGCGACGTCGCGCGGGTCGCCCCGCGCCGTGGACACGGGCGCCGCGCGCGTGACAGCACCGGCTCCCTGTGCCGTGCCGGTCCCGGCCGGCGCCGGGGTGCCTTGCCCGGTCCCGATTGCATTGGCCCCGCCCGGGAACCCGGTGATCGCCGCACACACCCCACACATCTGGAGAGGCCATGAGTCTGCTGCGCGTGGTCGGCCGTCCCCTGCTCGCCTCCATGTTCGTCGCCGGCGGCATGAATTCCGTCCGCCGCCCCCAGGACGTCGTCCCGCTGGCCGAGCCCGTCGTACGACCGATCACGCAGCGCGTGGCGGCTCTGCCGGACCGCACCGAACAGGTCGTACGGCTGAGCGGCGGCGTGCAGGTCGTGGCGGGGACCCTCCTGGGCCTGGGACGACTGCCCCGGCTGTCCGCGCTGGCCCTGGCCGCCACGCTCGTGCCGACCACCCTGGCCGGCCACCGTTTCTGGGAGGCGGAGGAATCGTCCGACCGTACTCAGCAGCGCATCCACTTCCTCAAGAACCTCTCCATGCTCGGTGGACTGCTGATCACCGCGGACGACACCGGGGGCGCGCCGTCGTTGCTGTGGCGCGGGCGGCACACGGCACGGGATCTGCAGCGCGAGGCGCGTCTGGTGCGCCGCTCGGTCCGAGCGACCGCGCGACCGGCCGCCGCGGCGGGCGGGATCAAGGCCAAGCTGTCCGCCTGACGGAAGACAAGGACACCCGATGAACACTCATGCACGCTCCGGAACCCTGTTGCCGGGAATGACCGCGCAGGCCGGTCACGACCTGCTCGGGATCTATCTCAACGACCATCTGGCGGGCGCCACCGCGGGCACGGAACGGGCCCACCACCTCGCCACGGCCTGCCGGGGATCCAAGGTCGGCCAGACGATGGCCCCCGTCGCCGCCGAGATCGCCGAGGACCGCAGGGCCCTGGTGGGGATCATGCACCGGCTCGACGTCCCGATCCGGCGCTACAAGGTGTACGCCGGCCGGCTCGGCGAACGCGCGGGGCGGCTGAAGAGCAACGGCAGCCTGGTGCGGCGGTCTCCACTGAGCACCGTCCTCGAGCTGGAGCTGCTCCACATCGGCGTGGAGGGCAAGGCCTGCGCCTGGCAGATACTGCGCCAGCGCGCCGACCACGATGACCGCCTCGATGCGCACCAACTCGACCACCTGCTGGAACGGGCCCGAGGACAGCTGCGCACGATCGAGGACCTGCGCATGGCTCAGGCCGCGGAGACCTTCCGCGAGCGCTGAGCGGTGACACAGGCCGCGCCGGGCCAGGAAATCACCGAGCACCCGACTTAACAGTCCAGGCTGATAAACCTATTGTTAGTACCTGTGGACGTCGAAGACGTAGTGCCCGGCGAGGGGTCCGGCTCTCCGGAGGACGCGGCGCGGCTCGCCGCCGCGCTGCGCCTCGCTGTCGCCCGCATGACGCGGCGGCTGCGCCAGGCGCACGCGGTGGGTGACGTATCGCTCTCGGGTATGTCGGTGCTGGCCCGGCTGGCCGCCGACGGTCCGGACTCACCGGGGTCGCTCGCCGAGCTGGAACGGGTCAGGCCGCAGGCGATGGCCGCCACGCTCGCCGGGCTCGAACAGCGCCGGCTGGTCCTGCGCACCCCGCACGCGGCCGACGGACGGCGTGCCGTCGTGACGATCACCGACGACGGGCGGGACATGCTGGCGGCACGGCGCTCGGAGTCGGTGAGCCGCCTCGCCGACGTCCTCGACGAGTTCACCCCGCGGGATCGGCGTACGCTCGCCGCGGCGCTCCCCCTCCTCGACCGGCTGGCGGAACGGCTGTGAGGCCGCGTACCCCCGCCGCCGCGGGCCCCGGATACAAATGGGTCGCTCTGTCGAACACCACGCTCGGCGTCCTGATCGCCACCATGGACGCCTCCATCGTGATCATCTCGCTGCCCGCCATCTTCCGCGGCATCGGCCTCGACCCGCTCGCGCCCGGCAACATCGGCTACCTGCTGTGGATGATCCTCGGCTATCTGCTGGTCTCGGCCGTGCTCGTCGTGGTCCTCGGCCGGCTCGGGGACATGTTCGGCCGCGTACGGATCTACAACCTGGGGTTCCTGGTCTTCGCCGGCGCGTCGGTCGCCCTGTCCCTCGACCCGTTCCGGGCCGGCGCCGGTGCCCTGTGGCTGATTCTGTGGCGGATGGTGCAGGCCTTCGGCGGCGCCATGCTGACCGCCAACTCGGCCGCCATCCTCACCGACGCCTTCCCCGCCCGCCAGCGCGGGATGGCCCTCGGTGTCAACCAGATCACCGCGCTGGCCGGTCAGTTCCTCGGTCTGCTCGCGGGCGGTCTGCTCGCGGCCGTCGACTGGCGCGCCGTGTTCTGGGTGAGTGTCCCGGTCAGCGTGACCGGGACGATCTGGTCCTGGCTGAGCCTGCGCGAGACGCGGACGGGACGGCGTGGCCGCGTCGACTGGCTGGGCAACGTCACCTTCGCGACCGGGGCCGGACTCCTGCTGGCCGCGATCACCTACGGCATCCAGCCCTACGGGCGAGACGCCACCGGCTGGGGCAATCCGTGGGTGCTCGCCGGTCTGGCCGCCGGCCTCTTGCTGCTGCTGGTGTTCTGCGTCGTCGAGACGCGGGTGGCCGAGCCGATGTTCCGGCTGGGGCTGTTCCGGGTGCGGGCGTTCGCCGCGGGCAACGTGGCCGCCCTGCTGACCGCGATCGCCCGCGGCGGACTGCAGTTCATGCTCATCATCTGGCTGCAGGGCATCTGGCTGCCCCTGCGCGGCTACGACTTCGCGGACACTCCGCTGTGGGCCGGGATCTTCATGCTCCCACTGACGGTGGGGTTCCTGCTCGCCGGTCCCGCTTCCGGCTATCTGTCCGACCGTTTCGGCGCGCGCCTGTTCGCCACGACCGGTCTGCTCCTGGTGGCGGCCTCCTTCCTGGGCCTGCTCACCCTGCCCGTCGCCTTCGACTACGGGCCGTTCGCGGCGCTGCTGCTGCTCAACGGGTTCGGCCAGGGCATGTTCTCGGCGCCCAACACGTCGTCGATCATGGGCAGCGTGCCGCCGGAGTACCGGGGCGTGGCGTCGGGGATGCGCTCCACCTTCCAGAACTCGGGCACCGCCCTGTCCATCGGCGTGTTCTTCTCGCTGATGGTCTCGGGGCTCGCCTCCTCGTTGCCGTCGGCACTGGCCGACGGGCTGCGGGCCCACGGCGTCCCGGCCGGCACGGCCGAGCAGGCCGCCTCGCTGCCGCCGGTCAGCACGTTGTTCGCCACCTTCCTCGGCAACAACCCCGTCGAGCACCTGCTCGGCGCCGACGGCACGCTCGCGCATCCGACGGCCGCGCAGCGCCACCTCCTGACCGGGCACACGTTCTTCCCGCAGCTCGTCTCCGGGCCCTTCCACGACGGCCTCACCGTCGTGTTCGGCGTCGCGGCCGGGATGGCCCTGGTGTCCGCGGTCGCCTCGGCGCTGCGCGGCCGCCGCCGGGTCACCGGCGAACCGGCACTCCCCGAGCGCCCTGTCGGGGCCGGACGGCCGTCAGCGGGATCCCCGCTCGACGAACGGGGATCCCGCTGAGGAAATTCTGCTGCTCTTTTCGCCAGGGCGCGTTCAGGGCTTGAAGGTGTCCTTCGCCTTCTCCTTCGCCTGGCGGGCGTCGCCCTTGGACTTCTCGGCCTGCCCTTCGGCGGTCATCTTCTCGTTGCCCACCGCGCGGCCGACGGTCTCTTTGGCCTTGCCCTTGATCTGTTCCTTCTTGGCCTTGCCCTTTTGGTCACCAGCCACTGTCACTCACTCCAAGTCGCGATTGACTTCGGTGTCCCCTGCCGGGTGACCGGGTTCACGGCGGGCAAACCTCGCTCCACGGCCACCCTTGCCGAGGACCGCTCCTGGGTACCCGGCGGCGAGGGGCACGGAAAGGAGCGTCCCCATGGCCCTGCCGTCGACCGTCGACGCCCGCGAGCACGGCCTGGCCGGTGACGGCGTCACCAACGACCAGCCGGCGTTCCAGCGGCTGGTGGACGCCATGGGTGCGGCCCGTGCGGCGGACGGGCGCCCGCGGATCGTGCACATGCCCGCAGGGCGGTACCTGATGCGCGACCGGGCGACGCTGTGGCGCAGCGGTGTCTCCCTGATCGGTGCCGGACGGGGCGCCACCTGCTTCGTGCTGGACAACCCCGGCGCCCGGACGACGCCCGTACCGCTGGCGTGGTTCACCGCCGCCCAGCACCGGGCGGGCCGGGACAACCATCTCGCGGACCTCACCTTCGCCCACTTCGAGATCGACGGTTCCGGAGTGACGACCGAGGAGTACGACCCACTGGCCAAGGGGCTCGGCCTGCAGTACGTGTGGCGCGGGCTCTTCACCGACCTGTACATCCACGACACCGCGGCCACCGGCTTCGGCTGCGACTTCCTGCAGGACACGGTCGTCGACGGCGTGCTGGCCGAGCGGTGCGGCCGGCAGGACAACGGTGAGGAGATGGGAGGCGCGGGCATCGGGATCGGGATCGGCGGCTGGGGCATGGCCGAACGTCTGACGGTGACGGCCTGCACCGCGATCGGCAACGGCACCAACGGCATCTTCGTGGAGTTGCAGCGGGACAACTGGCCGCCGCCGCGCGGCATTCGGATCACCGCCTGCCACGCCGAGGACAACCGCTTCGGCATCTCCGACTGGGGCGCCGACGGCCTGCTGGTCACCTCCTCGACCATGGTCGGCAACCACGAGGCCGGGTTCGACGTGTCGTCGCAGGGCACCGCGAGCGTCGGCGGACGGGGCGGCATCGTCACCGGCTGTGTGATCGACGGCAATGTCCGGGACGGAATCGCGCTGGGCAACACGCCCGGTCCCTACGCGTTGCGGGGCAACCGCATCAGCAACAACGGCCGGTACGGCTACTGGGAGCACAATCTCGCAGGCGGGGACCAGGAGCCGGCCGCGGACATCGTGCTGGAGTCCAACGACATCCGCGACAACGCCCTGGACGGCGTCCGCATCGACGCCGCCGTGCGGGACAGCGCGGTTCTGGGCAACCGGATCCGCAACAACGGCCGCCGGACCGCCGGGGCGGCGGAAGGAGGCGGCGAAGGGGTACGCGTCGCCCGGCTGTCCCTGACCGACGAGGGGGCCGACTGGCCTCCCGACGGGCATCGCGGGAAACAGGTACGCGTGGGAGCGCAGACGGCGCTGGTCACCTTCAACACCGCGACCGAACTCTCCCTGGCGCCCCTGCGGCCCGGCGCGGACACCGCGTGGGCGGACGGTGTTCCCGCGGCGGGCACCGCCTACCGGCTGCCCGCCGCTGCGGACGTACGGGCCGGACTCGCCGTCGCCGCCGCCGTGACGCGGCCGCAGATGCACGGCAACCGGATCGGGGACGACCAGCGGCCCAAGACGCAGACCCACGGCCTGCGGATCACCCCGGACGGCAGTTGGACGGGCGGGCAGGCGGCCGACAACGACCTGGGCGGGAACGCCGCCGCGGCCACGCTGTTCGAGACCCGGCCCGTCGGGGGCCGGTGGCGTGACAATGACGCATGACGCATGACGCATGATGAATGACGACCGGCGACCGGCGAACGCGGACACGGGCTGAGGCTGCGGGCCGCGGGGGGCAGGGGGCGAACGGCCGGGATCAGCGCCGGCCGACGCGCGTGCGGCGGCGCACCTCCGGCGCGCGTCCGCGAGGACCGGTGCGCCGATCGCGCCGCCAGTCGAGGACCGCGATCAGCAGGGCACTCAGCATGGCCACGACGCCGAAGGCGACCGCGACGGACACGGCCGTGCGGTACTGACCGTGCGTCGCCCCGAGCACCAGGTAGAACAGCCCCGGCAGCGCCGCCGTGCCCACCGCGGCGCCGAGCCGCTGCCCCGTCTGCAGGGCGCCGCCCGCGGCCCCCGCCATGCGCACGGGCACGTCCCGGAGCGTCATCGTGAAGTTCGGCGAGACGACGCAGCCGCTGCCCACGCCCCCGGCGAACAGGGCGGGCGCGACGAGCCAGGCCACCGTGTCCGGCGGGGCGGACCGCAGGATCAGCGCCGTGACGCCCATGCCCAGCACAACCGTGACGAGCCCGAAGACGGTCAGCAACCGCCCCAGCCGTTCCACCAGCCGCCCCGCCACCACCGCGGCCGCGGCCGAACCGATCGCGAACGGCGTCACGGCGAGACCGGACTGCAGCGGCGTGTACCCGAGCCCGTTCTGGAAGAACAGGGCGAACACGAGCCACACTCCGCTGAAGCCCACGAAGTACAGGGCGGCCAGTGCGGCGCCGGGAGCGTAACCGCGCGTCCTGGTGACCAACCGGGGATTCAGCAGCGGCTGTCCCTCGCGCTCCGCGACGCGCCGCTCCCAGCGTGCAAAGGCGGCCAGCAGTGCCAGACCGACGGCGAAGAACCACCACAGGCTCCCCAGCCCGCCGGACTCGGCGAACACCAGCGGCAGCATCAGGGACAGCACCCCGGCCCCCAGCAGTGCCACCCCGGGCAGGTCGAGCCGTTCCCGGCGGCCGGGCGCCGTCCTCGGCAGCAGCCGTGTGCCGAGCAGGAACGCGAGCACACCGACCGGCACGTTGACGTAGAAGATCCAACGCCAGCCCTCCGAGCCGTGCGCCAGCGCCAGGATGAGGCCGCCGGTGACCGGGCCGACCGCACTGGAGATACCGACCGTGGCGCCGAACAGCCCGAAGGCGCGGCCCCGTTCGGCCCCGTGGAACATCTGCTGGATCAGCGCCGAGTTCTGGGGCGCGAGGCAGCCCGCGGCGACGCCCTGCGCCAGCCGGGCGACGACGAGCAGCGTGATGGTCGGTGCGGCGCCCGCCGATGCGCTGCAGACCACGAAGGCGGCCAGGGCGCCCAGGAAGATGCGGCGTCTGCCGATCGCGTCACCGAGCCGGCCGGCCGGCACCAGGACGAGGGCGAAGGCCAGCGCGTAGCCGGAGACGATCCACTGCACGGACGCCGGTGAGGCGTGCAGGTTCCGCTGCACGGAGGGCAGGGCCACGGCCACGATCGTCACGTCGAGCAGGCTCATGAACCCGGTCACCAGGGTGACCCACAGTGCCTTCCACCGCCTCGGGTCGGGTGCGTCCGCCCGGTCCCCGGCGGACGCACCCGACCGTGCGTCGAGTTCCATCAAGGCTCCTCCCGCTTCCCGCCGTCGCTCGGACCGGCCGCGGACGCCCCCAAGCACCAGGGTGCCGCGTCTCACGGCAGAACCTCGAACGGCGCCTCACCGGGGCACCCGGCAGCCCCGTCCACCCCGCAACCGCCGGGGCACCCGGCGAGTTCGTCCCTCCCGCACCCGCCGCAGCGCCCCCGATCGGGCGGGGGCGGTCAGTGACGCACTGCCCTGAGCAGCCGGGAATCACCGGCGCGCTGCCACGCCGCCGGTAGCTGCCGCTCCCGTTCGCGCGCCGCGGCCCTCTCCTGGCCGTGCAGCAGGCCCCAGGTGAAGCCCGGCTCGCCCGCCGCGTGCGCTGCGACCGCCAGGGCGCGCAGCGCGTCCTGGGCGACGACGGCGTCGTGATGGTCACCGCTCACCCTCTGCACGGCCTTGACGCGTTTGCCGAGGCGCCGCGCGGACTTGCCCAGAGCCGCGCGGGCCGCCTCGGCGGCGTAGCGGACCCGCTTCGCGGCCTTGCGGGCTTCATGGATCGCGGCGTCGCGCTCGGGCCCGGGCGGCATGCCCAGCGCGCGGTCCATGCGCCGCCGCAGCCGGTCGTGCTCCTTCAGGAGTGCCTTGCTCATCACCTTCCTGGGCCTGCGGGAGGCCTTCGCCCGCAGCGGCGGGTCCTCGACCAGCCGGTTCAGTGCGTCCAGCAGGGCCAGGTACCGCGGCGAGGCCAGCGCGTCGAGGGTGCGTCGACGGGCCTCGGCCCGGTGCGCCACGTCCCATGCCTGCAGCCGCGCGGTCACGGGGCCGAGGACGAGTTCGCCGGGCAGTTCCCGCACTCCCTTGGTCAGCCGCTCCTGCAGCACCTCGTGGTCGCGCTCGGCGCCCAGCTCGCCGCCGAGCCACTTCAGTTCCGCGCGGAGGGGATCGGTGACCTCCCGGTCCAGAACGGAGCGGTAGGAGCGCAGACAGCCGCGCAGGCGGCGCAGCGTGGTGCGCATCCTGTGCACCGCGTCGGGCCTGCCGCGTCGTACCGCCGGGTCCAGCTCGGTCAGGGCGCGCACCAGCCGGCTCAGGTGAGCCGTCAGGTGGTCGCCGGCCGAGCGCGGCGCGCGTTGGGCGCGGACGTCCGGGGCGTGGTCCGTGAAGGGGGTCGCCTCCGCCAGGGCGCGGGCCATTTTGGACGGGCTGTGCGCCCGATCGACGCCGTTCTCGCGCAGCATCTCGTCGATGTCGTCCAGGAGTGCGGGATCGGCGCCCTCGGCGAGTTCGACCTCCAGCTCCGTCCACTGGGCGTGGTTGCTGTCGTCGAGCAGGGAGTCGGCTTGCACCGTGTCCAGGCTCAGCTCGGCCAGGAGGCCGCCCTCGGGGTCGAGGAGGTGACGCAGCGAGCGGGTGGAGCGGATCCGCACCACCGGCCGCAAAGTCGCCCCACGAGTCCGGGACAGGGTCAGGTCCCGCAGCTCGTCCGGCATCGCGTCGGACGGCGGGGCCTGGATCTCCTCCCGGCTGTCTCCGGGCAGGGGCAGTTTGAGGTGCCAGCCCGCGTCCGTACCACCCGTCCTGCGCCGCAGGGTCGCGGCGGAGCGGGTCAGACGCAGGTCGTCGGTGTCGTAATAGACGGCGTCCAGGTCCTGGACTCCCCGGTCGGCGACGGACGCGACCGGGTCCACCCCGGTCAGGTCCGGCAACCAGGAGGTGTCGTCGGCCGCAGGCGCCGCGTACTTGCGTTCTGTCTCTCGTATCGACTGGGCCATACAGTGCCCGTTGACGCGATCGGAGGGATCAAACCCGTACGGGCCGCGGTTCCCGGGAATCCGGCCCCCGTCCGGACAGGCAGCGGCTGCCGGACGGCGGCGGAGGTGTTTTCCTCGTGAGGTGAAGGCAACTCGGCCCCGAGTACGCGACAGCGTGCGGCGCCCCGGGCGCCCGTGCCGCCGCAGCGCACCCCACAGCTCCCCAGAACTGTCTTGGCAGCCACGCCCTGCTCCACGGAACGGGAGTTCCGGATGACCACCTCACCGCATCGCTCGCCCCGCTCGCGAGGACTGCGCATCGGCCTGCTGGGCTCGTACGGCGGCTTCAACATCGGCGACGAAGCCATCCTGCAGTGCGTCCTGAGCTGCCTGCGGACCCATCGGCCACGGGCCCGTCTGGTCGTCCTCAGCCGCGGCGCGGAGCACACGCGTGCGCACCAGCCGATGGCGGACGAGGTGGTGGAATGGGAGGGCGTACCGCAGAAACAGGTCATCGACGTCCTGTCCGGCCTGGATCTGCTCGTGCTCGGCGGCGGGGGCATCCTCTACGACGGCGAGGCGCGCCGGTACCTGAAACTGGTGGGCGCGGCCCAGGCCCGGGGCGTCCGTACGTTCGCCTACGCCATCGGTGCGGGCCCGCTGCACGAGCCCGACGACCGGGCCGCCGTGCGCAGCGTGTTGTCCGCCATGGACGAGGTGGTGGTGCGCGACGAGGAGTCCCGGCTGGTCCTGGAGGAGGTCGGGCTCGAACGCGACCTCGTCGTGACCGCGGACCCGGCGCTGCTGCTGCCGCCGGAGCCCTTCACCGCGGACATGATGCGGCAGGAGGGCGTGCCGGCCGACGCCCGGCTGGTGGGCATGTCGGTCCGGGAGCCGGGCCGGGCGGCGGAGAAACTCGACGAGGGCGACTACCACGCGCTGCTCGCGGATGTCGCGGACTTCCTGGTGCGCCGGCTGGACTCTCATGTGGTGTTCATGCCGATGGAACGCCACGACGTCCGTCACGCCCACGCCGTCCTGTCCCGGATGTCCGCGCCGGACCGGGGCCGGATCCTGCACAGCGCCTACACGCCCGGCCAGGTGCTGGGCCTGATGAGCCACCTGGACCTGGTGGTCGGCATGCGCCTGCACTTCCTCATCTTCGCGGCCGTCTCCGGCCTGCCCGTACTGCCCCTGCCGTACGCCGGGAAGGTCTTCGACTTCGCGCGCCGACTGGGTGCTCCGGCGCTGGTGGGCGTGGCCCGTGAGCAGGTCGGGCTGCTGCTGGCCGAGGTGGACCGGTTGTGGGACGAGTTCCCGCAGCGCCGGGTCGACCTCAACACCCGGGTCCGCACCCTGCGGGAACTCGCCGCGGAGACCTGCGCACGGTGCGGGGCCCTGCTCGACGAGATGGACGGTACGGGCCACGGGTCCGACCAGGCCGAGACCGGCGACGCGGCCGGGATCCGCGACGCGGCCCTCTCCGCGTCACCCGGCCTGCACCTGCTGAATCAGGAGGCCGAGGACACGGCGGTGCACAGCCACAGCGCGGGACGGGAGGCGTGATGCCGATACTGCAACGCCCGCAGGAGCCGCGCACCGTCACGCTCCCCGCCCGCCCGGCACGGCACGGCGGCCGCACGGACGTCCTGGTGGTGGGGGGCGGCCCCGCGGGAACGGCGGCCGCGTACGCCGCGGCCGACGCCGGTGCCGAGGTCGTCCTGGTGGAGCGGTACGCCTTTCTCGGGGGCAACGCGACCGTGGCGCTGGTGATGCCCCTGATGTCGTTCCACAACGAGCACAAACAGGCCGTGTTCGGCACGGACGGCAAGGGGGACCGGCTGCTGCCCACCGACCACGGCGAGGGCGAGCCCGTGGTCGCCGGCTTCCTGTGGCGCCTGCTGGATCGGCTCAAGGCGCGCGGGGGCGTCATCCCGCCGTCCCTCGCGACGGGCTACACGGTCCCGTTCGACCCGGAGATCTTCAAGCTCGTTCTGCTGGACCTGCTGGACGAGGCAGGCGTGAACCTGCTGTTCCACTCGTTCGCCTCGACCGCGCTGCCCCTCGACGACGGCTGGCGGGTGGTCTTCGAGACCAAGTCCGGTCCGGTGGTGATCGACGCGGGCGTCGTCGTGGACGGCACCGGCGACGGCGACGTGGCCGCCGCCTGCGGGGCTCCGTTCGAGGTGGGCCGGCCGGAGGACGGCCGGGTGCAGCCCATGACGCTGATGTTCCGGGTGGCCGACTTCGACCGGGCGCGGTTCGGCGAGTACGTCCGGGCGCATCCCGACCAGTGGCGCGGCGTGCACGGGCTGTGGGACCTGGTACGGGAGGCCACCGAGTCGGGTGAGCTGCAGCTGCCGCGGGAGGACATCCTGTTCTTCGGCACCCCGCACCCGCGCGAGGTCGCCGTCAACAGCACCCGGATCACCGGCGCGCTGGGCATCGACGTGTGGGACCTCAGCCGCGCCGAGTGGACGGCCCGTCACCAGCTGGAGCAGATCGACCGCTTCCTGCGCTCCCGCGTCCCCGGGTTCGAGGAGGCGTACACGGTGCAGAGCGGCACCCAGATCGGGGTGCGGGAGACCCGCCGCGTCATGGGCGACTACCGTCTGACCGGCATCGACATCCTGGACGCCCGCACCTTCCCGGACGTCGTCGCGCACGGCGCCTACCCCATCGACATCCACAACCCGGAGGGCAGCGGTACCGTCATCAAGCGCGTCCCGCGCGGCCGTTTCTACGACATCCCGCTGCGCTGTCTGCTGCCCCTGGAGACCGACCGTCTGCTCGTCGCCGGTCGCTGCATCTCCGGTTCGCACGTGGCGCACTCGTCCTATCGCGTCATGCCCATCGCGATGGCCACCGGCCAGGCGGCGGGCGTCTGCGCCGCGCTGGCGACCCGCCTGGGGCGCGTTCCCCGGGAGATTCCGTACGGCCTCGTACAGCAGGAGCTGCTGCGTCAGGGCGCCCGCCTGCGAGTGGGGGCCGAAGACAGCACGCCGGGGCCGGTGGATCTCGCCGGGCGCGCCGGCGGACCGGAGAGCGCTTCCTGACCGGGCCGGGCGGTGCCCCAGGGGCGCGCCCGTCGTCCGAGGGCACGAGCGGTGGCCCCGGCCACGGGCAGGAATGTCTCCGTCGATCGCGGGAACACGGACGCTGCACGACACAGGTGGGCCGGACGTCGTCGTCCTGGGGAGGTGGGCGGCGTCCGGCCCCGGTTCGTCGGAGTCCCCGAGAGGATGTGCACCCGTCGCCGACACGGGAGCGGGGGGGAGGCGTCGGCGGTTCGTTCAGAAGGCCAGGACCACGCGTACCGTCTTGCCCGCCGGGTGGCGGAGGACCAGGTAGTCACTGGCGAGTTGGTCGACGAGCAGCATGCCCAGGCCGCCCGAGCCGTGCACCGTGTCGGGCTCCTTGCGGCGTGGAGTGGCCGCGCACGAGTCGTCCACGTCCAGGACGAGCCGGTCGCGATGGGCGTGCACACGCAGCCGCCACCATCCCGTGGCATGCCGGTGGGCGTTGGTGCACAGCTCGGAGACCAGGAGTTCGACGTCCGCCGGATCGATCGGCGGGCAGCACACCGAGGCGTACTGGGCCGCTGCCCGCCGAGCGGATCCGATGGACAGGCCGTGGCTGTCCACGAGCAGCAGCCCGGGGCACTCGCCGAAGGTGGCGAGCCACGAACCGCCCCACCGGTCCCGGCGGCAGGCGAAGCATCTGCTCGGGTCCGCCGTCGGGCCGCCGTTGGCCGGTAGTCGCCGGCCGACGCTCTCCGCCCTCATCTCGGTCTCTCCTCCCCGCGGCCGCGCACGGCGAACCGCTCCAGGACACCGGTCAGCTCCATGAGGCGGGCCGGTTGACGCTGCAGCGGGCCGACCAGCCGCACCTCGAACCGGTCCGCCATCCGCAGCAGCAGGTTGAGCAGCGTGGAGTCGGCGAACGTCACGTCCGCCAGGTGGACTTCGACGCTCTCGGCGGACGACGCCACTTCGAGGATCAGCTCGACGTCGAGTTCCGACTCGACGTCGAATTCGCCACTGAGTGTGATCACCACCTCTCGGCCGTCCCTCGCGGAACCGACCTGGACGGAACACGCCTGAGACACGGGCCTGCGGCCGTCACCATCGTTCATCACGTTCCACGTTGACGGTTCCGGCGGCGACGGGACCCGGCTTTCCGCGTACGAGGGAAGGGTCGAACACGTGACGCATCCCGGAGCCGGTGACGCTCCGACAACCGCCTTGCCCATGCCTTGCATTGCCCCGCCAGGTGCGAGACGGTTGCCATCAGGCAACCTTTTCCAGGCAGAGAGATTCGAGGCAGAGAGGTGGTGGGGCACGCGGTCCGCGTTCCCCCGCTCGTGGCTTCTTCATCCAGTTCACCCGTCGGTCCGCGCGGTGCGGGTTCGAGCGTCGGCACCGCGTGGAGCGGTGCGCCGTATCCCGTGCTGGTCGTCGACCGGAGCGGGGGCGTCATCGACCTCAACGACGTCGCGAGGACGCTGCTGCCCGAAGTGGCGACCGGCGACTGGCTGCGCGACGCGGTCCCCTCCTGGTTGGCGGAGGCCCACCGCCGGCTGGCGCAGGGATCGGGCGAGCCGGCCCCGGGCGAGCGGTCGGGACCCATCGCGGGCCGCGTCTTCGACGCGCACCCCACGCCGAGCGACGACGGGGACGTGGTGTGGTGGCTCGTCGACGACACCGACCGGCGGGTGGCCGAGGAGGCCCTGCGCAGCGAACAGGAACGCACCGGCATCCTGGCCGAGGTGTCGAGCAGGCTGCTGTCGTCGCTCAACGTGTCGCGCTGCATGGAGCTGACCGCCCGCATGGCGGCGGACCACATGGCGGACGCCGCCGTCGTGGTCGCCCCCGCGCAGGGTCACCGTCACCCGTTCACCCTCGCGCAGGCGGGTTGTCCCGTCGTCCAGGACGTCCGTGCGATCGACACGACGGCGGTACCCGGCCTGGCCGAGGCGCTCAAGGGCTTCCCGCCGGTGCCGACGCGATGGATCAACCCGGACGACATCCCCGCCTGGGTGGTTCCCGACGGCTTCGCCGGTCCGCCGGGATCGGTCATCGTCACCCCGCTGCCGGGGCACGGCGTCCCGGCCGGTGCTCTCATCCTGCTGCGCGCCGGCACCGAACGCGCGTTCAGCGAAGGCGAGGAGGTCTTCGCCCGGCTGTTCGCCGCCCGGGCCGGAGCCGCCCTGTCCACGGCGCGCATATACGCCGAACAGGCCGACATCACGGCGACGTTGATGCGGGAATTACTGCCGCCGACGCTGACACAGGTGCACGGTGTCGAGTACGCGGGCAGCTACCGCCCCTCCAAGGACACCGAACGCGTCGGCGGTGACTTCTACGACGTCCACCCGGGCGCGGACCCCTCGCAGGAGTCCCTGGTCGTCCTCGGGGACGTGGCGGGCAAGGGTCTGGAGGCCGCCGTCCTCACCGGCAAGATCCGCAACACACTGCAGGCGCTGCTGCCGCTGGCCGGTGACCACCAGCAGATGCTGGACCTGCTCAACAGCGCGCTGCTGACCTCGCACCACACCCGGTTCGCCACCCTCGTGCTGGCCTCCGCCCGGCGCCGCGCCGGGCGCGTGCACCTGCGGCTGACCAGCGCCGGCCACCCGCCGCCCCTCCTGCTGCGCAGGAACGGCAGGGTCGAGGAGGCACCCACCCGCGGCAGGCTGGTCGGAGCGATGCCCAGCGTGCGGGCCCGGACGGCCGAGACGGTTCTCGCTCCCGGCGAGACCTGCCTGCTGTACACGGACGGCATCACCGAGGCGCGCGGCGGGCCGCTCGGCGGCGAACTCTTCGGCGAACTACGGCTCACCCAGGCGCTGTCGGAGTGCGGCGGTCTGCCGGCCGAAGCGGTCGTGGAGCGGGTGCAGATGCTGGCCGCCGAGTGGCTCGGCTCGGGCCGGCACGACGACATGGCGGCCGTCGCCATCAGCGCGCCGAAGTCGGACCCGCGGTGCGTCGTCAACGGTCACGGCTCCGTGGACGGGACGGAGCCACGGCACAGGAGGAAGCAATGACCGCAGCCCCACCGGCACCCAGGGGGTGTCGTTCGGATCACACCGGGCCCGCGGCGCCCGGCACGGCACCTCGCCGCGTTGTCGCATCACCCGAGTACGCCCAGTACGCGGGTCATGCTCCGCCTTGCGATGCACCCCACCATGATCCGCGGCCTGATTCGAGGTGATCCGAACGAAACCCCCAGGGGCCCAGCCGGAGGACGGGCACCCACCGGGCTCCACGGTAGAGCGCCTGTGGGCGGCAGTGATCGACGGCGACGAGTACGCGGCGGTGGACGTGGTGCGGGCGGGCCGCGCCGCCGGGCTGGACGAGGAAGCCCTGCTGCTCGAGGTGATCGGCGGCGTGCAGCGGCGGGTGGGCACCGAATGGGCCGCGAACCGGATCACCGTCGCGCAGGAGCACGCCGCCACGGCGATCAACGAACGCGCCGTCGCCGCGCTGGTCGGCCACGACCGCGACCGTCGCACCCGGGCCGGCGGGCGGGTGACGGTCGCCTGCGTCGACGGCGAGTGGCACGCGCTGCCCGCGCGGCTCGTCGCCGAGGTACTGCGGCTGCGCGGCTGGCAGGTGGACTACCTGGGAGCACAGACACCGACCCCGCACCTGATCGCCGATCTGCACCGGACCAATCCGGACGCGGTCCTGCTCTCCTCCTCGCTGCCCACCCGCCTGCCCACCGCGCACGCGGCCATCACCGCCTGCCGGGCCGTCGGCATTCCCGTCCTGGCGGGCGGCGCCGCCTTCGGACCCGACGGCCGCCACGCCCGGCTGCTCGGCGCCGACGGCTGGGCGGCCGACGCCCGCGGTGCGGCGGCCGTTCTGCAGGGCGCACCGCCCCGCCCGGATCCCTGGGCCGCGCGGCAGGCCGTCGACGACCTGCCCCACCTGGCCGACCAGGAGTACACGTTGGTCCTCCGGTCCCGCCCCCAACTGGTCAAGCAGACCCTGGTGGACCTGGAGCGGCGGTTCCCCGACATGGCGGTGTACGACGACGCCCAACGGGAGCGGACCGCGGAGGACGTCGCCCACATCGTCGACTTCCTGGCCACCGCGCTGTACGTCGACGACGCCGAGCTGTTCGGGACCTTCCTCACCTGGACCGCGGACATCCTCACGGCCCGGGGCGTGCCCGCTCACTCCCTCATGGCGGGGCTGGACGCCCTCGGCGGGCAGTTGCGCGACTTCCCCCGGTCCTCGTCGCTGCTGGAGGCGGGCGCCGGCGCCCTCGCCCGCCACCGGTCGTCCGTGTCCTCTCCCGGTTCCAGGGGCCGCGCATGGCCGCCCTGCAACCCGGGCCGTTCCAGGTCATCGTCGTCGAGACCGCACCCACCGTCCTCACCGTCCGGGTGACCGGGGACCTCGAGCACGACACCAGCGAGGACCTGGTCGACACCGTCTCCCGGCAGCTGACGCGTCCCGGGGCGACCGGCGCACCCCGCCAGGAGCTGCGCCTGGACTTCGCCCAGCTGACGTGGCTGGACTCCATGGGTCTGGCCGCACTGCTTGTGATCCGCAGACGCACCGGAGCGGCCCGCGTCACCCCGCACCTGGACAACCGGCCCGGATTCCTGGGCCGCATGCTCGACGTCACCAACACCTACGACCACCTCACCGAAGCGGCGGCATGGCCGAGGGAGGAGGAGATGTCCGAGGCCGATGCCGACCGAGACCCCGCCGACCGGGACCGCTGGGCGCGCCCTTGCCGGGGCGTGTGCGGTCCCGGGCACGGGGGAAGCCGTCCCGTGAGGCCGTCCGCGCACCGAGGGGAGTCCATGGCGTTCTTCGTCATATCCAAGCGCGATCCGCTGCGTCTGCTGTCCGCCACCGACCTGGCGATCGAGCACGAGCATCTTGAGGAGGAGAACCGGCATCTCCAGCGCGCCCTCACCTCCCACGCCGTCATCGACCAGGCGATCGGTGCCGTGGTGGTGCTGGGCCGGGTCGCCCCGGAGGAGGCGTGGCGCGTGCTGCGGGACGTCTCGCAGCGGACCAACACCAAGCTGCGGATCCTGGCCGAGCACATCCTGGCGTTCGCCCAGGGCGGCACACTGCCGCCGGGCGAGCAGGAGGAGCTCGGACGGTCCCTCGACCGGTACCGCATGTGCTGCGGGACCCGTCCTTTCGACGGACCGGCGCTCTGAAGGCCGCGGGCCCTGACCGTGTGCCGTCGGACTCCGGTGTTCCGGACGCCGAGCTCACGCGGTGCGCTCAGGGCGCAGCGCCCGAGCCGGGAGAGGTTCGTTCCCCCGCGGGGCGGCCCCACCGGGCCAGTGCGCGCAGCGTCCGGTTGCGGCCCTGGCCGGGCACGGTCCACAGGGTCTGACCGCGCACGCCCCAGCGCTCCAGCAACACGTTGGCCGCCAGGAAGCCACTGGTGGCCGCCCGCTCCATCAGCGCCACCGGCAGATCCGTGCGCACCAGGTCACCGGCCAGCACGAGACCCGGGTCGCAGGTGCGCACGGCGGGGCGGTCGCCGTATCCGCCCACCGGGAACAGGGGACAGTCGGCCCGCCACTCGTGCCGTTCGTCCACGATCCGGGCCGCCCGGGTCTCGGGGTAGACGCGGTGCAACTGCCCCAGAAGGCGCTTCTGCTCCACGTCCCGGGCCGCGTCCTCGGGCAGCGCGTACGCGTGCAGTTCCACCACCGATCCGCCCGTGCGTGCGGCCCAGCGGGACGCCTCGCCCTCCCAGCGGTCGAGCACGCTGACGTTGTCGAGGGTGCCGTACCCGCTCGTACCGAGGAATCCGGGCCTGTCGCGCGCCACGCGACGGTCCAGCCACAGGCGCGACACCAGGAACGGCGGTGCGGTGCGCAGGCGTTGGATCCGTTCGCGCCACTGAGCGTCACCGAGCCGCGGGGAGCGCTCCACGAGGCTCCGCAGTCCCGCGACGTCCAGGGCCAGCACCACCGCGTCGTGGTGCCCCGAGCCGTCCCGCGCGGCGACGGTGAACCCGCCGCCGCGACCCGGTGCGACGCTCTCGACGGGCGTGGCGGTGCGCAGGCGGGCACCGTGCCCGCGCAGGTAGGCGGCCAGCGGCTCCCACAGGGCGGTCGGGAAGGGTTCGTCCGGAACGTCGAACAGCAGTCCCTCGGCGGATCCGAGGAAGTAGATGTGGAACATCAGCGCCATCTCGGCGGCCGACAGCCGGGCCGGGTCGGCGAAGAAGCTGCGGGAGAACACCTCGAACGCGAGGTGGCGCGCCGCCGGGGGAAAGCGGACCGAGTCCAGGTAGTCGGAGGCGCTGACGTGGTCCAGACGCGCGTACACCTCGGGGACTCGCACGTCGAGCAGCGGCAGTGCTGCTGACGGGCGCATCCGCGCCAGATCGCGGACCCCGAAGGAGGGGCTGAGGGTCACGAAGCCGACGGCGCTCCAGGGCGGGGTCCGCGGAACGTGCCGGAAGCCGTCCCGCGTTCCGGCGTTGTGCCACAGGGGGTAGTCCGGCAGACCGGTCAGGCGGGTCAGGCGCGGATCGGTGCGGCGCAGCAGTCCGCGCAGGTTGTAGTACTGGCGGAAGAAGGCGTGGAAGCCCCGGCTCATCGTCACGGGCGTGCCGTCGCGCAGGAGGTCCGGCCATCCCGCCACGCGTCCGCCGAGTGCCGGTTCGCGCTCGTAGAGGGTGACGTCGACTCCGCGTTCCGCCAGGGCGGTGGCGGCCGCCAGTCCGGCGATGCCGCCGCCGATCACGGCGGCGCCAGGCCGGTGGGCCCCGCTGATCCGTGGTGCCCCCGGAACCGGTGGCAGGACGCGGGCGCGGCGGTCGCGGCCGCGGCGGGCGGCGCCCTCCGGCCGGCCGCCGGTCATCGGGTACCCCCGGCACCGCGGTCCGCCCGTCGGGCGACGACCGTGTGGGTGATGCCGGTCTGCCAGCCCGGCAGCGGCAGCACCCGCACCGGGGCGAACCCCGCCGCGGCGACCCGGGCCGCGAGCCGCTCCGCGGTGTCGAAGTCGACGACGCTGCGCCACAGATGGCGGTAGAGCGGGCCGTCGCCGAGCAGCGTCGCCACCGGCAGCACCAGGCCGCCGCACACCGCCGTCCACACCGCGCGGTCCACGGCCCGGCCGCTGAGCGTGTACTCGTGCACCGCCAGCCGGCCGTACGGCGCCAGGAGATCGCGAGCCGTGGCGAGCACGCGGTCCGGGTCGGCGGCGTTGCGCAGGAGATAGGCGGCGAAGACCGCGTCGTACGGGCCGCTCACCCCGGCCTCGGCGAGGTGCTCCACCGGGGCGTGCACGAATGTGACGCCCCGCGGCCACGGCTTGGCGGCGGCCCGCTCCAGCATCCCCGCGGACGCGTCCACCGCGGTGATCTCGGCGCCGGGCAGCACGGCGGCAAGGGCGGCGGTCGAGGCGCCCGTGCCGCACCCGAGGTCCAGGACCTTCAGGCCGCTCCCCCCGTGCGGCAGTCCCAGGCGACGGACCGAGCGCCGCAGGTGCGCGTGATAGCCGGGGTTGGCCGCCACCAGCGTGTCGTAACTGCGTGCGGCGTGGTCGAAGGCGGCGGCCAGGGCGTGGTCGCGCAACACGGTCATGCGGTCTCCTCGAGCGGAAGCCGGTCGGACCCGGCGTGCGGAAGCCGGGCGGGGGTGACGAACCGCCGTCATGGGTCCGGGAAGGGGCGGCGGGGCAGGCGGGGCAGTTCGAGCGCGGCGCGCAGCATGGGGAGGACGGGGGTGCGCAGACCGATGGAGAGGTCCTCGTACGGGCGGGTCCCGCCGTCCAGGAAGCGCAGCAGCCGCTGGGCCGGAACGCGGGCGAACAACTGGGTGAAGAAGGCGGCGCCGTCGACGCGGCCGCTGTCCAGGGCATGCAGCAGGACGGCGTCCATGGCACGGAAGCGGGCCGGGTGCGCGGGCGGTGGCAGCGGACGGCGTCCCGCGCGAAGAGCGGCCGCCACGGCCCGGGTCTGCCGCTGCACGGCCGCGAAAGTGTAGCCGGTGGACGGGCGGGTGGCGCCCGCGGCGGCGCCGATCCGGAAGATCGACGGCCCGGCCTGCCGGGCGAACGGGGCGTCCGTCATCGCGATCACCCCCGACTCCGTCCCGGTGACCGTCAGACCGCGCAGGCCGAGCACGTCGGTGGTGTAGTGCCGCAACGCGGCCTCGTAGCGCTCCCGCGACAGGACGGCCCGCGAGAACTCGGTGTACTCGACCAGTGCCTGACGGCGGCCGGTGGGCAGCACGTAACCGAACGACAGCCCGTGCGGCGGCTGCGGGGTGCGGAAGTCCATCAGTTCCACGGCTTCCGGGTCGAAGACCGGCCGTTCGTGACGCACGAACCAGCCGTGGAAGTGCTGCAGCAGGGTGGTACGAGCCGCCGGGAGGCTGTTCAGGGGGCGGGAGTCGAACACCCAGCGCGCCCGCACGCAGAGTGGACTGCCGTCGGCTGAGCGGGCCCGCACCACGGCGCCGTCGGCGACCTGCTCCACGCTCTCCACGGCGGCCTGGATCCGCGTCGTGTCCGGGCTTGCGGCCACCGCGCGGTCGACGAGCGACTCGAAGTCGTCCGACCTCAGCATCTTGTAGCGCAGCGGTGTGATGTCGTCCTCGATGCCGCGCCCCTGCCGTGAGTGGATGCGCAGGCGCCGCCAGGACCTCGTGAGCGCCGCGTCGTACGGACCGGAGCCGGCCTCCCAGTAGCACCACGTACGGCTCGGCGGACGCAGTGGGCCGGGCGGCGCCGCCAGGAGAACGACCGACAGACGGCGTGCTCCGGAGGGCCGGTGGGCCAGCCGGTGGGCCAGGGACAGTCCTGCGGCTCCCGCACCGACGATGGCGACGTCCGCGTCGAGCACGACTGCCGGCCTCCCTCCGCACCGCACCGCCCGGGCCCGGGCGTCACCGGAAGCATTCCGGTTCGCGTACCGGGACGGATGCAACCCGCACGGGCGTGTCGGGTGCCCCGGCCGGTCGGTTTCAGGCGGAGCCGGAGGACGCGCCGTACACCCGGATGCCGCAGGCCTCGTCCCTGACGCCCTTTCGGCGCATCCGCCTCGCCCACCGGCGCGGAATGACTGGGGAATCCGGCTTCGATCAGGCGAGAGGAACCCGACATGCGCTCCACGCAGGCGAAGGACCACCTGGCGGGGGAACCGTCGCCGGGGCCGCACCGTGCCGTCGGGCTCCCCGCGGCCCCGCCCGTGCGCCGGAGCGACGCGGAGGGGGCGGGCGAGCAGCGCCGTGCGGTGGTGCCGGACACCGGCACGCGGGTGTTGCGCGCCGTCGACGGCGACGTGGCGGGCGGGCCGGGGTGTCCGCTGCCCGCCACCGGTGCGGCGGACACGGTGGGGGCGAAGTTCGGCCGGCCGGCCGCGCAGGGGCTGAGGCACCTGGCCTCAGCCGCACTCGAACCGCGGGCCGCACGCCGCCTTCGAGACCCCGTGTGCGCGCCGGGGACTGTGCCGGGAACGGGCCGCGGCGCCCCGCCGGGTGACGACGGCTCGGGCCCGGGTGTGCGGCTCTCCGGTGGGTCGCGGGTGACCGGCCGATGAGCCGGACGCTTCCGGGCCGCAGCGACCATGTGGTGGTCGTGGGCGCCGGTCTCGCCGGTCTCTCCGCCGCGCTGCACCTGCTCGGCGCCGGGCGCCGGGTCACCGTGGTCGAACGGGGCGCCCGGCCCGGGGGGCGCGCGGGGCGGCTGGTCCGCGGCGGCTACTCGATGGACACCGGGCCGACCGTGCTGACCATGCCCGACATCGCCGACGAGGCCTTCGCCGCGGTCGGTGAGTGCATCCGTGACCGCGTCGACCTGGTGCCGCTGCACCCGGCGTACCGGGCCCGCTTCGCCGACGGCAGCGTCCTCGACGTGCACACCGCGGCCGAGGCGATGGAGGCGGAGATCGAGCGCTTCGCCGGCCCCGCCGAGGCGGCGGGCTACCGGCGGCTGCGCCACTGGCTCGAACGGCTCCACCGGGCCCAGATGCGCCGTTTCATCGACGCCAACTTCGACTCGCCCCTCGCGCTGCTGACCCCGGACCTGGCCCGGCTGGCCGCGCTGGGCGGCTTCGGACGCCTGGACGCCCGTATCGCCCGGTACCTGCACGACGAGCGGCTGCGCCGCGTCTTCTCCTTCCAGGCCCTGTACGCGGGGGTCGCGCCGGACCGTGCGCTCGCCGCCTACGCGGTGATCGCCTACATGGACACGGTCGCCGGGGTGTACTTCCCGCGCGGCGGCATGCACGCCCTGCCGCGGGCGATGGCGGACGCCGCCGCGGGAGCGGGGGCGGACCTGCGGTTCGGGCAGGAGGTCACCCGGCTCGAACGGGCCGGTGACCGCGTCACCGCGGTCGTGGCGGCCGACGGCCGCACCCCGTGCGACGCCGTCGTCCTCACGCCGGACCTCCCCGTGGCCTACCGGCTGCTGGGCCGCGCCCCGCGCCGGCCGGTGCGGATCACCCACGCGCCCTCCGCCGTGGTCCTGCACGCGGGTTGCGACCGCACGTGGCCCGAACTGGCCCACCACACCCTGTCGTTCGGCCGGGCCTGGCGGCGCACGTTCCACGAACTCACCCGGACCGGCGAGCTCATGAGCGACCCGTCCCTGCTGATCACCCGCCCCACCGCCACCGACCCGGGCCTCGCTCCCCCAGGACGCCATCTGCACTACGTCCTTGCGCCCTGTCCCAACACGGACATCGGTCCCTCCGCCGCCGACTGGGGCGATCTCGCCCCGCGCTACCGGGACGCGCTGCTGCGGGTGCTGGAGCAGCGGGGACTGACCGGCATGGGAGCCGCGATCGAGCAGCAGTGCCTGGTCACCCCGGCCGACTGGCACGCCCGGGGTCTTGCCGCGGGCACCCCCTTCTCGGCCGCCCACACCTTCACGCAGACGGGTCCCTTCCGGCCGCGCAATCTCGTGCGCGGCACCGAGAACGCCGTTCTGGCCGGCTGCGGAACCACCCCCGGCGTCGGGGTGCCGACCGTCCTGCTGTCCGGGAAGCTGGCCGCGGCCCGTATCACCGGCGGCACGGTCCGCCCCCGGCGGCCCCGCAGGGCCGCCCCCTCGGTGGCGGAGGGAGCGGCGTCATGACCGACCGGGAGCTCGACGCGGCGGGCATCACCGATCCCTCGCTGCGCCGGGCCTACGCCCATTGCCGGCGCCTGAACGCCCGGCACGGCAAGACGTACTTCCTCGCCACCCGTCTGCTGACCGTCGAGCGCCGCCCGGCGGTGCACGCCCTGTACGGCTTCGCGCGCTGGGCGGACGACATCGTCGACTCCCTGGATCCCACGCAGAGCGCCGATCGGCGCGCCGGGGCCCTTGCCCGCCTCCAGGAAGACCTCGCGGCGGGTCTGCGCGCGGGCCGCAGTGCCGAGCCGACGGTCCGGGCCCTGGCGGACACCGCGCGCCGCTACGCGATCGACCACCGTCACTTCGGCGATTTCATGACCGCCATGCGCAGCGACCTGGAGGTCACCGGCTACGCCACCTACGCCGACCTGCGGGCGTACATGCACGGCTCGGCGGCGGTCATCGGACTGCAGATGCTGCCGGTCCTCGGGACGGTGGTGCCCCGCGAGGAGGCCGCACCGCACGCGGCCGCGCTCGGCGTGGCCTTCCAGCTCACCAACTTCCTGCGGGACGTGGGCGAGGACCTCGACCGGGACCGTGTGTACCTGCCCGCCGACCTGCTGCGGGCGCACGGCGTCGACCGGGAACTGCTGCGCTGGAGCCGGGACCGCGGCCGGCCGGACCGGCGCATCACCCAGGCGCTGCGGGCCTTCGAGGATCTCACCCGCGGGGTCTACCGCGAGGCGGCGCCGGGCATCGCCATGCTCGACCCGGTGTCCCGGCCCTGCATCCGCACCGCCTTCGTGCTGTACTCCGGCATCCTCGACGTCATCGCCGGCTCCGGCCACGACGTCGTGCACCGGCGTGCGGTGGTACCGCGCAGGCGCCGCGCCGCGGTCGCCGTGGACGGCCTCGTCCGGGTGACCGCGGCCCGCCTGGGTGCGCGCCGCCGGGCCCGGCGCGGGGCGGCACGGCCGACGGCGTCGCCCGCACGGTCCTCGTCCCCACCCTCGGCGGGGTCCCCGCCCGCACCGGCACATCAGGAGGTCGCGTGACATCCGAGCCGCCCGCGCGGCGGGGCCGCCTCCCGCTGCGGTTGCGCAGGCACCCCGTTGCCTGGGAACGGCAGCACCCCACCTGGCGCGAGGCCCGGCCCGCCGTCATCTCCGAGGCGCTGAAACGGGCTCAGGCACGGCCGTCGGGCAACTGGTACGTGGTCGGGGCCACTCGGGACGTGCGCGGTGACCGTCCCCTGGCCCGCACGGTCGGCGGACGGGAGGTCGTCGTCTGGCGCGACGGCCGGGGACGGATGGTGGCCGGGCCCGGTGTCTGCCCGCACCTGGGCGCGCCCCTCGCGGAGAGCCGGGTCCGGTGCGGCAGGCTCGTGTGCCACTGGCACGGACTCGCCCTGGACGGCACGCCGTTCGCCGGCTGGGAGCCGCTGCCGGTGCACGACGACGGCGTACTGGTGTGGGTGCGGCTGGACGACATCGGGGGCGAAGCACCGACCCCCGCTCCGGTGGTTCCGGTCCGGCCGGTCGCCTCGGCCGCGCTGGACGCGGTCCATGTCGGCGTCGGTGTCTGTGAGCCCGAGGACGTGGTCGCCAACCGGCTGGACCCGTGGCACGGTGCGTGGTTCCACCCGTACTCCTTCGTGGACCTGACGGTCGCCGGGGTGCCGGGTCGCGCGGACGGGGGCGGCGGGGGCTTCGTCGTGGACGTCTCCTTCAAGGTGGCCGGGCGTCTGGTCGTTCCGGTGCGGGCGGTGTTCACCGCTCCCGAGCCGCGCACCGTGGTCATGCACATCACCGAGGGCGAGGGACGTGGATCCGTGGTCGAGACCCATGCCACCCCGCTCGGCCCGGACGGACTGGGCCGGCCGCGCACCGCGGTCGTGGAGGCCGTCGTGGCCGCCTCCGACCGGCCGGGTTTCGCCGTGGCGCGGCGGGCGGCGCCGCTGCTGCGGCCGCTGATCCGGCTGGCCGCGGGACGGCTGTGGCGGGACGACCTGGCGTACGCCGAGCGCCGCTGGGCCCTGCGTTCCGCCGGCCGCTTCCCCGGGTGAGGGCGGAGTCCGGGGCGGCCCTCAGCGTCGCGGCCGGGGCCCGCCCGGGTCACCGCCCCTCCACAGCAGCCAGGTCGACCACAGCCACAGCAGGGCGAAGGCCGCCAGGAGGGCGAGCAGGAGGACGACCTGCCGGACGTCGCCTTCGTGACCCAGGAGGGCCACGAAGAGGGAGACGGTCCACAGGGCCGTGCCGGCCGCGTACGCGCCGTGCAGCCGCCGCAGCTGGTCCGCGCCCCGTGCGTGCGACGCGGGGGTAAGCACCTCAGGAGTCATGGGGCAGCCGGTACCCCGTGGTGCGAAGGGTATGACCGTACGGCTCTGCCCGGCCGGTGTTCACTGATCGGGCCGCACGTCGCCCACCAGGGTCTGCTGGATGTGCGGGACGACGTGGGTCAGCCGCAGCACCCCCCACAGAATGAGCCCGGCTCCCAGCGCCTCGGGCACCACCCACCAGCCGGTGCGGACCTCCTCGCTGAACAGCGTGACGCCCAGCAGCAGGCTGACCGTGGCGTCTCCGATGGTCAGCGCGGGCTGGGAGGCCGCCAACGAACCGGCCTGGAGTGAGTTTTCGAGCAGCAGCAGCGCGGCGACCCCGACGAGCGCGAACCCGTACGTCTGCCAGGTGCGCAGGAAGGCCCCGAAGCCGGTGTCCGCGAGCGTGTCGGTGGCGGACTTCAGCAGCGCGGCGGTGAGGGCGTTGCCGATGGCGGCGGCCCCGCCCAGCATCGCGGCCCTGAACAGGGGCGGGCGTCCCGGGCGGGCGAGGAACACCGCGAGCGTCATGAGGCCGAGGCACAGCGCGAGGGCCGGGATCCAGCGCACCATGGCCGCCTGGTTGGTGGAGCCGGAGGGCGCGGCCGACACCAGGATCAGCACCAGCCCGGCGACGACGCCCCCCACGGCCCACCAGCCGGCGGGCGGCAGCCGGCGGTGCATCAGCGGGGCGGCGATGAGCAGGGCGAACGGCAGTTCCAGGATGAACAGCGGTTGCACCAGCGCCATGGGCCCGTTCACCAGGGCCATCGCCTGGAACAGGGCGGCGCCCATCACCCCGCCGATGCCGATCAGCCAGGCCGGACGGCGCGCCAGGGCGAGCAGCAGCCGCAGCCCGCCACCGCGCGAGACGGTCGAGGCCGCCTTCCGCTGGAAGGCCGTACCCGTGGCGTTGCTGGCGGCTCCCAGGACGGCGAAGCACGCGGCCAACACGATCACATGTCCACCATGCCCGACCCGATCCGGTCCGTCCTCTCACCCGGACCCGTCTCATAAACCTGGCTTATGGGCCCATAGACGGGACCCGCGTACCACTTAGGTTTGCCTTAGTTTAGGGTTGCCGACGAGTCGCCTGTCACCGCTCGAAGGGAAACCTGATCATGTCCCGCCCCCTGCGGGTAGCCATCGTCGGAGCCGGCCCCGCCGGGATCTACGCCGCCGACGCCCTGCTCAAGTCCGACGTGGCCGCCGACCCGGGCGTGTCCATCGACCTCTTCGAGCGGATGCCGGCCCCGTTCGGCCTGATCCGCTACGGCGTCGCCCCCGACCACCCCCGCATCAAGGGCATCGTCACGGCTCTCCACCAGGTGCTGGACAAGCCGCAGGTCCGCCTCTTCGGCAACGTCGACTATCCGACCGACATCGGCCTGGACGACCTGCGCGCCTTCTACGACGCCGTGATCTTCTCCACCGGCGCCACGGCAGACCGCGACCTGTCCATACCCGGCATCGGCCTCGACGGCTCCTACGGCGCCGCCGACTTCGTGTCCTGGTACGACGGGCACCCGGACGTGCCGCGCACCTGGCCGCTGGAGGCCGAGAAGGTCGCCGTCCTCGGTGTCGGCAACGTCGCCCTCGACGTGGCGCGCATCCTGGCCAAGACGGCCGACGAGCTGCTGCCGACCGAGATCCCGCCGAACGTGTACGAGGGCCTGAAGGCCAACAGGGCGCTGGAGATCCACGTGTTCGGCCGCCGCGGCCCGGCGCAGGCGAAGTTCAGCCCGATGGAACTGCGCGAGCTGGACCACTCCCCCACCATCGAGGTCGTCGTCGACCCCGAGGACATCGACTACGACGAGGGCTCGATCGCGACCCGGCGCGCGAACAAGCAGGCCGACATGGTCGCCAAGACGCTGGAGAACTGGGCCATCCGCGACATCGGCGACCGGCCGCACAGGCTGTTCCTGCACTTCTTCGAGTCCCCGGCCGAGATACTCGGCGAGGACGGCAGGGTCGTCGGCCTGCGCACCGAGCGCACCGCCCTCGACGGCACCGGCAATGTCAAGGGCACCGGCACCTTCAAGGACTGGGACGTCACGGCGGTGTACCGCGCGGTGGGTTACCTGTCCGACAAGCTGCCCAAGCTGCCCTGGGACATCGACACCGGCACGGTTCCGGACCAGGGAGGCCGGATCGTCGGCGAGAGCGGCGAGCACGTGCAGTCCACGTACGTCACCGGCTGGATCCGGCGTGGTCCCGTGGGCCTCATCGGCCACACCAAGGGCGACGCCAACGAGACGGTCGCCAATCTGCTGGACGACCACGCGAGCGGGCGGCTGCACACGCCCGTCTCCCCCGCGCCGGAGGCCGTCGACGCCTTCCTCACCGAGCGGAACATCCGCTTCACCACCTGGGAGGGCTGGTACCGCCTGGACGCCGCGGAAAGGCGGCTGGGCGAACCACAGGGCCGGGCACGCGTGAAGATCGTCGAACGTGAGGACATGCTGAGGGCCAGCGGAGCCTAGACGGGACCCACCCCGATGCGGATGGTGGGCGGGCCCCGTCCGCGCCCCATTGTCGAAGCCCGGGCCCGCCGGCCGACACGGGTGTGCGGGGGCGAGGCCGGGCGCGCGCCATGCGCCCCGTGTGCGCGGCGGCGGGCGTGATCACGGCCGTCGGGGACATCCGAAATCCATGGACGGTCTGCACCTTCCCGGACATCGGGAACACACCAGTGGCAAGGACACCCGCACGCACGACGAGGACACCGGGCGCGAACACGGGAGCGAACAGGGCCGTGGGCGTCGGGCCGGGCACGAGGAGTCCGGGTCGGAGAAGTTCCAGCCCGGTGCGTTCGGGCCCGGCGAGGCGTCCGACCGCGATGCTCCGGACTCGCCCACCGAGCTGCCGGGCCGCTCCTGGCTCGCGGTGCTCCGCCGGGTCGTCGCGGAGTTCCAGGCCGACGAACTCAGTGACCGCGCCGCCGCCCTGACCTACTACGGCGTGCTGTCACTGTTCCCTGCGCTGCTCGTGCTGGTCTCCCTGCTCGGGGTCGCCGGACAGTCGGCCACCCAGCAGGTGCTCGACAACCTGCGGAAACTCACGCCGGGTTCCGCGCGGGACATCATCTCCCGGGCGGTGGAACAACTGCAGAGCAGCGCGGGACTGGGCTCCGTACTGGCGGTGGTGGGGCTGCTGGGCGCGGTGTGGTCCGCCTCCGGATATGTCGCCGCGTTCATCCGCGCCGCCAACGCGGTGTACGACGTGCCCGAAGGGCGCCCGCTGTGGAAGGTGCTGCCGCTGCGGGTCGCACTGACCCTGACCCTCATGGTGCTCGCCGTCGCCAGCGCCCTGATCGTCGTCTTCACCGGCAGCCTGGCCCGGCAGGCCGGGACCGCGCTCGGCATGGGTCACGCGGCGCTGACCGCATGGTCCATCGCGAAGTGGCCGGTCCTGGTCCTCCTGGTCACCATCATGATCGCGATGCTGTACTGGGCCACTCCCAACGCGAAGATCCGCGGTTTCAAGTGGGTCACGCCGGGCAGCCTGGTCGCCCTGCTCATCTGGCTGGTGGCGTCGGCGGGCTTCGCCTTCTACGTGGGCAACTTCGGCTCGTACAACAAGACCTACGGCACGCTGGCCGGCGTCATCGTCTTCCTCGTCTGGCTGTGGGTCACCAATCTGGCCATTCTGCTCGGCCTGGAGTTCGACGCGGAGATGGCGCGTCAGCGTGTGATCGACGGAGGGCACCCGGCGGACGGCGAGCCCTATGTGGAGCCGCGCGACACCCGCGCCTGGGACGAGGAGGACCAGCGGCGCATGGAGGAGGGCTGCTGAGCCCGCGCGCGCCGAGCGCACCCGCGGCCAAGTGGTGCCACCGGCCGAGGGCGGTATCGGTCGGCGGCCGAACCCGGTCGTCCTGCCGCCCTCTTCGTGCGTGACACGGGCCGGGTGGGGAAACCGGGGCGGGTCAACCAAACGGAGAGCCGCCCGACTTGGGAGGAGTGCATCGTGTCGCGAGCGCACATCGGAAGTGCTGTGGCCACGCTGGTACTGATCAGCGGGTCAGCCGGCTGCGGCGGTTCCGAGGGCTCCGGGTCCGCGGCCGGGGACGCAGCTGCCGGGCAGGGCGCCACGTCGCAGGCGCAGGCCGTCCAGGACGCCTACCGGCGGACCGTGGCCGCCGGCACCGCGAAGCTGACCGTCGTCGGCACGGCGGTCACCGAGGGGCAGCAGGTCGCCGCGCACGGCAGTGGCGTGGTGGCCCTGAAGGACGGCGCCAGCCGGATGACCCTGACCTCGCGGGGCGCGCGGATCGAGCAGCGCGTCGTCGACGGCGTCGCGTACCAGAAGCCCTCGGGCCCGCAACGGGCGGACCTGCCGGGTGGCAAGACATGGATGAAGATCGACCTGGCCCGGCTCACCAGGTCGGGCTCCGCCGGGCAGTCGCAGGTGAGCGACTCCATCGGGCCGCTCCGCTGTCTCAAGGGGGTGCGCGCCCGCGACGTGACCCGCGTCGGCACCGGCACCGTCGACGGCACGAGCACCACGCACTACCGGGTGGCCGTGCCGGTGTCGGCCCTGGCGGGGGGCAACTCCGCGCAGTCGGAGGAACTGAGGCACGAACTGGGCACGTCGTCGCCACCGGTGGATCTGTGGCTGGACGGCCGGGGCCGTCTGCGGCAGGAGCGCGTGCGCCTGACCCTCCACCCGCTGGGGCAACGGACGCCGGGGAAGCAGAACGCGCAGGTGACGAGTACGACGGTGCTGAAGTTCAAGGACTTCGGGACGCGTGTCGACGTCACGCCGCCGCCCGCGGCGGACACCGCGGACATCACCGGCCAACTGGTCGGGGCCGGCCGGTCCGCACAGCCCGGCTGAACCGGCCAGGACCGACGAGGACACGCGGGTTCACCTGCGACAGGGCCCCCGCCCGGTCGGTCGTGATCCGGCTTGGCGATACTGGAACGCGCACGTCGGCCCCTGCTCGCAGATTGGCTCATGTCGAACTCCTCCTCACCCCGTCCCGTGATCCCGCACACGGTGTGGGCGGCCCGGGGCCGCCACACCGGACCGACCGCCGAGGACGCCGTACGGCGCCACTTGGACAAGCTCCTGGAGGACGGCGTCCTTCAGGACCGTCTGCAACCGGACGACGGCGAGGCGTCCGCGGAACGGGTCTTCGAGGCCCGCTGGCAGGTGCCGCCGGGCGTGACGGTGCGGGCCCGGCTGGCGCTCGCACCGCACCGTGACTCCGCCCAGGGGCGGGATTGGGTCCTGGTGGCGGAGGCGGAGCGGCCCTGGGACCCTCGGTGGCCCTCCCCCGTGGCCATGTTCTGGCCGCGTCAGGCCAGCACCGGCTGGGACCACGAGGCCGCCCCGGGGCTGCGCCTCGCAGACGTCACCCCGCTCCCGGACGACGACAAGGCGCTCCGGCGCGTCCTGCGACATGCGGCAAGGGACAGCTGGACCATCCACGTCGTCGTCCACGAGGCCATGACCCCCGACGAGCACGGCCGTCCGGCATTGGTCCGGCTGCTCCCGCCGGGCCTGCGCGATCGGGTCGTGGAGCACCGTGCCGCGCCGCACCGGCTCAGGGCCGTCAACTGGGTGCTGGAGGAGTTCGGCGCCGAGGTGCCCCGTGGCGGCGCCGTCGTCCTGCCCGGCGGCCCGGCACCGCAGGACTACGAGGCGCGGGAGTTCTCCGTGCGCAGCGTCTTCCTGGACGGCACGGAGCCGGCGGAACTCATCGACGCGGTGACGCGGTTCGCCGCGCTGCCGAGGCCGCTGCCGGACGGTGCGCTCGAGGCGCTCACCGCGCTGCGGGAGCAGTGGCACCTGACGACCGTCGAGGAGGAGCTCGCGCAGGCGCGGGAGCTGGTGACCAGGTACGCGGAGGCACTGGAGGCCATGACCAGGTCCCGGGACCTGTACCGGGAGGCCGCCGAGCAGGCGCACGAGGCCCTCGCCGCGTACCGGGAGTCCGAGGCCGCGGGTCTGCTGCCGGCGAAGAAGGAGACCCGCGCGTCGGCCGGGTCGCCCTTCCAGCAGCTGGCCCGCGGACTCGAGCGGCTCAAGGACACCGCCCTGTCCCTGCGCCCCGCGACCACCGCGAACCCGAAGACCGACGGGGCCTCTCCCGACGGTCCCGCCCCGACCGGTGACCCCGCCGGCGCTGCCTCCCCCACCGGCCCCGCCCCGACCGGTGCCGCCTCTCCGACCGGTGCCGCCTCCCCCGGCGGTGTCCCCACCCGGCCCGCGGATTCCACCGATCGACACGCTCCGGGCTGACGGGGCGCGCGCCGCCGACCCGGTGCGGGGCCCCGGCCCCTGCCGCCCCGCCCCCGCCCGCGCCCCCGGCGTCCGCACGTGTCCGATGCCCCTGCCCGGATACGCGGCTCGCCCCCGACCTCGGGCTGCCGCTCGCCACCGGGCATGTGTACGACACTCGACGCCGGGCTGCCGCCGGGTACCCGCGCGGCACTCGACGCAAAGCGGCCGCGCGGCACTTGGTGCCGCGCGGCCGGCAGTGGTCACTCCGTCGCCCGGGGCGGGGGATGCCGCTCCGAGATCTGCACCATCAGCAACAGCGCCAGAGCGGCCAGCGAGGCCAGGGAGGCGCACACCGCGGTGAGGCCGGCGCTCCCCGGTGGCGCCACCGTGATGGCCACGGCCCGCGACAACTCGGCCGAGGCGAACCTGACTTCCATGAACCCGGCCCCCGCCAGCACCGCCGTCAGCCCCGCCCCCGCGACCAGCGCCGCCACGCCGGCCCGCAGGGCCAGCACGAGGGCCAGCACCCCGCACAGCCCGGACGCGGCGAGGGTGAGCCCGTAGACGAGGAGCGGGGCGCCGTCCCGCCGCAGCGGGAAATAGGCCGCCCCGCACACCACGAGGGCAGCCGCGGCCAGCCAGCTGGGCCAGAAGACGGTCCGCGCGGGTCGCTCGTCCCTGCCTGTGGCCGACGTTTCTTCACTGTGTCCCGGCAACTCGTCACCTGCGGAGGCCGGGACGGCTCCGGAGTCGTCCGGGAGACCGGCGTCCGCGTTCCGCGTCACGACCGCGGCGGCTATGGGTTCGCATCCCGCCGCGTATCGCCCGGCGTCGCGCTCCCGGGCCAACCGCCCGATCAGATCGACGAGTTCCTCGACGGGCCGGCCGGTGGCGGCCACCCGGACCGCCTCCACGCCGCAGTGCGCTTGCAGCGGCGCCCGGTGCAGCAGCGCGACCAGCCGCGTCACGTCCTCGACGCAGCGGCTCTCGACCGCCGCGCGGATGGTGACGTCGGCGCTGTCGGCCGGGCGCGGTGGCCGGGTCAGTGCGGCCACCAGACGCGCCACGTCCTCCACCGGACGCGTCCTTCCGACCGCTCGCAGCACATGGACGACGGCATCCGCATGCTCGGGCGACTCCTCCAGGAGGGTGACGAGCCGGACGACCTCCTCCAGAGGCCGGGCGCGGACGGCGGCCCGCGCCAGGCGTTGCACCGGGTCGCCGTCCGCGCACTCCGACTCGCCTCCGCCCGCGAGCCCCGACGGTGCTTCCGCGCAGTGGACTTCGTCGGTGAAGGCGATGACGGACTGGTTCGACTGAGGTGAAGAGCGGGTGGTCATCCTTGACTCCAGGGGAGGGGTGCGGCCGCTCCTGCGCATCCGAAGCGCGACACGCGATCTACCCTGACCATTACTAAAGCCCCCTCCGGCGCCGCGCCACTCGGGTGAGGCGCTGGGGTGACATCGCCCTGCCGTGGTCCGGACGGCGCACCGTCGCGGGCCGCCCCACCGCCGGAGGGCCATGGACGGGCGACGAGCGGGAATCCGACCCACGGTGGCTGCGTCCGCCGCAGACGGTGCCGTCCCGCAGCACCGGAAAAGACCGAACAAGACGGAAAAAGAGGGGCGGAACGCACTGTGGACTTCACCACACTGCTTCTCCTCGTCGCCGCGGTCCTCGCGGGCGTTCTCGCCGTGGCCGTGGCCGTGCTGGTGCGGCTGGTCCGGGCCCGGCGGGAGCTGCGCCGCGCCGGTCTTCCGACCGGGCCGCGCTGGGTGTTCTGGGGCGCGGTCCTCTACTTCTTGCTGCCCGTCGACCTGCTGCCCGACCCCGTATACCTGGACGACATAGGTGTCCTGCTCCTCGCCCTGCGCACGCTGCACAGTGCCGTCGGCGATCGCATGCCCTCCCTCACCGAGCGACCGGGACGTTTGGGGCGTCGCGGACACCATCGGGCCAATGATTACGCTCCGTAAGGAAACCAATCACTCGTTCGATTCGTATAAGTCTCGGGAAACCGAAGCAAAGTCAGCGGGACAAGCGACTCCGCAAGCATGACCAACGCTTGATCGCGGCTGCACCGATAGGGGAGAGACGATGCAACCGTTTGCGCTCAACTACGCGCGTCCGGCAGTGGAATGGGAGGCAGCCACTCCGTACGCCTACGACTCCGGACTGCAGTTGAACGTGCTCCTCGACGGGCGGATCGCCGCATCCGACCACGCCCTGCTGAGGGAACTGGGCACCACGACCTCCACGGCGGGCTCCAAGACGCACTTCGACGACTGAACACGGCCGGCAACGAAATGACGGTACTGATTCTCACCGGCGAGGAGGACGTGACGGCGGACATGGTGGTGGTGCACCTGAACGCCTCCGGAGTTCCGGTGGTCCGCCTCGATCCGGCCGATCTGACCGCGGGCGTCGCGCTCTCGGGAGAGTACGTGCACGGCGCCTTCCGCGGCCATCTGTCGGCCGGGGGCCGGCTCGTGAGCGTGAGCGGCCTGCGGTCCGTCTGGGTCCGCAGACCCGGCGTGCCGGCGGCCCGCGCGGCCCAGCCCTCGGCCTGGCTCACCGAGGAGTCCTCGCAGGCGCTCTACGGCATGCTGCGCGGCTCCGCGGCACGCTGGATGAATCATCCCGAAGCGGCCCAGCGGGCACGTCACAAACCCTGGCAGCTGCGGCTGGCCCAGCGCAGCGGGCTACCGGTGCCGGCCACCCTCATCACGACGTTTCCGCAGGCCGCCCGCGCGTTCGCCGAGCGCTTCCCGGACCTCGTGGTCAAGCCGGTCTCGGGAGCGCACCCGCAGGAGCCGCCCCGGGCGGTGCCGACCAGCCGGGTGGCGCCGGACACCGACTTCGGCGCCGTCGCCTACGGCCCGACTCTGCTGCAACGCCGGATCGCCAAGCGCGCCGACATCCGCCTGACGGTCGTCGGCGACACGCTGCTGGCCGCCCGCAAGGAGACTGCGGCGGACGCGGATCCCGACGAGGTGGACGTCCGCTTCGCCTCGTCGCCCACGCCGTGGCGTCCGGCCGAGGTCCCGCCCCGAGTCGCCGCAGCGGTGCTCACCTACGTCCAGGAGGCCGAACTGGCCTACGGTGCCTTCGACTTCGCCGAGGACGCCGACGGAACCTGGTGGTTCCTGGAGTGCAACCAGTCGGGTCAGTTCGGCTTCGTCGAGGTGGAGACCGGCCAGCCGATCGCTCGTGCCATCGCCCACTGGCTGGCCCGCCCCGCACCCGCGGAGCCCGAGCGACTCAACGGCGGTCGCACCGTGGCTCGTTGACCTGCCGGTCCAGGAGGCGACCGGCTGGTCCGCGGATCCGCTCCTTGATCCGCTCGGGGACGTCCGTGGCCGGTTCGTGACCGACGACCGTCGTCGGCTCGGCACGCCGTGCCACGGACGCTGCCCACCCGCGTCGCGACGGGGTCACACGGCCAGCGACAGGCCGTTGTCCCCGTCCGGGTCCTTCGCGACGTCCGCCGTCGGCCCGGGGGCCACGAGCAGGGCGTCCGCCCGCGCGATCGCGTCGTTGACGCTGGTGGTCCCCATCATCACGCACAAGGTGTAACTGACGTCGTCCAGCTCCCGAGCCGTCTCGGCCCGCTCCCTCTCAGCCTGCGCGATCTTCAGTGATGCGTACCGAGTCAGCAACGTCCTGACGACCTTCGGGTCCGGAACCAGCACGGAGCGCCCCTCTCTCGATTTTTGCTCCGTATGCCCCAGGCACGCCGTGCCATGCATGGTGGGCGCCTCGTGGCACACGATTGACCAAATTCAGTCGATTTCTGGTGGGTCAGCCACTGCTCGACAACAGGGGCCCGCCGGTTCTCACCGACCGCGGTCCTCGGCTCGCCGCCGCACGACGGCACGGCGCTCCCCCGCGGTCATGCCTCCCCAGACGCCGTCGTACTCGCCGTGGCGCAGGGCCCACGCCCTGCACTCGGGCAACACGGGGCACCGGTGGCACACCGCGCGGGCCTGTTCTATCTGACGCGACGACGGGCCGTGCTCCCCCAGTGGGAAGAACAGCTCGGGATCCTCGGAACGGCAGGCGCCACGGTCCCGCCAGTTCATGGCCGGATCCCGACCGCATCGCACGCGTGGATCACCGCACCGCGGAGCCTGCCGCCGCGCTCGGTCCGTCGAGTAACGCTCACCGGGTCCTCCGCTGAATACTCGGCCCGCACATATCCGGGCAGCTCCCGTCTGCGGCAGGGGGCGCCGCACGACCCGGCAGAGGTATCCGCAATATAGGTGCTTTTCGGGCGATGAGCCAAAAATTGGGGTAAGCAGCACGTATCCGAGCAGGGGAGGACACGGCGTCCATGGGACCGGGCAGCATGCACCCGGATGCCGGCCGTCGCCCGAGTGCCTGTGCGTACGACCGCTCGGCACCGGCGTGACCTGCGAAATCCGCCAGGCACTGGCACCCTCGCGGCCGTCGGGGCAGCCGGGACCGGCGCTGCAGGGCCGGTGATCGCGAGGAGTGCCAAGGGCCCGGCGACGAAATGACCGCACCGTCGCCCCAGGGCGCACAGCCCGCGGGGCGGCGCCGCGGGAACGGACGGCGCTCGCCGTCCGCGCGCTGCGGGACTCAGACGGCGAGGACGTCGGCCAGTTCCGACGCGGACACCGCGACCTCCCTGTCCTGGTCGGTCAGCAGGGTCCTCAGCGCGCCGCGCCGGGCACGTACCGCCTGCCGCGCCCGTCGTTCCCACACCACGGGGTTCTCACGGTGATTGAGGAGCTTCGGGTAGACGGCGGCCACGCTCTCCCACTGCCGGGCGTCGGCGATGTTCCTGAGCAACCGAATGATCTGCGGCCGACACGTCACGCGGGGCAGCTGAGCGAGCTCCCACAGGAACGGCACCGTGGCCGCGGTCGCCTGCTCCACCACGAAGCCGTACTGGCAGATCCGCTGCCGCAGGTCCTCCAGCGCCGCACCGGCGGTCTCGGCGTCACCGCTCGCCACGCGATGGAGCAGCAGGGGGACGGCCGTCGCGGGGCCGGTGGAATCCCTGATGTCGCGCCAGGGCACCTGCCCCAGCGCCGAGAGCGGCGTGCTCCCGGCCACGCCGGTCGAGGGCGTCTCCTGGTCGGTGCACTGGATACTCGGCTGCTCCGTCGGTGCGGTGCGCATGGCGTCGGACCTTTCCGCGGCGGTCGATGGGGGGGATCAGCGGGGAGGGCGGGTCGACAGCCTCGCCCACACCGTCTTGCCCGCCGGCGGCCTCGGGGACCAGCCCCATACGTCCGCCAGAGCTTCGACGATGCCCAGGCCCCGGCCGCTCTCCGCCAGGTGGGGACCGGCGGCGGGCGCGGGGGCGGGTGGGCTGTCGCAGGGATCGGTGACGGCGAGCGTCACATGAGCGGTGTCCAGGGTGAGTGCGAGCCACACGTCCGTGTCGCTCGCCGCGAGTGCCGCGGCACACGGCACCGCGTGCGTCGCGGCATTCGCGGCGAGCTCGGTGACGACCACGACGGCGTCGTCACCGCAGTGGTCGAGCGACCAACGGCACAGCGTGGCACGCGTGAAGGCCCGGGCCCGCGCGAACCCCTCGGGGCCGCACTCGATCCGCAGCGCGGCGGATGCGAGTGCGGCCGGGACGCCGTTCGACTCCCCCCAGGACATCGCTCTCGGGATGGCCGCTCGTACTCCTCGCGCCACCTCGTCGGGCCGGGCGGAGTCGCCCGCCACGGACGCGGTCGCGCTCGACGATCCGAGTACTCGGCTCGCAGGTGAGGGCACGGGCATCTCCCTGATGCGACGTCACCGAACGACGCCAGCCAAGGGGTTGACGCCACGGCTATTATCCACGCAGACAGCGCTCGTGTGCAATTGCACGCGAAATTTCTTGTGAAAGTGCGCAGCGCGGGGCACGGTCCGAAGCGAAGCGGTCCGGCCCCCGAGATCACCGCGCACAGCGCACGACGGAACGTCAAGGGCAAGGGGAACGTGGTGCCACCAGTGCAGAACGGAGTGCGGGCCAGCTCGTTGGACGCCCGCTGGATCAAGAGCCGGCACAGCAACGCCGAGGGCAACTGCGTGGAGGTCGCCACTCTGGTCGACGGCGCCATAGCGCTGCGCAACTCCCGTGACCCCGACGGCCCCGCCCTGGTGTACACCCCGGCGGAGGTGGCCGCGTTCGTGGCGGGCGCGAAGGACGGCGAGTTCGACCATCTGCTGTGAACGCTCGCCCGCACCGGAAACGGAAGCAACTCGCCGACTTGTACGAACGGATGCGCTCCGCAGCGGAGCGGTGCGATAGTGTAAGGCCCCAAGTCTGCCGGTCCACTGGGAGTCAGGATGTCCGCCGAGCCGCATCGTCTCTCCCGTCTCGAACCCTATCTGGATCGGTCCGAGCCCGCCCCGACCCTGCTGAAGATGCTCGTCGGAGTTCAGCTGGCGGGGTTCCGCGAGGACGCGGGTCTGTCCCAGGAACAGGCGGCACGCGAACTCGGGTTCAGTGCCGCGAAGCTGTCGCGCATGGAGTCGGGCAAGGGCCGTCGGCCTCCGGCGGAGGGCGACGTCCACGCACTGCTCAAGTTGTACGGCACCGACGACTACGAGTCCTCGGTCCTGCTGAAGTTGCTGCGCCGCGCGGGTGAGCCCGGATGGTGGCAGCGCTACGACAAGCGGTTGATGCCGGAGTGGTTCGACCGGCTGGTCGGCCTGCAGGAGGCAGCCGCCGCGATCCGCACGTTCGAGATCCAGTACGTTCCCGGTCTGCTGCAGACCGCCGCCTACACCCGGGCAGTGGTGGAACGCGGACTGCCCACGGCGTCCGCCGGCGAGGTACAGCGGCGTGTGGAACTGCGCATGCGCCGGGCGCAGTTGCTGCTGCGTTCCGACGCCCCGCAACTGTGGGCGGTCGTCGACGAGTCGGTCCTGCTGCGGGTCCTGGGCAGCCGTGAGGTCATGCGCGGGCAGCTCGAACACCTCGTCGAGATGGCCCAGCGCCCCAACGTGACCGTGCAGATCATCCCGCTCGACGTCACGAACGCCTCCGCGCCCGGCATCCCGATCACCTATCTCCGTTTCGGCGGGCTCGACCTTCCCGACGTCGTCTACCTGGAGCACATCAGGAGCGCCAACTTCCTGGAGGACCGGGACGAGACGGAGGAGTACCGAGTCGCCCTGGACAGGCTGGCCGACGAGGCCCTGACGCCCCTGGAGTCCCTGGCGCTGCTGCGCAAGACGATCGAGGACCGGTACTCCACGCCCTGACGCACCGTGGCGTGTTCCGTCCGCCGGATCGGCGGGGCCGGTGCCCGCCGATCGGCTAGCGGATCCGGCCCACACCGCCGAACTCGACCCATTCGTGGGTGAGTTGACGGGGAGCCACCTCCGAGTCCGGTCGCCAGGTGGACACCTCCACAAGACCCGGCTCGAGAGTCTCCAGGTCCTCGAACCAGTCGGCGACGTCCTTCTCCTGACGCACCCGGCCCCAGTGGCCCTGCGTGGCCCGGTCCATGAAGTCGGTGACGAAGTCACGCACCTCGGGATCCTCGCTGACCAGTTGGCACATGAGCATGAAGCTGCCCGGCGCGAGACGTTCCCGGACGCGGCGGACCACCGCGAGGGGGCCGTCGGTGTCGCTGTCCGGGATGCAGTGGAAGACCGAGTTGAACAGTACGGCCACCGGCTGCGAGAAGTCGATCAGGCGCTGGGTCTCCGGGTGCGAGAAGATCTCGTCGCTCTGCCGCATGTCGGCGTGGATGACGGCGGTGCGCTCGTCCTGCTGCAGCAGCGCCCGGCCGTGCACCAGCACCATGGGGTCGTTGTCGACGTAGACCACGTGCGTCTTGGGGTCGATGCGCTGGGCGACCTGGTGGACGTTGTCCTGGGTGGGCAGCCCCGAACCGTGGTCCAGGAACTGCCGGATGCCGTACTCCTGCGCGAGCGTACGCACGGCCCGCTGCAGGAAGCGCCGGTTGTTCAGTGCCAGTCGCCGGGTGCTCGGGACGACCTTGTCGAGCTCCTCGCACGCCGCCCGGTCGGCCGCGTAGTTGTCCCTGCCACCCAGGTAGTAGTCGTACATCCGCGCGGCCGTCGGCACATTTTCGTCTATCTTCGTGGACAGCTTGTTCTCCATGCGCATCGATCCCCCGGAATTCGCCGACTCGACCGCGCCAACTGGGCTGGCATGACAGAGAGTACATCGTAGGGAACTCTCGTCCGCCCGAACCAGTCCATGAACAACAGGCAGTTCGGCCAGGGACGGCTGCCCGCCGACGGCCCCGGAGCCCCGCCACAGTCACCACGTCTTCACCGCGATCGTCACCGATTCTTCACCCGTTCGAACTCATTAACGGGGTCGTTCGGAGCACTCGCATTCTGTTCCGGCCAAAGGGGACGTCGTGGTCTTTGTCGCTGTTCTGTTGCTGCCCCTCCTGTCCATCCTGCTGCTGGTCATGGACCGGATTGAGGATCGCGTGCTCGATCCCGCCCCGCCGCGCCGCCGTCACGTGAGGCACCGCAGGCACCTGCGCCTCATCGCCGGCGGCCGCCGAAGCACCGGCATCGAGAAGGTCCCGGTCGTGGCCGAGACGGGCGAAGGCACCGCGGAAGAGCCGCGCCGGGCCGCCTGAGCCGTCCGGCGCGCCCTTCGATGGCGGGCTGCCCAAGCACCCGGGTCCTGTCACACGCTCGGTGACGACCGGCACGTCCGGGCCGGCCTGGCGGTGCGCGCCGCGCGGCAGCGGTGTCGTCCGCTGCTCGACAATCCGCTTGCGCCGACCGTGCCCCCAGGGGCCCGCCGTGGTCGACGCCGCCCGGGAGGACGAAGTCGTCCGGCGCCACCCGCACCGGGCGGCCGCACCCGTGCGACGCCGCGTTCCGTCTGTGGATCACCGAGATCCGCGCGGCGGCCGATGACCTGCTGTCCGGCGACGCCGGCCAGCGAGGCCGGCTGAGCGAGGCCGCGTCGGCGAAACAGGCAAGGGCGCGGTCGACGGCTTCCCGGCCACCTGCCGAGGAGACCGGTCCGGTCGCCGCGGTGGTCGGCGCCGGATGCAATCGCTCGACCCCGCGGCGCCCACGGATCCGGCTCACGCTCACGCCGTTGTGGCCGTGGGTGCTCGGCGTGCGGGACACGGTCCGCCGTAGCAGCGTGGTGGTGTGCGAAAAGAGGCAGCCCCGGTTTCGCACCGGGACCCCGACCGGCGGGGCTGGCTGCGGGGCGCCCCGCCGCCCCGCTGGATACGGGTGCTGCCGCTCCTACTGGTGCTGGCGGTGTGCGTGGCCACGCTGATCAGCCCGGATCCGCTCGACATCGGGTTCCTGCTGGGCGCCATCCCGCCGCTGGCCGTGCTTTCGTACGGACCGCTGGCGACCGCGGGACTCGGCGTCGTCGTGATCACGATGCTGAACGTGCCGGCCTTCCGGCTGAACCATCCCGGCAACACCGACCTGCTCACCGTGTCCTTCGTCGCCGTACTGAGCGTGTTCGTGTCCTACGTGCGCAGCCGCCGCGACGCGCAGCTGGACCTGGAGCGCACGGTGGCCGCGGCCGCGCAGCGGGCCGTGGTGCCGCCGCTCCCCGAGCAGGTCGGCCCGCTGCGCTGCGCGGGCCTGTACCGGGCCGCGCAGCGCGGGACGCTGGTCGGCGGGGACTTCTTCGACGTTCGCCGGGGTCCGCACGGCGTGCGGGCGATCATGGGGGATGTGCAGGGCCACGGCCTGGCCGCGGTGTCCACCGTCGCCTCGTTGCTGGGGACCTTCCGCGAGGCGGTACTGGACCGGCGGGACCTGTCGGCGGTCGCGGCGGCCCTCGATCGCCGCCTGGTGGTGGACTCGCAGGAGGTGCGGCACGCGGAGCTGTTCGCGACCGCCGTACTCCTGGAGTTCTCCCGCGATGCGCGGGTGGCGCGGGTGGTGATCTGCGGACACCCGCCTCCCGTGCTGCTGCGGGACGGGAAGGCCAGCGAGATCGAGGTCGCGCCGTGGACGCCGCTCGGGCTCGGCCTGCCCGGGGGCGCCCCGGTGCAGGACGGGCACACCGTGCTGCTGCAGCCCGGCGACGTGCTGTTCCTCGCCTCGGACGGCGTCACCGAGGCGCGCAACGCGCAGGGCGCGTTCTACCCCCTGCTGGACCGGCTGCCGCAGCTCAGCGACGTCGACCCGTCGGCCCTCGCCGAGCATGTGCTGATCGATCTCCTCGAGCACTGCGGCACCGTGCGCGACGACGTCACCATGCTCGTGCTCACACCGGGCGGTCCGGACGGTGACCGAGGGGGACCTACGGCAGTCTCATGACCGCCGACGCGGTCGACGGCGCGCCCGGCGCACGCGGCGGTCCCGGTCGCACGCGGCGTTCGCGGTGCGCGCGCCGTGGGTCAGCCCACGTCCCACAGGAAGCGGTGCGTGTGGATGCCGAAGTACGGGAACGACTGCACCTGCCGGACGCCCTCGATCGGGCGGACCACGTCGTTGACGAAGTCCAGCAGGTCCCTCGGCCCCGGCGTGACCACCTCGGCGAACAGGTCGAAGCCGCCGGAGGTGAGGACCGAGTAGACCACTTCGGCGCGCCCGGCCAGTTCGTCGGCGACCGCCCGCGGATCGCCGTCCACGGCGATGCCGAGCAGTGCCATCGCCTGCCCGCCCATGGCCATCGGGTCGGTCACCCCCACCACCTGGACGGCCCTGGAGTCCAGCAGCCGCTGGAGCCGTTGCCGGGCCGCGGAGGCGGACAGTCCGACCCTGGGGCCGAGGTCCGCGTACGCGATACGCCCGTCGGTCTGCAGTTCGCGCAGGATGGCCCGGTCGATCTCGTCCACGTGCGTCGTTCTCCTTGTTGCCGGTCGTTGCCGGTCGTTGCCGGTCGTTGCCGGTCGTTGCCGGTCGTTGCCGGTTGTTGCCGGTCATTGCCGGCTCGTCGGTCCAACGGCACCGGTCAGCCGGTCAGTTCCGCCAGGGCGGTGTTGAAGACCTCGGTGTGCGCGTCGACATCGGCCTCGGTCGTGTCGGGGCACATCAGGGCCATGTTGTGGAAGGGGGTGAGGAGGATGCCCCGGTTGGCCAGGTAGAGGTGGAGGAAGTCCTCCAGCTCGGCATCCGCTGCCGCCGCGGACTCGGTGCCGGTGCGCGGGGCCGGGGACACGAAGCGGTATTCGGTGCGGGCGCCGAGGCGGCTGACCGACCACGGCAGCTCGTGGGCGTCGATGCCGGCGCGCACTCCGGCCTCGAAGCGTTCGGACAGCTTGGCCATCCGGGCGAACGCCTCGTCGGTGAGTACGTGTTCCAGCGTGGCGCGCATCGCGGCGACCGACAGGACGTTGCCCGCGAGGGTGCCGCCGACTCCGCCCATGTCCACCAGATCCAGGTCCTCCCGGTCCAGGAGCCGGTCCGCCAGTGCCGCGGACAGGCCGTAGGCACCGGCCGGGATGCCTCCGCCGATCGCCTTGCCGATGGTGAGCAGGTCCGGCTCCAGGTCCCAGGCCGCGGTGCAGCCGCCCGGGCCGGCCGAGAAGGTGTGCGTCTCGTCGTTGATCAGGAGTGCACCGTACTGCCTGGTCAGGGCGCGGACGCCGGCCAGGTAGCGGGGGTCGGGCAGCACGATGCCGATGTTGGTCAGCGCCGGCTCCATGAGCACGGCGGCCACATCGCCGTGGGAGAGCTCCCGCTCCAGTTGCGCCAGGTCGTTGAACTCCGCGACCCGGCTGGTCACGGTGACGTCGCAGGGGGCTCCGACGTTGCCGGGGCGGGCTGTGCCGTGGCCGTCCGGGCCGGTCACGATGAGTGACTCGTCGACGCTGCCGTGATAGCAGTAGCTGTTCACCAGGATCTTGGGGCGGCCGGTGACGGCGCGGGCGAGCCGTATCGCCCAGCGGTTGGCGTCCGTCGCGGTGAGCGAGAAGCTCCAGCGGGCGAGGCCGAAGCGCCGGGTGAGCTCGGCGCCGACCCACTCGGCGTCCTCCGTGGGCAGCATCGCGGTCGCGCCGCCGAGCTCGGTGTACCGGCGGCTGACCGCTTCGGACACGGCCGTGGGCGAGTGCCCCGCCATCGCGCCGGTGTCACCCAGGCAGAAGTCGATGTACTCGTGCCCGTCGACGTCGGTGATCCGGGCGCCCCGGGCGGAGGCCAGGTAGCGGGGAAAGGCACCGGCGGTCTTGTTCATCCAGGTCATCGGCACCCGGCCGAAGAGGTGCTCGGCGCGGTCGTAGGCGGCCTTCGAGCGCGGGTTGCGCCGCTCGGCCTCGGCGGTCTCCCGGACGAGCAGGTGCTGCAGACGGGTGCGGTCCATGGGCTGTCCCGGTGATCGACGACGACGGATTAGCAGGAGCGTAGGAGGAAAACTGCTCTCGAGACAAGGTTTGACTTCAGAATCAGCGGTTGTCACGACAGATTCATGCGTCCATGGTCCGTCCCGGCTTCTTCGCGAAACCGGCGCTTCCCTTGTCGGGAGCTCGCCCTGCGCCGTTCCATGGGGCGTATGCGTCCCTGCATCGCCGTGGCCGGCCCCGGACAGGCGTCCGCTCGGGAGGCGGAGCTGGCCCGGCAGGTGGGCGGGCTGCTCGCCCGGCGGGGAGCCGTCGTGGTGTGCGGGGGCCTCGGCGGGGTCATGGAGGCGTGCGCGCAGGGCGCCAGGGACGCCGACGGCATGGTGGTCGGTCTGCTCCCGGGCCGCGACCGGGGCGCCGGGAACCGCCACCTGAGCGTCGCGGTCGCGACGGGGCTGGGCGAGCTGCGCAACGGGATCCTGGTGAACACCTGCGACGCGCTGATCGCGGTCGGGGGCGGCTGGGGCACGCTCAGCGAGGTGGCGCTGGCACTGCGGGCGGGCAAGACCGTCGCGCTGCTGGACGGTTGGGCGCTCCCGGACGCCCCGTCCGCCACCGCCGCGGGTCACGGACCGATCCGGGTGGCCACTCCGGCCGAAGCCGTCGAGGTCGTGCTGCCTCCCGCGTGAGGGTCCCCGAACGGGGCGCCGGGACTCGAACGTCCGGGACAAAAGCGCCAGGCCGCACCACCCCTTCCGGAGCACGGAGGTGTCCACCAGCATGCATATGCCCGGTCGGTGTGCCGCCGACGGTCGGCCCGGCTGGTTCCTGCCTGCCCCCGTCGACGAGCCGACGGACGACATACGGACGACATACGGAGCGGAAATGACCAGTGCGATGTGGACGGACGGCGTGGAGTGGCTGGCCGCGGCCGCGCCGAATCCCCGGGCGTGCAAACGGGCGTGGGATCAGGGAAGCGGCATCGCACTGCTGGAGGCCGGCCGCTACTGGGACGTACTCAGCGTGCCCGATCAGTTGGGGCTGCTGACCCTGGACGTCCTCTGGCGCTGCGACCTCCGCACGCCGGGGCCGACGCTCGTGGACACGGCCGCCCACCGGGTCGGCTTCCTCCTGCCGCCGGACCCGGGCGGCCAGTGGGTCGGGTCCGGAGTGCGTCATGCGAGCAAGGGGTCATGGGTCGCCGTACCCCCGCCGTACCGGCCCGCCCGGTTCCTGGAATGGCTGATCCCGCCCGACGGCAGTGGCGCCCTGCACCAGCCGCCGGCCCTTGAGACGGCGCTCCGTCGGGCCAACGGCACACTCTCCGTGCTGACGGCGCCGCCCCGCGAGTAGAGCTCCGGATTGGCGCCGGGTTGGAACCGACCGGTACGGCTGGGTGGGCCGGCTCCGGTCAGCCTGCCGGTGCGCAGCCGATACAGGGCTCGTCGTGCGGCGCGGTGCGGTGTCCGGGCGCCGCCGCACAGACGGCTCGCCGGGCGGGCCGCAGGGCCCCGGTGACCCCGCTGTGGGCGCGAGCCGCAGCGCGCCGGCCGGGCAGCACGGCCTCGCCGACCCTGCCACGCAGGCGGACGGCGGCGCGGCGCCCGAGCGGCACCGTCTCGCGGATCGTGTCCTGCGCCCGATCGCCGGTGCGGCGGCCGGGAAGCACCACGGGCGCGAAGGGACGGCCGTACGACTGTCCCGCCGCCGTCCGTCCGGCCGCCGTCGGCGTCGCCGTCGTCCGCGTGTCCGCCGTCTGCGCGCGCGCCCGCATCCGGTGCGTACGGCGGTCTCGCAGCAGGGTGCCGCCGCCGATGGCGCCGGCGACGAGCACGCCGCCGATGACCAGGGCGCCCCGGGCTCCCGCCGTCTGCATGAGCAGACCCAGCAGCGGGGGCCCGACCAGGCTCCAGGCCGTGCCGGCGCTGCGCCACACGCCAAGGACGCGGCCACGCATGTGCGGCGGCGGGTCCGTCTGCAGGACCGTCGTGCCGGCGGTGTCGGAGACCGACTCCACCACCGCCATGGGCGCCACGAGCAGCAGCAGGATCCACAGGCTCGGGGAGAGTCCGGCGCCGATCTGCAGCAGCGCGCCGGCCGTGGCCAGGGCGCCGACGAGCCGTACCGAGGGTGTGCGCAGGCGTCCGGCCAGCACCGCGCCGGCCACGCCGCCCACGGCCAGGACGGTGGACACCGTGCCGAAGGCACCCGCTCCGGCGGCCAGCGGTCCGGTGACCAGCACCGCGAGCGTGAGACCGTAGTTGCGGCCGAAGACACTGCTGATCGCGGTGATGCCGGCCAGGGCGACGAGCCTCGGGCGGCTGAGGAAGAAGCCCAGGCCGTCACGGGCTCCGGTGCCCCGCCGTGCCGGAGCGGCCGTCCGCGGCCGGGGCGCGGCGGCCCGCGGTTCCCGCGCGGCCGCCGGGTGTGGCCGCAGGAACGGGATCACCGCGGCGACGGCGAGGAACGACAGACCGTTCGCGGCGTACGCCGCCGCCGGGCCCCACCAGCTCACCACGATGCCGGCCAGGGCGGTTCCGCCCACGCGTCCGGCCCCGCTCACCACCGAGCCGAGTGCGATCGACGAGGGCACGTCCTGGCGCGGCACCAGATCGTTGCCGAGCAGGGCACAGGCGGGCCCGTCGACCGTGGCGACCAGCCCGGTGACGGCCGCGAGGACCATGAGGACCGGCACCGTCAGCCGGTCGGTGACGACCAGGCCCGCGGTGACGAAGCCGACCAGGGCGAGGAGGGCCTGGCTCACCGTGGCGGTGAGCCGCCGCGGCCACGCGTCGACCGCGGCACCGCCGGCCAGCCCCAGCAGCAGCCCGGGGGCGGCCTGTGCGGACAGCGACAGGCCGGTGGCCGCGGCGGACCCGGTCAGGTGGAGCACCAGCAGGTTCTGGGCGGTCAGCTGCATCCAGGTGCCCGCGTTGGACACCAGGTTCGCCGCCGACCACCAGCGCATGCCGCGGTGGCGCAGCGCCCGCCATGGGGAACGGTCCTCGCGCGGTGGTGCGGAGCCGCCGAGGCGTCGGGGCGGGGGCAGGATCACCCGGCGGGGAGCGGTCGCGGGCCGGGGCGAGGGAGCGGGGATGAGTGAGGGCACGGAAGGACGCTTTGCGTAAGAGACCGGACGACTTACCGTGCTGTGCCGCCGGGGGCGGCTCGACGGTGAGACGTGGTCGGGCACAGCGACTGCCCATCATCACAGACGCCTCGGGCCGGGCGAGGGACCCGACGGGCCCCGGTGACTTCCGTACGCTCCAACTGCCGCCCCGCGTCTCGGAGTCGGCCGTGCGGTGGCGTTGCTCACGCGAACCGCCGTGCCGTGGTGCCGCTCACAGCCACGACGCGCCGGTGCGCCTCACGGGGCTGGGGCTGCGGCGCCGGGAGGGCGGTGCCGTGACGGGCGGCAGGCCCGCCGGGCGGAGGCGCGACCGGTCCCCCGTTCCGGTCCCGCCTCCCCGGGCGGCCGCGGGCTGCCGCGGCGGGTCGAACCTACGTGCCGCCCCGACCGGTTGGGTACCGCGCCGATGCCCTTTCGGGCATCGGGAGGGCTCACCCGTGCACAAGTGCGTCCGGAATGCCCGTGTTCACTCGGTGCCGAGGGCGGGCGGCCGGAGGTCCCCCGCCACCATGTGGGCAGGCCGTCCCGTCCCGGCGTCGGCGAGTCAGGCCACGACCTTGCCCACGTCCCGCGCGGTGGGCCGCAGGTGGTCGAGCAGTTCCTCGGCCCATGTCGCGCGGTGCTGCTCCGCCCCCGTGCCGTGACGGCTCCGTCCTCCCGGCCGGCCATGTCGGCCCTCATCTCGTCCGTACCCTTGACCTCGGATATTCGAGCGGACGCCACCAGGGGGCGGCGCGGGGGTCCCCGCGGCCGGGCGCTCCGTGCGGGGGGGCGGGGGCGGCGCGCGCGGCTGAAGCAGTGGAAGAAGGCGGCTTCGCCGGCGGTTCACGGGGGGAGGTGACCGCCGGCGAAGCCACGCGCCCGGGGCCGGGGGGACAGTCCCCGAGCGGTACACGGTTCTGCTTCCCCGGTCTGCGCGCGGTACGCCCACGGGATGCCGCGAAACACGTCCCCGATGTCGCAGGGCGCGCGGGATGAGGGGTGCCGGATGAGGGGTGCCCGACGAGGCGTGCGGGCAGGGCGATGGCGGGCTCGGGGCGGCGCGGTGCGTCGTGCGGGGCCCGCCCTGCGTGGCAACCGCACAGGGACGGCATAAGCTCGGCGGGTGGCAAAGTACTTCGACGTGCACCCCGACAACCCCCAGCCGCGGGCCATCGGCCAGGTCGCCGACAGCGTGCGCGAGGGGGCGCTGATCGCGTATCCGACCGACTCCTGCTACGCCCTGGGCTGCCGACTGGGCAGCCGGGACGGCATCGAGCGGATCCGGGCGATCCGCCGCCTCGACGACCGGCACCATTTCACGCTGGTGTGCCAGGACTTTGCGCAGCTGGGCCAGTTCGTCCGGCTGGACAACGACGTGTTCCGCGCCATCAAGGCCTCCACGCCCGGCAGTTACACCTTCATCCTCCCGGCGACGCGGGAGGTGCCGCGCAAAATGCTGCACCCGAAGAAGAAGACCGTCGGGGTGCGCATCCCCGACCACAGGGTCGCCCAGGCCCTGCTCTCCGAGCTCGGCGAGCCGTTGCTGTCCAGCACGCTGCTGCTGCCCGACGAGGAGGAGCCGATGACCCAGGGCTGGGAGATCAAGGACCGGCTCGACCACGCGCTGGACGCGGTGGTCGACTCCGGCGACTGCGGCACCGAGCCGACCACGGTCATCGACTTCTCCGGCGGCGAGGCGGAGATCGTGCGGCGTGGGGCGGGCGACACCTCGCGGTTCGAGTGACGCGCCCGGCCGGACGGGCTCCGGACTTCGGGGGTCGCGTGCCACCATGACCGTGATCCGCTCTCCCCGGGCTCTCGGCTCCGCCTGAGCACGGGCCCCTCATCGCCGGTGAATGACCCCTCGGCGACCACGCAGAGAGGCAGCCGCGCATGACCGCCGTACAGGGACAGGCCGTCGAGATCCCGACCGAGGACGGCATTGCCGACGCCCATCTGGTCCATCCCGGCGACGAACGCCCCCGGCCGGCCGTACTGCTCTACCAGGACGGCTTCGGGCTGCGGCCCCATCTGAGGTCGATGGCCGACCGGCTGGCCGCGGCCGGCTACACGGTGCTCGTGCCCAACGTGTTCTACCGTCACGGGCGGGCGCCGGTGGTGGACCTGCCCGAGTTCATCGACCTGTCCGTGCGTCCCCGGCTCTTCGACTCGATCTCACCGCTCATCCAGTCCCTGACGCCCGAACTGGTGCGGCGGGACGCCGGCGCCTATCTGCACTGGCTGGCCGACCATCCCCTGGTCGCCGAAGGCCCGGTCGCCCTGACCGGCTACTGCATGGGGGCCCGCCTGTCCCTGCTGACCGCGGGTGCCCATCCCGACCGGGTCGCGGCCGCGGCGGGATTCCACGGCGGATGGCTGGCTGTCGACGCGCCGGACAGCCCTCATCTGGTCGCCGAACACGTCACCGCCGAGCTGTACTTCGGGCATGCGGACGGGGATTCCTCGATGCGCCCGGAGCAGGCCAAGCTGCTGGAGGAGACGCTGACCGCGGCGGGCGTGCGCCATCGGTGCGAGGTCTACGCGGGCGCGCGCCACGGTTACACCCAGGCCGACACCGACGCCTACGACCGGGAGGCCGACGAACGGCACTGGGCAGCGCTGCTCGATCTGCTGCGCCGGAACCTCTGAACCCGCAGGGGCGTTCGCGGCCGTCCCGGCGCCGCGGACGCCCGCATGCGCCGCTGCCGCAGTGATTGACATGCACGCGCCCCGGCGCGACTCTGAGAGCGCTCTCACTTCAGGTACGGACCAATTCCGTGCCTCAACCCCCACGGAGGTGGAGCGTGTTCGCAAGACTCCGGACTCTGGCGACGACCGGGGCGGCCGCCCTCGTCGCCGGACTGCTCGGGCTGGGCACACCGGCCCCCGCCGAGGCCACGTCCGCCGGCGAGGTCACGTCCGCTGCCGAGGCCGCGGTGCCCGCGACCCTTCCGCTGAAGATCACCAACAACTCCGGCCGCGACGACCGGCTCTACATCTACGACCTCGGCACGTCCCTGACCACCGGTCAGCAGGGCTGGGCGGACGTGAGCGGCACCTTCCACCCGTGGCCGGCCGGCGGCAACCCGCCCACGCCCGCGCCCGACGCGTCGATCCCGGGGCCGGCCGCCGGGCAGTCGGCGACCATCCGCATCCCCAGGTTCTCCGGCCGGATCTACTTCTCGTACGGCGAGAAGCTCGTGTTCAAGCTGACCACGGGCGGGTTGGTGCAGCCGGCCGTGCAGAACCCGAGCGACCCCAACCGGAACATCCTCTTCAACTGGTCCGAGTACACGCTGAACGACTCCGGGCTGTGGCTCAACAGCACCCAGGTCGACATGTTCTCCGCGCCCTACGCGGTCGGCGTCCAGCGCTCCGACGGGAGCACGACCAGCACCGGCCACCTCCGACCGGGTGGCTACAACGGCGTGTTCAACGCGCTGCGCACGCAGCCGGGAGGATGGGCCGGCCTGATCCAGTCGCGGGCCGACGGCACCGTGCTGCGAGCGCTCTCGCCCGGGCACGGCCTGGAGACCGGGGGCCTGCCGAGCGGCGTGCTGGACGACTACGTCAGCCGGGTCTGGCAGAAGTACGCCTCGACGACGCTCACCGTCACCCCGTTCGCCGACCAGCCGAACACGAAGTACTACGGCCGTGTCTCGGGCGGCGTCATGAACTTCACCAACGGCTCCGGCACGGTGGTCACCAGCTTCCAGAAGCCGGACGCCGACAGCGTCTTCGGCTGCCACAAGCTGCTGGACGCGCCCAACGACGCGGTGCGCGGCCCGATCTCCCGCACCCTGTGCGCGGGCTTCAACCGCTCGACGCTCCTGGCGAACCCCGACCAGCCGGACCCCACGACCGCGAACTTCTACCGTGACGCGGTGACCAACCACTACGCGCGGATCATCCACGCACAGATGGCCGACGGGAAGGCGTACACGTTCCCCTTCGACGACGTCGGCAACCAGGAGTCCCTGGTGCACGACTCCGACCCCCGGCAGGCCTACCTCACCCTCGACCCCTTCAGCTGAGCCGAACCGGGGGGCCCGCCGGGATGCGGCACGCGCACGTACGGGTCGCGGGCCGGGGCCCGCGGAGAGCCGGCGGTCGTCGCGGTCCGCGACCGCAGGGGCGAGAGGGGGGAGTTCATCGAAGCGGACCTCGGTGAGGCCGACGCGGCACGGCGGCGGCGACGCGGCCGAGCCGGGGGCGCTCGGCCCGGGGACCCTCGGCCTGCGAGGACGTCGGGCCGGGCGGGCGGCGGACCCGCAACAGCCGAGCCGGAGGCGGTCGACCAGCGAACCCACCGAGCCGGGCGGGCGCTCGACCCGCAAGGCCACCGAGCCGGGGGGCGGCCGCCCCGCAAGGCCGTCGCGCCGCGCGGCGGCCGATGTGTCGGCCTCCCCCACCATCGCGACGGGTGCGCGCCGCCCCCGCAACTCCGTCCGCGCGCCCGGACCACGCGTTCGCGTACGGGAGTTGATCTCGGGGGGACCCCCTCGGACCGTGCGAGGGCGTCGTTGTTACGGTGCACCGCGTGTCTGAGTCCTCACGCGATACCGTCGAAGGCGCCGGATGGGCAGCCGCCGAGCGCGGCACATACCGGCAGCTCATGCCCGGCAAGGTGGAGAAGCTGTCCTGGCTGAACCCCAGAACACTGTGGGCGGCGCGCAACGGTGTCGTCGCGTCCTGGTTCGGGGACCCCACCGGCCGTACCCGCAGCCGCTGGGTGGCCGAGCGGGTTGCCGCCGGTGCCCCCGCCGACAAGGTGATCCGGCGCGCGGACCCGGACCGCTTCTCCTTCATGGTCGTCGGGGACACCGGTGAGGGCGACGACCCGCAGTACGCGGTGGTCCCTGGCTTCCTGAAGGTCGCTCAGGGCACCTCGTTCGCCGTGATCGCCAGCGATGTGATCTACCCGGTGGGCAGCACCGACGACTACGGCACCAAGTTCTTCCAGCCGTACCGGGACTACCCGGCGCCGATCTACGCGGTCCCCGGCAACCATGACTGGTACGAGGACCTCGGCGGCTTCATGCGGGTCTTCTGCGGCGACGCCCCGCCCCTGCCGCCCGAGCCGGCGCCCCACGCGCTGAGCCGCGCCTGGTGGCGGGCGCTGCTGTGGCACCGGCCTCGCCCGGCCGACGAGCAACGCCTCGCCCAGGCGCGGAGCTTGCGGTCGGCCCCGGCCCAGCGGGCCGTCCAGCCCGGGCCGTACTGGGCCATCGACACCGGTCCCGTGCGGATCATAGGTATCGACACGGGCCTGCTCGGGACCATCGACGCCGAGCAGGGTGCCTGGCTGCGCGAGGTGTCTCAGGGACCCCGCCCGAAGATCCTCATCACCGGCTCGCCCCTCTACGTGGACGGCGAGCACCATCCCTGCGCCATCGAGGGCGGCGGCACCGTCGACGACATCGTCCGCGACCCGGCCCACCGCTATGTGGCGGCGATAGGCGGCGACATCCACAACTACCAGCGCTACCCGGTGAACGTGGACGGCCGCACCCTGCAGTACGTCGTCTCGGGTGGCGGCGGCGCGTTCATGCACGCCACCCACACCATCCCGCGGGTGTCGGTCGCGAACGTCACGGAGTCGGACTTCCGCTGCTATCCGCTGCGCGGGGACTCGCTGGCCTTCTACAGCCGGCTGTACGGCCGTCGGCTGCGGCTGCGCCGCTTCTTCACGCTCACCGAGGCCGAGGCGACGGCCGTCGTCGCCGAGCGGCTCGGCGTGCCGCCCACCCGCGCCCCGGGCTCGCCCGTCCGGCTCACCCGGCGCGTCCGCCTGGTGGCGAGTCTGCTGGGCGCCGGCCGGCGCCCCGACCGCCCCTCCCGCCTCCGTCTGCCGGTGCGCAAGATCTACACGCAGTTGTTCTCCCCGGGCTCGGCCACCTACAGCCCGCCGTTCTTCAAGTCCTTCCTGCGCCTGGACGTCACCCCGGAGGCGATCCGGCTGCGCTGCTTCGCGGCGACCGGCAACCGCGCCCAGGAAGTCGACCCGCCGGTCGAGGACGAGGTGACCATCCCCCTGGTCTGACCGGGCGGCCGACGGTACAACGGCGCCGACGGCACAGCAGCGTCCCGCGGCGCACCAGCGGCCGGCGGCCTCACCAGCGGCCGGCGGCGTCACCAGCGGCCGGGCTCACTCCCCACCAGCGGCTCCGACGGCCTGCCCGCCACACCGACCGGCACGTCGCCCGCGAGCATCACCCGGTGCATGATCCGCGGGAAGCCGAGATGGGCGTTGTCACTCGGTGCGAGGTGGATGGTGGCCCGGTTGTCCCAGAAGGCCACGCTGCCCGGCTCCCAGCGGAACCGGACGGTGTACTCGGGCCTGACCGCCTGCTCCAGGAGCATCTGGAGGATGGCCGCGCTCTCGGCCCGGGACAGTCCCTCGATCTGCTCGACGTAGTAGCCGTTGACGAACAGCACCCGCTCCCCCGTCTCCGGGTGGACCCGCACCAGCGGGTGCACGGTGGCTGTCTGATGGTCCAGCAGATGCCGCACATACGCGTCGTCGCCGGCCCGGGGCTGGTAGCCGACCCCGAGCCGGTGCTCGGCGCGCAGGCCGTCGAGGAAGGCACGCACCGGCGCGGACAGGCCGGCGTAGGCGGCCGCCAGGTTGGACCAGGTCGTGTCACCGCCGTAGGGCGGGACACTCTCGGCGCGCAGGATCGTCGCGGCGGGCGGGTCGATGCGGGCACCGTGGTCGCAGTGCCAGCCGCGCAGCAGCGAGTGCCGGCGGCGCCGCAGCCACTCGTCGTGGTCCATGCCGAACCGTCCGCCCAGCTCCAGCCGGTCGGCGGTCGTCTCCACCTCGGGAACGTCCGCGGGCGAGGCGCCGCCGCGGCGCCGGAGCACGACGGGCTCGCCGAACCGCCGCGCGAACGCCACGTGCCGCGCGTGGTCCAGCCGCTGCCCGCGGAAGAACACCACCTTCCAGCGCAGCACCGCCGCGCGGATCGCCCTGACCTGGGCGTCGTCGAGGTCACCGGCCAGGTCGACACCGGTGATCTCCGCTCCGAGGTGCCCCGCGACCGGCGTCACCTCGACACCGGCGATCCGCTCGGTCCCCGCCGCACCCGTGTCCGTCGTCATGCGCGCTCCGGTGGTCGTCGTACCGCTCCACGGAGATCGTGACAGTCTTCGCGCCGGGCGGCGACAGGGCACCGGGCCGCGAAGAGGAGTTCCGACCGGCGGGACCGGCGTTGGACCGGGTCGGCGAGGGGTACTCGGTGCCCACGGGTCGGTCGTGCGGAAGGGAGCCGAGGTGGGCGAGGAGCGGCTGGGCGAGTACCGCGGCAAGCGTGACTTCGCGCGGACCCGTGAGCCGTCGGGGCAGCAGGCGGCCGCCGGTCGCGAGCACCGCTTCGTGGTGCAGATCCACGACGCGCGCAGGATGCACTTCGACTTCCGGCTGCAGGTCGGCGACGTGCTGAAGTCCTGGTCGATCCCGAAGGGTCCCTCCGGCGACCCGCACGACAAGCGGCTCGCCGTACCCACGGAGGACCATCCGCTGGAGTACGAGGACTTCGAGGGCGTGATCCCCGAGGGCGAGTACGGCGGCGGCACGGTGATCGTCTGGGACCACGGCACCTACGAGCCGCTGAGCCACGACCGCAGGGGGCGGCCCGTCGACTTCGCCGAGTCGCTGGAGCGAGGGCACGCCACCTTCCGGCTGCACGGCTCGAAGCTGCACGGGGAGTACGCGCTCACCCGCTTCCGCGGCGGCCGGGGCGACGGCGAGGAGGAGGCCTGGCTGCTGGTGAAGAAGGGCGGCGGACGGGCGAACGGGCACGGCACGCCCGATCCCCGCCGGGCCCGTTCGGTCCGCACCGGCCGCACCCTCGCCCAGGTCGCCGCGGAGGGCGGCGAGGAGTGAGCGGCGTGGCGGACTCGGCGGACGTGGCGGGCCTGTTCGCCGGCGTCCCGGCCGAGCGGCGCCGGCTGCTGCGCACGGCGCCGCCGGGCGCGGACCTGGCGGCCCGGCCGATGCTCGCCACGCTCAGTGACCGGCGGGACTTCGCCGGTGGATGGATCTTCGAGCGGAAACTGGACGGGGTCCGGGTGCTGGCGGTCCGCGAGGGCGGCCGGGTGCGGCTGCTGTCGCGCACCGGGCAGCACCTGGACGCCACCTGGCCGGAGACCGTCGCGGCGCTCACCGAGCAGGAGTGCGCGGACTTCACCGTCGACGGCGAGGTGGTGGCCTTCTCCGGCGGCCGCACGGACTTCGCCCGGCTCCACCGGCGCATGGGTCTGACCCGCCGACGCGACATCGAGGCCAGCGGGGTGGCGGTGACGTACTACCTCTTCGACCTGCTGCGGGTGGAGGGCACCGACACCACCCGGCTGCCGCTGCGCACCCGCAAGTCCCTGCTGCGGCGCGCGCTCACCTACCGGTCACCGCTCCGGCTGACCCCGCACCGCAACGAGGGCGGCGCCGATCTGCTGGCCGCCTCCCGTGCTCACGGTGGGGAGGGCCTGATCGCCAAGCGCGCCGACAGCTCCTACCGGCCGGGGCGGTCCGGCGACTGGCTCAAGCTCAAGTGCGAGCAGGGTCAGGAGTTCGTCGTCGGTGCCTTCACCGAACCGGCCGGCAGCCGGGTGGGGCTCGACGCGCTGCTCCTGGGGTACTACGCGGACGGCCGGCTGCGGTACGCGGGCAAGGTCGGCACCGGCTTCGACCGGCGTACGTTGCTGAGTCCGCGCGAGCGCCTGGACGCCCTGCGTGTGCCCGAGCGGCCGTTCGACGGCCCCGTGCGCGAGGCGCGCGCCCGCTGGGTTCGGCCGGAGCCGGTCGCACAGGTGGCCTTCACCGAGTGGACCCGCGACGGCATGCTGCGCCATCCGCGCTTCCCGGGGCTGCGGGACGCCAAGAGCCCGCGGGAGGTGGTGCGGGAGCGCCCCTCCGGATCCGCGGGCCGCTGAGCCGGCCGCCGCCGGGCGAGGCCGCTTCGACCGCTCTCGCCGCGCGTCGTGGCAATGATCCCGGCGGTGCCATGACGGCGACCACGACGACGGTCAGTCCCGTCGGGCGCGCAGGGCCGCCAGTGCCCGGTCGGCGTGGGTGTTCATGCGCAGTTCGCTGTGGACGACCTCCAGCACCGTGCGGTCCTGGCCGATGACGATGGTGACCCGCTTGGTGGGCGCCAGTGAGAGGCCGCGCCGCACGCCGAAGCGCTCGCGCACCGTGCCGTCGGCGTCGGACAGCAACGGCATCCCGAGCCCGTGCCGCCCCGCGAACTCCTGCTGGCGGTCCACCGAGTCACCGCTGATCCCGACGGGCCGCGCGCCCACGGCGGCGAACTCGGCTGCCAGGTCACGGAAGTGGCAGGCCTCGGCGGTGCAGCCGGCGGTCAGGGCCGCGGGGTAGAAGAACAGCACCACCGGCCCCTCCTCGAGCAGTCCGGACAGCGTCCGGGTCGTGCCCGTCTCGTCGGGCAGCGCGAAGTCCCCGACCCGGTCGCCGACTTTCACGGTCCCCGTCACGACCTGGTCTCCGCACCCCTGGCGACACCGCGGGCCCACAGCACGAGGGGCACCTGGAGGGGCAGTCGCCCGAGGGCGGCCGCCTTCTGCGGGGCCGGCCGGTGCCGCCAGTCGACGGCCATCTTCACGTTGGCCGGGAAGACGCCGACGAAGAAGGCGGCCGTGGCCAGCGCGGCCGTCCGTCGGGTCCGGGGCAGCGCCAGACCGGCGGCCAGTGCGAGTTCGGCGGCTCCGCTGGCGTAGGTCCACTTGCGGGCGCTGCCCGGCAGGGCGCGCGGCACGATCGCGTCGAACTGCCGGGGGGTGGCGAAGTGGGCGGCACCCACCGTGGCCAGCAGGCCGGCGAGCAGCAGGGGCGAGCGTTCGGACCGGGGCACGGTTCCTCCTCTGGTGACCTGCCGCGCGATATTACCGGACAGTTATTACCGGACAGTAAGACGCAGGCGAAGAGGGGCTCCGCGTTTCCGGAGCGGGCGGTTGCGGGCCGTCGTCGTCATCGCCCGCCGGCCCGGCTCCGTGCCCCCGTCGGACGGGCCTCGACAGGCGTGCGCGACCCGGGAGCCCGTTCAGGCGAAAGTCCCCGGAGGGCGGCTTGGCGGCCTGCCCGGTGCGTCGACAACTCAGGCGTGACCTTGCCGTTGATCCCTCCCATGCTCGCCACGTCGGGCACCCTGCCGCCCGCCGCGCAGGACGCGCGCTGGGCGTACGAGACCAAGCAGGACGGCCAGCGCGCGGTGGTCTATCTGGAGGGCGACGGCAGCCTGGTGCTGCGCGCCCGCTCCGGCGAGGACATCACCGCGGCGTATCCCGAACTGCGGCCCCTCGGCCATGCCCTGGGCGCCGTGCCCGCGATCCTGGACGGGGAGGTCCTGGCCCTGGACGAGGAGGGCCGGGCGAGCTTCCAGCTGCTGCAGAGCCGGATGGGCCTGGCCCACGCCCCGGCACGGGCAGCGCGCCGGGCGGCTCAAATCCCCGTCCACCTCGTGCTGTTCGACGTCATGCACCTGGGCGGCCGCTCCCTGCTGACACTCCCCTACGCCCGGCGCCGGGAGCGGCTGGAGGCACTGGGTCCGGCGGGGCCGTACTGGTCGACACCGGCGGCCGTCGTCGGCCACGGCGCCCAGGCCCTGGCCGCCACCCGGGAGCACGGTCTGGAGGGCCTGGTCTGCAAGCGACTCGACTCGGTGTACGAGCCGGGCGTGCGCTCCCGGGCCTGGATCAAGATCCGCAACATGCGCAGCGAGGACGTCGTCGTGGGCGGCTGGCTGCCGGGCAAGGGGCGGCTGACGGGTCTGCCGGGCGCGGTGCTGGTCGGCCAGCGCGGGGGTGGGCGGCTGCGCTACGTGGGAAGTGTGGGCACCGGCTGGAGCGAGGCCGAACGGCGCGAACTGGCCGCGCTGCTCGGTGCCCTGGCCACCGACGTGTGTCCCTTCGACCCCGTACCGTCCGCGCCCGGGGCGCACTGGGTGCTGCCCCGGCTGGTCGGCGAGGTCCGCTACAGCGTCCGCACCCGGGCCGGAATGCTCCGTCAGCCGTCCTGGCTGCGGCTGCGCCCGGACCTCGCACCCGAGGACGCGGCGGCCGACCTGCCGGACGACACGGGCGGGTGACGCCGGTCGGAGACCGGCCGTTGGGCAGCACCCGGGGCCACCGCCCCGGCCGGCCCGCCGTTCGAACTCCCGCGCGGCCTGCCGGGCATGTGTGGGCGTACGGCGTCCGAGTGCCGTGCCGACGGTCTATCGTGTCCCGCATGTCCGTCCCCGAACTGATCCGCGTCGTCTCCCGCGACTCGCCCATGGCGCTCGCCCAAGTGGAGCGTGTCCGCGCCCAGTTGGCCGCCCTGTACCCCGGTGTGCGTACCGAGGTGGTGCCGGTGAAGACCACCGGCGACAAGTGGCTGGGCGACCTGTCGAAGGTCGAGGGCAAGGGAGCCTTCACCAAGGAGGTCGACGCCGCGCTGCTGGCGGGCGAGGCGGACCTGGCGGTGCACTGTCTGAAGGACGTACCCGCCGACCGGCCGCTGCCGGCGGGTACGACGTTCGCCGCGTTCCTGAAGCGGGACGACATCCGTGACGCCCTGGTCCACCCCGGTGGCCTGACGCTCGACGAACTGCCGGCGGGAACCCGGATCGGCACGTCCTCGGTGCGCCGGATCGCCCAGTTGGCGGCCACCCACCCGCACCTGGAGTGCGTGCCGATGCGCGGCAACGCCAACCGGCGGCTGGAGAAGCTCGCGGCCGGTGAGGCGGACGCCCTGCTGCTGGCCGCGGCCGGGCTGGAGCGCATCGGACGACAGGACGTGGTCAGTGAGGTGCTGTCCCCCGAGACGATGATGCCGCCGATCGGTGCCGGGATCCTGGTCCTGCAGTGCCGGGAGGGCGACACCGCGCTCATCGACGCCGTCGGCGGGCTCGCGGACCGGGACACCTATCGCGCGGCCACCGCCGAGCGGATGTTCCTGCACGTACTGCAGGGGCACTGCAACAGCCCGATCGCCGGCTACGCGCAGGCCGACCGCGGCGGGGAACTGTCCCTGCGGGCCTGTGTGTTCACCCCCGACGGCAAGACCCGGCTGAACGCCCACGAATGGGCGGGCCGCCTGGACGAGGCCACGCTCGGCACCTCGGTCGCCGTGGCCCTGCTGCGTCAGGGCGCCCGAGAGATCATCGACGGCATCCCGCACTGAGGCGGGAGGGCGGTCGCGGTCGCCGGTCGCCGACGGACGTCAGCCGGTGGCGCCGGGCTCGGCCTGGTCGCGCAGGAAGTTGCTCACCTGGTGCGCCAGTCCGCCCGGCCCGCCGGGGCAGTGGGTGCCCGCCGCCACGGACTCCTCGTGCACGCCGATGCCGCCCGTCCACAGCCGGCGGTCGGTCCACTCGTCGTCCACCCGGAGCTGGACCTGGACGTCCACCTGGGACAGGGAGGCCTCGGGGGCGGCCGCGTACAGGACCGCGGTGGCCCGGCGCAGCGGGTAGACGTCGTAGCCCTCGATGAACTGCGAGTTGCGCCAGTCGACGAACGCGCTCTCCCCGTCGGGCCCGATCCGCACGTCGATCTGACCGTCCTCGAGATGGATGCCGAAGTGCCGGCCGCCGCGGTTCTCGACTGTGACACGGACCCGGAAGTACGTCAGCCCCTCGGCGGCGTCGTCACGTCCGCGCGGCGGCTCGGCCGCCTCCAGACGGTGGACGCGGACCCGCAGACCGGCATGCTCGTCGTACTCCTGCCAGTCCCCGACCACGTTCGGCTCGTACACAATGCACCTCTCGACTTCCAAGATGTGCTTCCTATCTGTGGCCTCTGCACACTGTCAAATGAGCGGAATGGGCCGTGGCCAGGGAATTCCCCTTCTTTGATCGCTGATCAAGCCGTGCGCAGCAGGAATCGGCCGCCGGGCCGTCACCGCCCTTGCCGCCGGCGTGCCGCACATCACGTCCGGGGACGCCCGCCACGAACCGGTCGGCCGGTTCCGGCAGCGGGCCGGGACTCCGTCAGCGCGCCAGTCGCCCCAGCAGGGCCGAGGCCGCCGTGACGCCGAGGGCGGCGGCCACGACCAGCACCCCGAAGTCGGCGGCCAGGTGCGCGTGCGTGCCGAGCAGCAGCCCGCGCAGCGCGTCGACCTGGTAGCTCAGCGGGTTGGCCCTGCTGACGGCCTGGAGCCAGCCGGGCATCACGGCCACCGGGTACAGGGCGTTGGAGCCGAAGAACAGCGGCATCGTGATCGCCTGCCCGATGCCCATCAGCCGGTCGCGGCTGAGGACGATGCCGGCGATGCTCATCGACAGGCAGGAGAAGAACGCCGAGCCGAGGATCACGGCCGCGGCCACGGCGAGCAGCCGCAGTGGGTTCCAGGTCAGCGCCACGCCCAGGACGGCGGCGATGACGATCACGACGACCGCCTGGATCAGCGACTTCACACCGGCCGCGAACGCCTTGCCGGTGATGAGGGCCGAGCGCGGGGTCGGCGTGACCAGCAGCTTGTCGAGGACCCCGGCATCCCGCTCCCAGATGATCTGGATGCCGTAGAAGATGGCGATGAACATCGCGGACTGGGCGATGATGCCGGGCGCCATGTAGTCGATGTAGGGGATGCCACCGGTGGGTATCGCGCGGATCCGGGTGAAGGTCTGACCGAAGATCAGCAGCCACAGGGCGGGCTGCACCGCCCGGGTGTACAGCTCGGTGCGGTCGTGGCGCAGCTTCTGCAGTTCGACGGCGCACATGGCGGCGATCCGGGCGGGCAGCAGCCGCCAGCCCGCGCGGGGCCGCGGCGGCTGCACCAGGAGGCCGATGCCCGTCTCGTGAGCCGGCTCAGCCGACACGGTTGGCGGTGCGGCGGGTGCTTCGGACATCGCGGAAATCTCCTGAACTGTCGTCGAGGCCGCTGCCGGCCACGTCACGGAAGACGTCCTCCAGCGTGGGCGGCGCGTCCGTGGACTCCCCCTCGGTACGACGCCGCTCACCGAGTCCCGCCCGGAGCTCCGCGGGGGTGCCCAGGGCCCGGATGCGGCCGCGGTGCATCAGGCCGACCCGGTCGCAGTACTGGTCGGCCTCGTCCATGTAGTGCGTGGTCACCAGCACGGTCATGCCGGTGGCGGCGCGGACGGCGTTGATGTGCCGCCACACGCCGGTGCGGGCGATCGGGTCCAGGCCGATCGTCGGTTCGTCGAGGATCAGCAGGCGTGGCGCGCTGACCAGGGCCTGGGCGAGTTCGAGACGGCGGACCATACCGCCCGAGTAGGTTTTCGCCAGCCGGTCGGCGGCGTCCGTGAGGTCGACCGCCGCCAGGGCCTGGGCGACCCGTGCGGCGCGCTCGCGGCGGGGGACGTCGAAGACGCGGGCGAACAGAGCGACGTTCTCCCGGCCGGTGAGGGAGGCGTCGGCGGACAGTTGCTGGGGCACGTAGCCCAGCAGGCGGCGAACCGCCATGCGGTCGTCGGCGGCGTCGTGGCCGAAGACGTGCACCCGGCCGGGCGGGACCGGCAGGAGGGTCGTGATGCAGCGGATGGCCGTGGTCTTCCCGGCGCCGTTGGGGCCGAGCAGCCCGAACACCTCGCCCGGCCGTACGGACAGGTCCAGGCCGTCGACGGCGTTGGTCGCGCCGAAGGCGTAGGCGAGCCTGGTGCAGGCGACGGCGTCGGCCGGTCGGGCGGCGGTGTCGGCCGGTTTCGGGGCGGCGGTGTCCCGCGTCATGGTCGGTCGGCCTCCTCGTGCAGGTTGTCGGCGAGTCGGAGCAGGGCCGGGATCGCCGCGCACAGCGCCTGCCGGTCCGCCTCGTCGAGCCGGTCCAGCTGGCCGCGTACGAGCGCGGTGCGCCGTTCGTGCCAGTCGCGCATCCGGGTCTCGGCCGCCCTGGTCAGCAGCAGCCGGGCGGCCCGCCGGTCGGCCGGGTCCGTCTCGCGCAGCAGGTAGCCGTCCCGGACGAGTTGGTTGACCAGCGTCGACACGGAGTTGCCCGCCAGATGCAGTTCCTTGGCGGCCTCCGAGACACCGATGCCGGGGCGGGTCTCGACCAGGCGCAGCAGTTCGACTTCGGCACCGCGCAGCCGCGGCACGGTCAGCCCGGCGCGGAGCCGGCGCCGGATCAGTCGCTGGACCCCGACGAGCGCGTCGGCCAGTTCCTCGGGAAAGGTCTCCGAGTCCACGGGCAAGAGATTACTTCTGCAGCAGAGGCAATCCACCCAAGGCCGGGTCAAGGTACGAGGACGGTGCGGGGCGGAGCCGACGGCACCGGACCGGGAGGGCGCGGAGGCACGGCAGCACGGAGCCGCAGAGACGCAGAGACGCGGAGGCGCAGAGCCACGGAGGCACTGAACGACCATTCTTGCGGTAATTGAAATGCGCAGTCTTTCGGTGCCATTCGGCGCAAGCGGTCGACAATTCGAAATCACCGGGTCGCTCACCGTCACACAATTTGCGGAATCGCTTGGAACTCGATTAATTAGGTAATAGGAAATCCCAGTGCTTCGGACAGGAGGCACGTCCGTGGGAGCCGGCGCGCCGGGCCCCGCCGTTCCTCCGCTTGGTCCGAGCCGCGCGCCTCCCAGGTCCGTCCATCGAGCACCTGCTGAGGGAGGCGCATCCTATGCGTACCACCGGCAGAACGAAGGCCCATCCGCACGACGACGCCCCCGACACGGCAGTGGCGTTCGAGCGACTCGCGCGACTGCCCGACGGCCCCGAACGCAAGGCACTCAGGGACGAACTGGTCCAGGTGTGGCTGCCCATGGCCGAACGGATCGCCGTCCGCTTCCGCGGCCGCGGCGAGGCGCTGGAGGACCTGTACCAGGTGGCGGCTCTCGGCCTGGTCAAGGCCGTCGACCACTACGACCCCGCCCGCGGCTACGCCTTCGAGGCGTACGCCGTGCCGACGGTCACCGGGGAGATCAAGCGGCACTTCCGCGACCACATGTGGACGCTGCACGTACCCCGCCGGGTCCAGGACCTGCGCAACCGCGTCCGGCGCGCCGCCAAGGAGCTGGCGCAGACCACGTCGGGGCGGGCCCCGACGGTCGCCGAGATCGCCGAGTACGCCCATCTGAGCGTGGGCGAGGTGCGCACCGGGATGGAGGCCCTGGACTGCTTCGCCGCGCTGTCGCTGGAGGCCGAGGTACCGGGCACCGAGGGCTACGCGCTCGGCGACGGGCTCGGCGAGACCGACCCGCACTACGACCTCGTGGTGGACCGGGTGGCGGTCAGGCCCTGTCTGGAGGCACTTCCCGAGCGCGAACGCACCATCCTGTACCTGCGCTTCTTCCGGGGCATGACGCAAAGCCGGATCGCACAGCAGCTCGGCATCTCGCAGATGCACGTCTCGCGGTTGCTCAGTGGCTGCTTCGCGCAACTGCGCGAGGAGCTGCTCGCCGAGAGCGAGGAGCTGCTCGCCGAGACCGGCTGAGCCCCGCAACGGCGCCCGCCCGTCCGACCCCGCGGGCCGGTGCCGGCGCCGCCGGAGAGGGCTCACTCCGGCGGCGCCCCCGGAATCTGCGTCGGGCCGTAGCGCTCGAGCGCGTCCTGCAGCTCCGTCCGGATTTCCCCGGGCATTTCTCCGGTACGGCCCCAGATCACGACCAGCTCCGCAACGTTGCGCAGCTTGATGTTCGTGTGCTGGGAGACGTCCTTCAATATCAGCCAGCCCAGGTCCGGGGTGACCCGGCCGAGCGCGACCACCATGCCGATCGCCTGGTCCACGACGGCGTGCGAGGTCACAGCCTCCTTCAGCTGCTCGATCTCCGCCTGGAGCTCCAGTAGCCGGTCGGCCTCGTCACTGGGATCGCCCGGTGTTCGTCCCACGGATCCATCCTCGTCACTGGAACGCGCCTTTACCAGTGCCGACGACGACCGGGGCCCGCCCCCCGTTTCACCGACGCTCGACGGGCACTCGGCAGGCGCCCTGCGGGGTTCTGGTTGGACACTGGTCGTAGACCGGTGGCCACCAGTCTACGAGACCAGGACGTGCCATGAACGACGACACGACATTCTCCGGCCCTGCCACGGACGTCGTCTCCACCCACTCGGTGTGCGGCGCTCCCTGCTGGGTGAGCCTGACCAGTCGCGATCTGGAGGCCACGGAGGAGTTCTACACGGCCCTGCTGGGCTGGCAGTGGCGCTCGGCCAAGCTGGGCGACCGCTTCCGGATCGCGCTGGCCGACGGATCGCCCGTCGCGGGGATCGCCGCGGTGGCCTCCATGTGGCAGATGGCGGTCGCCTGGACGCCGTACTTCGCCGTGCCGAGCGCCGACGAGGCCGTGTCCCGGGCGCAGGAACGCGGGGGGACGGCCGCGGTCGGCCCGATCTCCTTCCCACCCGGGCGGGCCGCCCTGCTGGCCGACCGGGACGGCGCGACCTTCGGCATCTGGGAGGGCGACCTCTTCACCGACTGGGAGACCTGGCGCAAGGCCGCGCCGGCCTTCATCCGGCTGCACACCCGCGACGCGTTCGACGCCGCGATCTTCTACGGCGAGGTGCTGGACTGGGCCTCGGAGCGCCCCGGCTGCTGCGAGGTCCGCTACGAGGCCAACGAGGTCGTGCTGCGCAGCCACGGGGAGATCGTGGCCCGCATCGAGTCGGGAGCGCTGGAGGCGGCCCCCGATCCCACGATCCGGCCGCACTGGCAGGTCCACTTCCGGGTGGCCGACGTGGCCGCCTGCGCCCGGGCCGCGGAGATGCACGGTGGCAGCGTGCTGCGGGAGGGCGCCGACGAGGCTGTGCTCCGCGACCCCGACGGCGCCCAGTTCACGGTCACCTCGCGCCGCGAGGCCTGAGCCGGTCGCGCCGGTCGTGCTGCGACGTCTGAGCCGGCCTCTGCCGTCGTGCTGCGACGCCTGAGCCGGCCTCTGCCGGTCGCTCCGGCTGCGGCAGGGCGCCCTTCGGGGGACGGTCCCATCGCCGACCCGCTCCCGGTCAGCGATCGGTCCTCGGCGGCCGTGACAGCAGCACGAGACTGCGCGCCTCCACCCGGAGCGTCCCGCCGTGCTTGTGCTCCGTCTCGTCCGGCGAACCCTCCGGTTCGGCGGTGTCGACGAGCGTCGTCCAGCGCTCACCGTAGGCGGCGCCGGGCAGGTGGAAGTCGACCGGTTCCCAGTAACCGTTGAGCAGCAGCAGGAAGGAGTCGTCCACGACGGGTCTGCCCTGCGGGTCGGGTTCGGCGATGGCGTCGCCGTTGAGGAAGGCCGTCACCGAGTGCGCGTCGGAGCGCTGCCAGTCCTTCTCGGTCATCTCGCGACCGTCCGGCAGCAGCCAGACCAGGTCGGGCAGCGGCTGGTTGTCGCGGGTCGCCGTCTGCCCCTGGAAGAAGCGGCGGCGGCGCAGTACGGGGTGCGCGGCGCGCAGGCCGATGAGGTGGCGGGTGAAGTCCGTCAGGGCGCGCTGGGCGTCGGTCGCCCGCCAGTCGACCCAGGAGACGTCGTTGTCCTGGCAGTAGGCGTTGTTGTTGCCGCGCTGGGTACGGCCGAGTTCGTCGCCGTGGCAGAGCATCGGGATGCCCTGCGAGAGCAGCAGCGTGGCCAGGAAGTTGCGCTGCTGACGGCCCCGCAGCCGCAGGACCGCCGGATCGTCGGTCTCGCCCTCCGCCCCGCAGTTCCAGGAACGGTTGGCGCTCTCGCCGTCCCGGTTGCCCTCGCCGTTGGCCTCGTTGTGCTTGTCGTTGTACGAGACGAGGTCGCGCAGCGTGAATCCGTCGTGCGCGGTGACGAAGTTGACGCTGGCGCGCGGCCGGCGCCGGTGGTGGGCGTACAGGTCCGGCGAGCCGGTCAGCCGCGAGGCGAACTCGCCGAGCGTGTGGTCCTCGCCGCGCCAGAAGTCGCGTACGGCGTCCCGGTACAGGCCGTTCCATTCCGACCACAGCGGCGGGAAGTTGCCCACCTGGTATCCGCCCTCGCCGACGTCCCACGGCTCGGCGATGAGCTTCACCCGGCTGATCACCGGATCCTGCTGGATCAGGTCGAAGAACGCCGACAGCCGGTCCACCTCGTGGAACTGCCGGGCCAGCGTGGCCGCAAGGTCGAAGCGGAAGCCGTCGACGTGCATCTCGGTCACCCAGTACCGCAGCGAGTCCATGATCAGCTGCAGCACGTAGGGGTGCCGCATCAGCAGGCTGTTGCCGGTGCCGGTGGTGTCGTAGTAGTGCCCCCAGTCGCCGTCGACGAGGCGGTAGTACGAGGCGTTGTCGATTCCCCGGAAGGACAGTGTCGGACCCTTCTCGTTGCCCTCGGCGGTGTGGTTGTACACCACGTCGAGGATCACTTCGAGCCCGGCCGCGTGCAGCGCTTTGACCATCGACTTGAACTCGGTCACCTGCTGCCCCCGGGTGCCGTGGGCGGCGTAGGCGTTGTGCGGGGCGAAGAACCCGATGGTGTTGTAGCCCCAGTAGTTGGTGAGGCCGCGGCTCTGCAGCACACCGTCCTGCACGAACTGGTGCACCGGCATGAGCTCGATGGCGGTCACGCCCAGCGAGGTCAGGTGCTCGATGACCGCCGGGTGGGCCAAACCGGCATAGGTGCCGCGCAGTTCGGTCGGGACGTCGGGATGCTTACGGGTCAGTCCGCGTACGTGTGCCTCGTAGATCACGGAGTCCGCGTACGGCCGCCGGGGCGGGCGGTCGTCGCCCCAGTCGAAGGCCGGGTCGGTGACCACGCCGAGCATCGTGTGCCCGGCGCTGTCGGCCGGATCCGGGCCGCCCGGCGCTCGCTCGTAGAGCGAGGGATGGTTGTCGATCTGCCCGTCCACGGCTCTGGCGTAGGGGTCCAGCAGCAGTTTCTTCGGGTTGCACCGCTGACCGGCTGCCGGGTGCCAGGGGCCGTGCACCCGGTAGCCATAGCGCCGGCCCGGTCCGATGCCGGGCAGATATCCGTGCCACACGAAGCCGTCGGCCTCGGTCAGCCGGACATCGCGATGCCTGCCGTCGTCGTCCACGAGGACGAGGTCGACACCTTCGGCGACCTCGCTGAACAGCGCGAAGTTGGTGCCTTCCCCGTCGTACGCGGCGCCCAGCGGATAGGGGTAACCGCTCCACACGGGTACCCCTTTCCGGCGTGGCCGGCGCCGGGTCACCGGACCGCCTCCAGCACGGCCTGCACCCCGCTCGCCGGGGAGGCGACTGCGGTGACGGGCACCTCGCGGGGCGTCTGCAGGCCCTCCCGCAGGTTGGGCGAGGGCGCCTTCGGGACCAGCGGTTCACGCTGACCGGTGCGGGCCCGCCGCGAGAACCAGATGATCTTGCTGCCGGTGTCGGAGGCGCAGCAGCCCCAGCCGTCGCTCATGGCCGCGATGCGGGTCAGGCAGCCGCGCAGGTCCAGGTCGGGACGCAGGTTGTGGTCGTTGCCCCCGACGGCGGTGATGAGGTGCTGGCCGTTCCACCACATCTCGATGGACGTGTACTTGTCGGTGGCGTGCTGGTCGATGGCCTTGAGCAGCATCTCGGCGCCGCCGCAGACGGGTTCGACGAGGTCCTCCAGGTCCCAGAACCGGAGGTGCGCGGCCAGAATGCGCCTGACCTGTCCGACCCGTTCCGGGCTGACTTCCACGTCGAGGTGGTAGTAGCAGGGCACTGCGGTCTTCATCGTCGTTGGCTCCTCACCGGCGCGGCTCGCGCTCCCCTGCCGCCCCCTGCGGGCGTGGCCCCGATCGCGGAGCGTGAGCACGTGTTGCCTCTGAGTCAGATCCACACTGAGCGCACTACGCCATTCGTGCAACACGAGCAGCTCCCGAGCAGGTCGGAGGGCTGGTTGAAGATCCAACAGGACGGAGTGTCGTTGAACGTGCACCATGAGTGAAAGTCTCGATCGAGCGCCGTGACGGGACCGTGTCCCTGCGTGCGCGGCCACCGCCCCGACCGTGGGGAGACGTGCCGTCGAGCGTTTCCGAAAGGTGAACGGCGCCATGCTGCTACCCGCCAAAGCCGAAGTCGCCCGGCATCTGCGGCGTTACCGGGCGTGGGAACGCGCGATGCTCGCGTCGCCGGACGACCGCACCCTGCGGGCCACCTTCGAGGACTCCGGCTACACGCTGTGCGTGCTCATGGGCAAGCGCTGCGCGCGGGAGGCGGCGGACGCGGCGGAGCGCTATCTGCGCACCCCGCTCGTCACCTACCTGCGCGAGCAGAGGAGCCGCCCGCGCGTGAGCGTCGTCGCCCGACGGCGCCTGCCGAAGACGGCGAAGACGGCGAAGACGGCGAAGACGGCGAAGAAACGTTCCCGCGCCGGGAGGTAGCCCCTCCCGGCACAGTCCGCATCCCCGGCCGGGCGCGAGCCCGGCCTCGAGCAGGGTGGAGGTGACACCGATGAGCTCGACCCCGGTCATCGGCCGTATCCCGGTGCGGGACGTCCGCCCGGCCGTGGAGTGCGGCCGACGCCCGGCCAAGGCGGTCGTGGGCGAGTCCTTCCAGGTCACCGCCACGGTGTTCCGAGAAGGCCACGACGCGGTGGCCGCCAACGTCGTCCTGACGGATCCGGAGGGCCGCCCGGGCCCCTGGACCCCGATGCGCGAGCTGGCCCCCGGCACCGACCGCTGGGGGGCCGAGGTCGCACCGGGGACGACCGGGCGCTGGACCTACCACGTGGAGGCCTGGAGCGACCCGGTCACCACCTGGCGCCACACCGCTCACATCAAGGTCCCGGCCGGCATCGACACCGGGCTGGTGCTGGAGGAGGGCACCGACCTCCACACCCGGGCGGCGGCCGGCGTTCCCGAGGGACCGGAGCGCGAGACGGTGCTCGCCGCCGTCGAGGTCATGGAGGACGACTCGCTGCCGGTCATGACACGCCTCGCGGCGGCGTTGACGCCGGAGGTGGACGCGGTGCTGGCCCGGTATCCGCTGCGGGAGTTCGTCACCGTCTCACAGCCGCTTGAGCTGCTGGTGGAGCGGGAGCGGGCCCTGTACGGCTCCTGGTACGAGTTCTTCCCGCGCTCGGAGGGTACCGCTGAGCAGCCGCACGGCACCTTCCGCACCGCCGCCCGCCGGCTGCCCGCGATCGCCGCCATGGGCTTCGACGTCGTCTACCTGCCCCCGATCCACCCCATCGGCACCACCTTCCGCAAGGGCCGCAACAACACCCTGGACCCCGCACCGGACGACGTCGGCGTGCCCTGGGCGATCGGCTCCCCCGAGGGCGGCCACGACAGCGTCCACCCGCAGCTGGGCACCCTGGAGGACTTCGACGCGTTCGTGGACCGGGCCCGGAAGGAGGGCCTGGAGATCGCCCTGGACTTCGCCCTGCAG
>NZ_JBEYZY010000011.1:126189-254405 GCF_040646295.1 Streptomyces sp. NPDC046197 | reverse complement strand
CGACCGGTGATGACAGCACCACTGGTGACCACGGTCAGGGACATCTGATTGCTCTGCCCGGACTCCACAAGGGCAGCTATCGCAACGAGCAGCTCGTCAAGCTTCGGCATGGGGTCGGATTCTATGCACCGGCCCGCCCGGGCGGCTTGGACGATGGCGCAACCGGGCGAGACGGGCGCATACGGCTCCCCTGGTGCCGCACTACAGGGCCCGGGGGTGCGCATGTGCGGCGGCTGCGAGCCAGGGGCGTGCTTCGAGGCATTGGTCTGCTGCCGTTCGGCTGCCGCAGGTCTTCGATGAACGCTTGTGCGGTATCGCGTGCGTCGGCAAGGGCCGCGTGGAACGGGGCAGCTGTGGCGTTGACGGACATTGTGTTCATCAGGGTCGCCCTCGTCTGCGGATCGTTCATGCCCGGCCCTTGCCTACCCGACCCTGCGCCCCGCCCGCCAACCCACCCGAGCCACCGTGCTCGCCGGAGGGGGCTGAGAATCGCGGTCGACGCGCCGCGCCGGTCGGCGCCGCCACGGGAAGCCCCGCGGGCGGCTCTGGGTCTCGTCCGTGCGTCGGACCTGCGCTGCGGACAGCCCCCAGTATTCGCAGGTCGGCTCAGCGGGAGACCTCATCGTCGAGCCGCAGCAAATCTATGCTTGCTGGAGTAGACATTCGATGTCTCCGTGATTATGGTTTCTTTCGCAGCCGAGATCGAGCAAGGCCCGGCAGACGCGAACTGCCGGGTAGCAGTCCACGTATGACGGTGCGGTGGTGGAGTTCCGAAGCCAGCTTGTTGTACGACGGCGACGGGACTGACGACCGGACCGGGTGGCCCGAAGTGATGAGGGGCCGCCGCGAGCAGGACCGCAGTTGACGCGGTTGCAGTACCAGTAGTACGCAGTCCCTGTTTGCAAGTGATTGGTTCCGAGGGAAGAACGGAGGAGTCGAGCACCATCAGGATCGCCCGGGCGGAAGACGCGAGCCCGGGTACCGCAGGACATCGATAGGTAGGTGGTCTCCGGTCACGCATCCGCGATCCCCGCACCCCCGCCGGAGTATCAGGCGACCGGGCGGAAACAGAAGGCCGGCGCAGCACTAGGGCCGGCAGATGGTGTTGCAGTTCCTTCGGGGCCTTGGTGCCAAACGGCACCAAGGCCCCTCCACGCGTTCCGCAGAGAGGTGAGATGACAGCAGACGAGTCGCTAAGCCGTCTCGACGACGACGACTACCCCGCCTACACGATGGGCCGGGCCGCCGAGTTGCTCGGTACCACTCCCGGCTTTCTCCGCGCCATCGGCGAAGCGCGGCTGATCACACCACTGCGCTCCGAGGGCGGACACCGCCGCTACTCCCGCTACCAACTGCGCATCGCGGCCCGCGCGCGTGAGCTCGTCGACCAGGGCACCCCGATCGAGGCCGCATGCCGGATCATCATCCTCGAAGACCAGCTCGAAGAAGCCCAGCGCATCAACGCCGAATACCGCCGCACCGGCGGATCGTCCAGTCCATCGGCCGCAGCCTGAGGTGAGCGGGCCCGCCGGTATCGGCGGGCTGTCACACCCACGCGTGGCCGGGCTGCGGCGCGCAGAGATGGTGCTCGTGTCCGAACGGCTGCCCCGTCAGTAGACGGCGAGGGAGATGGCGATGTAGTGCGCGGTGAAGGCCGCCACGGTCAAGGCGTGGAACACCTCGTGGAAGCCGAACCAGCGGGGCGAGGGGTCGGGGCGTTGGACGGCGTAGACCACCGCGCCTGCGCTGTAGAGGAGACCGCCGGTCACTGTCAGGGTGACCACGGCCGCACCGCCGGTGTGCAGGAAGTCAGGCAGGTAACGCACCGGTGCCCATCCCAGGGCCAGGTAGCAGGGGGTGTACAGCCAGCGGGAAGCGTTGACCCACAGCACGCGGAAGGCGATACCGGTCAGCGCGCCCGTCCATACGATCCACAGCAGCAGGTTTCGCCGATCGGGAGGGAGGAGGAGCACGGCCAGAGGGGTGCTGGTCCCGGCGGTGATCAGGAAGATGTTGGCGTGATCGAGGCGACGCAGGACGGCCTCGCCCATCGGCCCCCAGGTACCGAGGTGGTAGACGGCGCTCGTGCCGAACAGCAGCCAGGCGGTGACGGAGTACACGGTGCAGGCCAGGGCCGCCTGCTGGGTCCGAGCCAGGCAGACGAGGACGATGCCGGCGCTCACCGAGGCAGGGACCATCGTGGCATGGAGCCAGCCACGCAGCTTCGGCTTGACCGGCTCGACCAGGTCGGCAACCGGGTGAAACTCCTCCCCGGCATTGCCATGATGTGATCCGCCGTGGAGACCGGCTACGGCGTCCCCAGACACAACTTCCCGTCCTGTCCCGTTCTTCTGGGCATCATTGGCAACCATCCGATCATGCTAAGAGCCTGCCCGTGGCAGCGTCCGTCGAGGTCGGTCTCGCCACCAACTCGGCCTGCGGTGGCCGCCACAGGAGAGTCACGCCGGGCGGGGGGCCGGTGGTGCGGATGCGTGCCATGCCGTTTCGGGGGTATTCGTGCGCCTTAACCGGGTTGCTCAGGATGAGGGTGGCGGTGTGGGCCCAGTGGTGCACGAAATCGAGGACCAGGCGCTGGCCCGCCGCCCGATACTGTCGGCCCGCGCCTTCGAGGGCAGCGAACCGATCGCCGAGGCCCGCAGCGCGGCCCGCCGCTTCCTGACCGACGTACAGGCAGTACACGGCATCCTGGTCTGCGACCGCGCGATGGGCACCGTGCAGCTGGCCGTCAGCGAGCTGGTCACCAACGCCTACACGTACGCGCCCGGCCCCTGCCTGCTGGACCTGGAGGTCAGCGAAGGCGCCGTCCAGGTCAGCGTCTGGGACACCGACCCGACACTGCCCGCGGCCTGCCCCGCAGACCCGGGCCGGGTCGGGCAGCACGGCCTGGAGATCATCATGGCCGTGTGCCAGAGCTTCGAGGTGCGCCGCGAGCCGGTGGGCAAGCGAGTCAGGGCCGCCATCGTGCTGGCCGACGACCCCGGCGGAAATCCGGCCGGCCGCCTGCTGTGACCGCCCCTGGGCGCCGGAACCTGGCGCAGGTGTCTACCGGCCCTCCAGGTAGTCGGCGGCCCGCTCGGCAGCCTCATGGAGAGTCCACCGCCGGGCCGGTGGCCGATCCCGCCAACCAAGGCCCTCCAGGCCGTCGGCCGCCCGCTGAGCAGCCTCCTCCAACGACCGCCGCGGCGGCCCCCCTGCTGCGGCGAGCCTCCCGCCGTCGTTCAAGGAAGCGGGCCAGCCACCGTCAGACATGACGCTCATTTGACGCTCCGGCCGCCTCACAGCCCGCGCCCAAGGCAGGAAAACCCCATGTGACTTGCAGATTCTCCTCCCGTCCACACACCTTGTGACGTGTTTCCGATGACGCATCACGTGGCGTGCGTGGCGATTCTGGAGCCTGCGGACAAGGGCGCCTGACCTCGGGTTCGTGAGCCAGGCGCTTGCAACAATCAGGCGGCGACGAGCTCCTGCTCACGGTCCGGCGTCTTGACCTCGGGCTTCTTGTTCGGCAGCGAGAGCCGGAAGACCTTGCGCCACGCGGAGAACACCTGTTTGGGCAGCGGTCCGGTGACGTACTCCAGCTCGTACTTCTCGAACAGCGCGCGCACCTTCACCGCGACCTCGGCGTACCGGTTGCTCGGCAGGTCCGGGAACAGGTGGTGCTCGATCTGGTGCGACAGGTTGCCCGTCATGAAGTGCATGGCCCTGCTGCCGCTGATGTTCGCCGAGCCCATCATCTGGCGCAGGTACCACTGGCCGCGTGTCTCGCCCTTGATCGACCGGCGCTCGAAGACCTGCACGCCCTCGGGGAAGTGCCCGCACATGATCACCGAGTGGGACCAGATGTTGCGGACCAGGTTCGCGGTGAACGTGGCGGCGAGCGTGGGGAGGAACGACGGGCCCGACAGCAGCGGATGGATCACGTAGTCCTTGAGCACCTGCTTGCGGATCTTGCGGCCCACGGCCTTGGCCCGCGCGCGGAACTCCGGGTTCTTGCGGCGGCGCTTGTTCAGGTTCTTGCCGAGCTCCAGGTCGTAAGCTGCGATGCCGTACTCGAAGAAGCAGGCGTTGATGAGGTTCCACAGCGGCTGGCCGAGGTGGAACGGGTGCCACTTCTGGTCCTCGTCGACGCGCATGATGCCGTAGCCGAGGTCGTTGTCCTTGCCGATCACGTTGGTGTACGTGTGATGCAGCTCGTTGTGCGAGTGCTTCCACTGGTCGGCCGGCGAAACGTGATCCCACTCCCAGGTGGTGGAGTGGATCTTCGGGTCTCGCATCCAGTCCCACTGGCCGTGCAGGATGTTGTGGCCGATCTCCATGTTGTCCATGATCTTCGCCACGGACAGACCGGCGGTGCCGAGCAGCCACGCGGGCGGGAAGATCGAGAACAGCAGCACGCCCCTGCTGACCAGCTCGAGCTTGCGCTGCGCCGAGATGACCTTACGGATGTAGGCGGCGTCTTTCTCCCCGCGGCCGGCGATCACCTCGTCGCGGATCGCGTCCAGCTCGCGGCCGAGGTCCTCGATCTGCTCCGCGGTCAGGTGGGCGGTGGGGTCGATGGCGGTCAAGGTGCTCCTACCGTTCGATGTCGCAGGGGCCCGCTGCGGCGGACACGCAGGTCTGGATGAGGACGCCCGGCTCGGCCTCGGTGATCTCGCCGGTACGCAGGTCGCGGACGGCGCCCGCCTTGAGCGGCGTGATGCAGCCGAAGCAGATGCCCATACGGCACCCGGAGGGCATGAGCACGCCGGCCTCCTCGCCGATGTCCAGCAACGGCGTGGCGCCGTCCGCGTCGACGGTCTTGCCGGTGGCGCTGAACGTGACCTCGCCTCCGTCGCCGGCGACGACGATGCCGGGGCGGAAGCGTTCGGTGTGCAGGCGCACTTGGACGCCGTGCCCGCTCCAGTGCTCTTCGGCGGCGTCGAGCAGGCCCGCGGGCCCGCAAGCCCAGGTCTCGCGCTCGGCCCAGTCGGGCACGAGTTCGTCGAGACGGGCGATGTCGAGCATGCCGTCCGTGTCGGTGTGCACCTCGATGAGCCGCAGCTTCTCGTCCGCGACCAGATCGTGCAGTTCGTTTCGGAAGATCACGTCCTGCGCCCGTGGCGCGCAGTGGACCATGACGACGTCGTCGAACTCGATGTCGCGCAGCATGCCCATCACAGGCGTGATGCCGCTGCCGGCCGTCAGGTAGAGCACCTTGGCGGGCTTGGCCGGCGGCAGCACGAAGTCACCGGTCGCCTGGTCGAGCTGGATCAGCGTGCCCGGTTTCGCCCTGCGGACCAGGTGGTTGCTGACCTTGCCGTCCGGGATCGCCTTCACGGTGATCGTGACGCGGCCGTCCTGGCGGTTCGTCGGCGAGGTGATGGAGTAGGCACGCCACAGGCGCACCCCGTCGACGTCGACCCCGATCCGCACGTACTGACCGGCTGTGTGGCCGCGCCAGCCCCGTCCCGGCCTGATCACGACAGTCGCGGCGTCACCCGTCTCGGGGTGCACGGCCTCGATGCGCCCACGCAGGTCAGCGCCCGCACGCAGTGGGCTGACCAGGTCGAGGTAGTCCGACGGCAGCAGCGGCGTCGTGACCATCTCCAGCAGTTTCCACGCCCTGCTGCGGAGGGCTGCACTCGTCATGACTCCAGCTTGCTGCGTCTCAGGGCGTAAAGTCCTGACCGTAGGACGTGAATCTGGTGGGTGGAATTGTTCGCAGGAAACAAAGACGTGAGCCATGCAATCCGGAGGGCCAGCGAACTGGCCCTGGATGAGACGACGGTCACCGCACTTCGGGCCGCGCTGAAGACCACCGCCGACGAGGTCGTCCAGGCGATCATCGACGAGGTCCCTTCCTACGCCAACGCCCTTTCGGGCCACATGGGCGGCACCATCCGCCGAGCCGTTCGCACCGCTCTGGGGCACTACCTGGACCTCGCGAGCGGGAACGCCACGGGCGGCGACGGCGGTGACGCGGCCTACGAGCTGGGCCGCGGCGAGGTGCGCGACGGCCGTTCGATGGACGCCCTGCTCAGCGCCTACCGCGTCGGCGCCCGCGTGGCCTGGCGATGCCTGGCAGCGGGCGCCGTGTCCGCAGGTCTGCCCGCCGCCGAGGTCGCCAAGTTCGCCGAGCTGACCTTCGCCTACATTGACGAGCTCTCCGCCGCGAGCGCCGCGGGCCACGCCGACGAACTGGCCGCCCGGGGCAGGGCCCACGAGCGCCACCTGGAACACCTGGCCCGCGACCTCCTCGCCGGCGCGAGCCCGGACGTGTTGCTGGCCTCTGCTCAACGGGCCGGGTGGCAGCCTCCGGATTCGCTGACGACGGTCCTGCTGCCCGCCGCCCAGGCCCGGCCTGCCTACCGCGCGCTCGACCCGAGCACCCTCGTCCTCGACGATCTGCCGGACGCCACAGGTGTGCTGCTCGTCCCCGATGCCGACCGATCACATCTCTTGCGGCAGCTGACCGACCGCACCGCAGTGGTCGGCCCGGCCCGGCCATGGACTCGTGCGTCCGCCTCGTACGCACGAGCCCTACGCGCGCGCTCCCTCTCCTCTGATATCCGCGACACCGAGGACCACCTGCCCGAGCTGGTGCTGAGCGCCGACGTGGACGCGTACGCAGACCTGCGTGCCCGAGCCCTCGCACCGTTGCACACCTTGCCTGTCGCGACCGCACGGCGGCTGGAGGAGACGTTGCGGGCGTGGCTGCTGCACCAGGGCAGGCGGGACGAGGTGGCGGCGGCGTTGTTCGTCCATCCCCAGACAGTCCGGTACCGGATGTCGCAGCTGCGGGAGCTGTTTCCGGATCTCGCATCGCCACACCGGGTCCTTGAACTGACGCTGGCGGTCGGTCTTCGGGCCAGTTGACGCGTACTTCGACCGTCCACGAACTCCCGGCGGATCCCGGCATCGTGCTCGGTGTCTACCTGGACGTCCTTGCAGCCGGGACGGTTCGGGTGAGCGACGCGATCAAGGTGCAGCAGGTCGGCTGACAGGGAGCGTTCCACCACAAGTCGCCCACCTGCCGATCCGTCAGGCCCGCGTCTCGCACGACCAGCCACACCCGGTCGCGACTGAGCGGGAGTTGGCCGAGAAGGACGCCGGTCGCGTCGAGCAGGGTGTTGGCGAAGGCTGGAGCCGGTTCGATCAGCCGCGCTGGCCACCCCTCACTCTTTATGCCTGAGCATCTGAATCGTCAGCGCCTCTCGTGCCCGCAGTCTCACGATCAGTACGTTAAGAATCGGGAAAGGCGACCTCGCACATCAGCGGTCCCCGCGTCAGGACGGATTGAGCAACACAGCCTTTGAGGTTCGTGATTCTGCCCTCGGCGACGTCCGAGCTGTAGGGCAGAGTCACGGCGGCGTGCACCGCGTCGAGGCCGTCCAGCAGGCCAGCGGCGAAGCGGACGGGCGGGGCGAGGCCGCTGGCGGCCGCTCGTGATCCAGCGGTCCATCAGGACTGCGCCTTGTTGAAGATTTCCATGCGCGGTTCGCCGACGCGAGCAGTCGCGAGGAGGCCGGCGAGGAGTCGGTGCTGCAGGCCACTCGGATCACGTTGGGTTGGCTGGCTCACCGCATCGGCCAGCTCTCCGAACAGGTCCGGGACGTGGAGACTCGTCTTGCCCGGCTCGTGGAATGCCATGCTCCGCAGCTGCTCGACGTGGTGGGGATCGGCCCGGACACGGCGGTCACGTTGCTGATCACGGTGGGAGACAACCCGGAACGGCTGGACAGCGAGGCGTCGTTCGCCGCGCTGTGCGGTGTCAGCCCTGTCGAGCGCTCCTCGGGACGCAGGCAGTTCCGTCGCCTCAACCGCGGCGGCGACCGGCAGGCCAACGCGGCGCTCCACCGCATCGTGTTCACCCGTCTGCGGGTCGATCCGCGCACTCAGGACTACTACGAGCGCCGGATCAAGGAGGGCAAGACCCGGCGCGAAATCGTCCGCTGCCTCAAACGCTATGCGGCCCGGGAGGTCTTCCACCTGGTCACACCTGTGCAGTCGCAACCCCCGTCATAGGGGCAGTCGTGAGACGTGAGAGGGTCTGGGGCGTGAGTGAGACACCGTCGAACACCCTGCAATACCGCTTTGACGGGCCAGAAGACGCCCCGGTCCTGATCTTGGGACCGTCGCTCGGGACAACATGGCACAGGTTGTAGAGACCGTCCAGGGGTGTCTACGCCAGTCCAGCGCGGGCACAGAATTGCAGGTCAGAGCCACTTGATCCGGGAGGGTCTGGCCAGTTGGTGATGGTTGTGTGATACGCGGGTGATACGGCGAAGCCCCACCGAGGTCCGTCCCTGGCGGGAGCTCTGCGCGGCTGCGTGAGACGGCGAAGCCGCACCGGAGCACTTCGATGCGGCTTTTCCGTGGGATCGAGCGCGATGGCTCGCACGCTGCGGTCGGTGCCTCGTGCGGTCCGTGTGCCTGTGGCTCTCCCGGGTGCTTGATTTGCAGACGCACCCACTCACTCGTCCGTGCGAGGGGTGCATCCTCTCCCAGCAGTAACGGAGATCGTCGACTTCCGCCTGCCCGCGGGAGGCCGACCCGGTTCTCCGGGACAGCGGGGAGGCAGTGCCGCAGCGTGTGGGCGGCCCGGGTATCGTGCTGCGGTTGCCCGCTGCCACGCCCGACAGCCCCGTCACGGTGCTCCGGCTGTCGGGCGTGCGGGCATCGTGGCGTTCTTCGAGCTGTCCAGGGGGCGTCTGTGACCGGCGTGTCTTGGGGGCACGCTGCGTCGACCGCCGGTCGGGATGGTGCGTTGCTGGTAGCGGGCCGGCCGGGTGTGTCTCCAACGGGGGCTACGCGACCAGGCGTCGTCACGGCTGTGACCGTCCGCGCGGTCCGGGGCCGGCTACGCGGTGAGCCGTCGGGTCGGAAGGTGAACGAGCAGGACCGGTACGACCCCTGCCCGGCGTACCCGCCGACGTCGGGCGACGGGGAAGTGACCCCGCTTCACCCCAGCTCGGCTCCCTTGGCCGCGGCCTCCTCTTCTGTCCGGGCCTGGCCGGTGGCGAGGGTGCCACAGGCGCTCTCCAGGTGCGCCCGGACGAACCACTGGAACTGCTCCAGGTCCCGCAGCTGCTCGATGAGCAGGTCCTCGGTGGCGGTGTCGATGTCACCCGCCTCCTTGATCGCGGCGCGGACCGCTTCGGTCACTCCCGTGTAGACGAGGTCGAGCGCGCCGAGGTGGGCGATGTCGTCGGCCCGGCCGAGGGAGTAGTCGTCCCACGTGCGCTCGGTGACGAGTGCGCCCGGCGTCCCCTGCGCGACGCCGCCCAGCGCGGCGATGCGTTCCGCCACGTCGTCGGCCATCTCTCTGACCCGGTCGACCTGCGGGCCGATCATCTCGTGGACGTCGACGAAGTGCGGCCCGACCACGTTCCAGTGCACGTGCTTGAGGTTCGCATGCGTACAGTCGGCAGCCGCTCGCCTACGGCCCTGCGCGGCAGCCCGCTGCGGGGTCGGGCTCGCTATGGCCACGGAGGCGGCGCGCGGCGGGGGCGAGGCACTGGTACGGCGCCTGGCCGCGGAGGCCATGCGGATCGCCCTGCTCGGTCGTGAGAAGTAGACGTGTCCCAGGTGGCGGCGTCGCTGGCCACCATGACCGTCTGCATCGAGGCGGACGTGACCGATCAGGCCGCGCTCGACCGGGCCGCGCGGCAGGTCGAGGAGCGGCTCGGAGCGGCCGGTGTCGTGGTGGCCGACGCCGGCATCGCTGTAGGCGGGCCTTTCAGCCGCACCGATGCCGAGCTGAGGCGACGCGTCGCCGACGTCAACCTGGTCGGGGCTGCGAACACCGCCCGGGCCTTCCTTCCTCAACTCACGTTCGTGGTCGGCCGCATCACCCGGCACGGACTGCGGGAGGGATCGACCGACGAGCTCGGTGCCGATGTCGAAGCCCTGGGGGCGGATGGCCGTGCCGACTGGACGTCGGTCAGACCCGAGACCTGAACCGCAACGGGGCCGGGAGGCGTCCAGAGGGTGCCCGACAGACAAGCCACGAGGCTCGGTAGGACCCCGGTAACTACCTGCCTGGGCCCTTCTGCCGTGCACGGCTTCAGCGCACTGCCCGAGGAGTGGTTTCCCAGGACGGAAGCGGCCGTAGAGCCCCCAGGCGGGTAGGTGGTCGCCATGGACGAGGATGACGCGGCCGCGGCGCTGCGAGCGGCGCTCGACCAGCTGGCGTTCGCCACCCGGAGCGCGGCAGCGCTGTCGAGCACGCTGAACGCGGTCGAGGGGCTCAGGCGGGTGTGCCGCGTGCTGGTGCCGGGACTGGCCGACTGGGCCGCGGCCGATCTGATGGACGAGGACGGCGCCGTCGAGCGGGTCTGTGTCTCACACCGTGACCCCGACGCGGCCCTGACCGGCCTGACGGGACCGTTGCCGCCGGTGCCGGAGACGGCGACAGGCCCGCTGTCCCGGGTGCTTCGCGGCGCCGGCCCTCTGCTGTTGTCGGCCGGGCGGCTGCCGACCGCGCAGGAGGCATCCGATCCGCTGCACACGGCAACCATGCAACCGTTCGCCCGACTCGGGGGAGACTCCGTGATCGTGGCCCCCTTGCGGGCACGTCGGCGAGTGCTGGGTGCGCTGACCCTGGTCCGGGGCGAGGGACACCCGCCGTGGGGTGAGGCGGACCTGGCGCTGGTCGAGGACCTGACCCACCGCATCGCGCTGGCCCTCGACAAGGCCAGGCTCTACGCCGAGACCCAGGCTGTCGCCGTGCGCCTCCAGCGCTCCCTGCTGCCGGACCTGCCCGTCGTACCGGGTCTGCGCATCACCGCCCGCTACTCCCCGGCGCTCGCCACCGCGCAGATCGGCGGTGACTGGTACGACAGCTTCGTCCTGCCGGAAAGCGGTGACACCACTCTGATCATCGGCGACGTCACCGGCCACGATCTGCATGCCGCCGTGACCATGAGCCAGATCCGGAACATGCTGCGTGGCATCGCCTGCGACCGCCGGGAGCCCCCCGGCATGATCCTGCGCCGCTTGGACCTCGCAGTCGACGCCCTCTACAGCCACCGCACCGCCACCTGCGTGTACGCACTGCTCAAGGGCCAGGAGGGAGGGCCGTACCAGCTGGAGTGGGCGAGTGCCGGACATCCACCACCCCTGCTGGTCACCGCGGACGGCGACACCACCTACCTCTGGGAAGCACACGGCCTGCTGCTGGGCGTCGACCCGCACGCCGAACGGCCCAGTGCCTGCCTGCCCCTGCCCGAGGGCAGCACCCTGCTGTTGTACACGGACGGTCTGATCGAACGGCGCGGCGAATCCATGGATCACGGCATGACCCGGCTCCGGCAGCACGCTGCCGCCCTGGTCGACCAGGACATCGACGAGCTGAGCGACGAGCTGATGAACGGACTCGTGGCAGGGGCCCACGACGACATCGCCCTGCTCGCCCTGCGACTGCCGCAGTCGGATGAGGGCGTCTCGCCCTGAGGCCGGATGCTCGCCGTACGCGATGTAAGTCTGGGGTGGGACGTTTTGGCCAGGTAGGTTCGGGGACTCGTTGGGCGGAGGTCGTGTCGCGTGCGGGTTCGGAAGTGAGCTGGCATTCCATTCGTCCGCCCGCCCTGCCGTCCGGCTCAGAACGCGGGCGGCAGAGCTGTGCTGCGTTCAGATCACCGTGCCCTGGCCAGTGCCTTGCTCAGAGCGGTGCGGATCTCGTCCGGCAGCTGTTCGCCGTGCACCCAGTCCACGATCAGTTCGGATACCTGCCGCAGTTTCGTATTGGTGCGCTGTGAGACCTCTCGCAACACTTGGAATCCCTGCTCGGGATGCAGGCCACCGAGGGTGATGACCACGCCGGTCGCCTGGTCGACCGCGGTGTGGGAGACGACGGCCTCCTGCAGCTGACTGATTTCCGTCTGCAAATCGCTGATCTTGTTCAGGAGCGGTGTCCGTCCCGGAACCAAGTGCCCCTCGAGCCGCATCGGGGTGCCGTTCAGAGACTTTTCCATCATGATCACATCCCAGACCGCGGGTCTCCCGCCCGGGTCGACGATGCCGTACGGAATTGCGAGGACGACAATTCGACTATTACCCCGGATGCTGTCTCCGTGCATCCCGTGCCACGGCGCGCAGCGGCCGGTGGCGTGGACCTCACTCAGCGGGAGCGGATCACGGCTCACGACCATACGATCGAGCGCCTGTCGCACATCGCGGCAGGGCATTCGGGTGTGGGGGACTCGGGTGGGGGGACCCGGAGGTGGGCTGCGTTCAGCAGCGTATCCATGGGGCTGGCTGTGGTGACGGCCAGTTCCGTCTGGATGTTGGGTGGGCGTTCGAGAGGGCGACCCCGCGTGGGAGGCCGGCCGCAGACTTCTCATCTCGGCGGGCACCCGTGCACGATTGCGGTCGAGCGCTTCGCCTTCCACGGGCTGACGAAGCCGGTCGGGCGAGGGCGGCGACCTACTCGCGGGTGCGGGGTACTCGAAGAGGAACCCATCGGGGTGCCGACGTCTCTGTGACCCGCCGGCCCGGGGGCCGCGCACCGCGGTGGGTCCGTGCGGAAAGGACGGCGGCGACGTGGCGGAGGGCCTGAAGTCCGGCGCAGAGCACGAGCGGCGGCTGTCCGCGGGGGAGCCGGCTCTGTGGCAGCAGGTGGTCGAGCAGCTGGGCACGGCCCTTGCCGTGATCGATCCGGCCGGGCGGATCGTCGCTGTCAACCAGGCCGCCGAGCGGCTTCTGCAGCGCGCAGCAGGGTCGGTGTACGGGCGGGATCTGCACGACCTGTGCCATCGCGACCCAGGAGGTGCCCTCATCCCGCGGGAGCGCTGTCCGCTGCTGCGGGCACTGGCCGAGAGGCGTGCGGCACGCGGGGACGACGACAGATGCCTGCGTGGTGACGGGCGGCTGGTCCCGATCTCCTGGTCGGCCACCCCCCTGGCGGACGGCGTGTCCGGCGTCTGCCTGGGCATGGTCGTGCTGATCGTCGAGACCGCGGCGGACCGCCGTGCCGGTAGGGAACGAGCGGAACGCGCCGAGCAGTCGGAACGGGTGGAACGGGCGGAACGAGCCGCTCACAGGAGCGCTCTGGAGAGTCTCGCCGAGCGATTGACACTCGTCGCGGAGATCACCGACGTGCTCGGTCAGACCTTGGATGTGGACGAGGCCCTCACCCGGTTGAGCCGCGTCCTTGTCCCCCGCCTCGCCGACTGGGCCGCGGTGGACCTGCGGGTCGGCTCCCGTCAGGTGCACCGAGTGGCCGTGACCGGGCCGGAGGGCCGTGCAGCCGGGCAGGAGGACTGGCGCGGTCATCTGCCCCCGGTCGGGGAGGCGACCCACTCGCCCCTGGTCCAGGTACTGAACGAAGGCGCTCCCGTGCTTCAAGAGCGGGTGGACCTGGACGCACCGCCCGACTCCCCGCTGGCCAGCGTGCACGACGCCTTCCTCGGAGCGATCGGCGCGGCATCCGCCATCACGGTGCCGCTCGGCAGTAGACGGCAGGTCACCGGTGCCCTGACGCTGGTGCGCACCGACCCGGCCCGGCCCTTCGACACCGGCGATCTCGACGTGGCCGGCGACATCGGCCGCCGGGTCGGTCTGGTCATCGACAACGCGCGCCGGTTCGGCCGGCAGCGCGCGGTCGCCGAGGCCATGCAGCGCAACCTCCTTCCCCCGCTGCCCGCGCACGGCCGGTTCCAGCTGGCCGCCCGGTACCAGCCCGCTCCGCCCGGCTCCCAGGTCGGTGGTGACTGGTACGACGCCTTCGCGCTGAGGGACGGCACGCTCGCCCTCGTCATCGGCGACGTCGTCGGGCACGATCTGACCGCCGCGGCCGGCATGGCGCAGCTGCACGGCATCCTGCGCTCCCTCGCCTGGGACCATGCCGAGCCGACCGGTGCCGTCGTGGACCGCCTCGACGACGCCATGCACGCCATCACCATCGTGCGGATGGCCACCCTCGTCCTCGCCCGGGTGGAAGGTCCGGACACCGGCCCCTGGACGCTGCACTGGACCAGTGCGGGGCACCCGCCGCCCCTGCTGCTGACCCCCGACGGGAGCGCGCAGTACCTCGAAGCCGGGCAGGGACTCATCCTCGGAACCGACCCGTGCGCCGGCGATCCGCGCCCGAGTGCCGCCCACGCGCTGCCGCCGCGGTCCACGCTCCTGCTCTACACCGACGGCCTGATCGAAGTCCCCGGCAGCGACTTGACCAGAGGGCTCAGCCGACTGCGTCGCCACGCTCTCGCCCTCGCCCACGAACCTCTGGACATCTTGTGCGACCAGCTGGCGGCCCGGACGCCCCTGGGCAGCACGGACGACGTCGCCCTTCTCGCCCTGCGCCTGCCCGTGCCCTGACCGGGCCGAGGCGTGACCCATGACCGGGGCGGCTGTTCACGTCCCCGGAGCAAGCGCCAGAATGCGGAACGGACCGGGCGACACGGACTGAAGGCCGTCGTCTCCGGCGTACTGCCAGCCCCAGGACCGCATGGTCTCGACGGTCCTGCCGTCCCGGACGTCCACCAGTGCGACGCCGAGCGCGGCGCCGTGGTCGGCGAGCAGTCGCCGCTGCAGGCGCCGGGCGAGGTTCCAGACGTGGTCCCGGTACTCCCGGCGCACGCGAGGCGGGACGACGAGCCCGGAGACGACGAAGAGCCGCCCGGAGGCGGCGCGGCGGAGCAGACCTCCCCGGACGTGCCCGTCGAAGCCCGCCCACCATGGACCCGAGCCGCCTGTGGGGAAGCCATAGGCGTAACCGGTCAGGGCGGTGGTCTCGGCGATCAGCAGCGAGAACCCCGGCCGTCGTGTGTCGGCCGTGAGATGGCCCAGGAAGGGGCCACGTGCCTGGTTCCACGCCCACGGGTCACCACCGGAGGTTTCCGCGTACAGGTCGCCCAGCTCCTGCAGACGGTCCGCGACCTGACCACGCGTCAGCCGATGGATCCGATCTGCAATCTGGGGCGAGGACGTGCGCTCCCTCTGCGGCGGGCCCTGTTCGCGGGTACGCGGCCTGCCCCGTGCGGGCCGGAGAGCGGGGAGGGCCAGGGTCGTCGGGGGGAGCACCTGCGCGGTCATTGCCAACCCTGCCCCCGGGCGCGGGCGATGGCCGCCCCGGCGTCGTCGATCCCCGAGAACGGCACCGGTGCCTGAGGCGGTGCGCGGCGTGCCCTCGGTGTGTCCACCGTACTCCCGGCCGGGCCCGCCCCGGCGGGCCCGGCGGTCGCCGACACCAGGAACGGCGCCGACCGTCCGCGTACGGGCGCTCTCCTCCGGCCCAGGCCGGCTCGCGTGGTCACCGGGCTCGGCCGGGGGACCGGCAGGCGGCCGGCCGCCCGGCCGGTCATCCGACGCAGGGCCACCCGTACCCGGCATACCCTGCAGAGGAGGCTGCCGTGGAAACGCGACGCAGGCCCCCACACCGTCGCCGGCTGCGTCGGGCAGCGACCCGAATCGTCGTTGGTGCACGTTTCGCACCCGTCGCCTGTCAGGAGGTCCGTATGGAGCAGCTGCCCGCCGGTCGCGACCCGGCTCCATGTCGCCCTCGACACCGCGCACGCCGCGGAACCCGCACGCTCCGGCTCGCGACCAGCAATTCGACAGAGCACGCGCACGCTCACGCCGACGAGGTATGACCCGGATCCGCGAGGCCACGAGGATCCGCCGGCGTGTCCGTCCCCCGTGGCCGTGACCTCGGAGAACGACAGCCATGACGAGACTCCGCGAACGCAAGAACAACCGGGAGGCGGTCCTGCGATCCCTCTACGGGGCCGTCGAACGCAATCGCCCCGAGGTCAGCGGTTCGGTACTCCGCGCCGAGCTGTGCCTGCCCGACGAGGACCTCTCCGCCGCCTGCTCTTATCTGGCCGACGAGGGACTGATCAGCGTGGACTGGACCTCGCACCGGACCCCCGCGGCCGTCTCGCTGACACATGAGGGCATCCGCCTGATGGAGGAGCTGGAGGAAGAACAGGGGGAACACGGCAGGGCAGAGAAGACGGAGCCGGACGGCTGACCCGCGCGCTTCTCCTGGGCCCAGGTGTAGCCTGATCGTACCGAGAGCTTTCCGCGCAGCGCTTCCGGCGGTGCCGTTCCCGGCGAGGGACGAAACGGGCAGTCGTCCTGCGGCTCCCGGGACGGGACCGGACCATGGAACCCAGCAGTACGTCGGCCGGAGGCGTCTCCGGTGCCGGCGCGCACACGTACCGCATGCCCCTGCCCCGCCTGACCCTCACCCCGGACGTCAGCCACGGTCCGCTGGACGGGGCCTGGTGGCCGCGCTGCGACGCGCTGGAGCTCGAACTTCCCTCGCTAGTCGACTTGTTGGAGCCGGAGCCGGGGGCCGTGATACGGGTCACCGTGGACCCCGCCGGGTGGCCCGGCGCCCCGCACACAGTCATGGCCCCGGGCCGGGTGATCGCCGTGGAACCGACCGGACCCGGAAGCGACGCGCACGTCATCACCCTGGACTGCGGCGCCGTGGGACGCTGGGTGCTCCTGGTCGTCCCGCCCGAGGAGCCCGCCGGAACAGCCGTCCGGCTACTGGCCGCCGCTGCCGACCCGGAGAACCCACTGACCGCCGCGAGCATGCTGGCGCTCGCCGATGCGGGTCGCCCGGTGGGCGCGGCCGGGGAGGCGGAATGAGGCACGGGCCCCCTTGGGAGCCCGCGGCAGGGACGACCGGCCGGCCTCGACCACCATCCTCGCGTGAGCCGTTGCCCACTCTGAATGACACTTCTGCGCTCTTCGAGGAGTGCCGCATCGTCCGCACGTACGGCGAACTGGACACGCAATCAGCGGCCCCACTGGTCCGCGCCCTGACCGAGGCCCGAGCGGCCCCGCCCGGACGGCTCTTCCTGATCGTGGACCTGAGCGAGGTGACCTTCTCCGACTCCAGCGTCCTGTCCGCGCTGTGCGAGGCGTGGTCCGACTGCCGCGCCCGGCGCGGCTGGGTACGCATCGTGTACGACAGCCACACGACCGACCTGGTCTTCCGCCATACCGGCCTGCTCGACCGCTTCCCCGCCTACGCGAACGCACAGGACGCCTGGGAGGGACGAACGGCCGACGCCGCACGCCGCCTCCCCGCGAGCGCATCGCCCGCCGCCGAGGCGCGCTGTCCGGCCGGGGTCCACATGCCGCGCCGAACCACCCGACAGGACACCTCATGAGCGACCAGCTGCGGCGCCCGCCACCGGCCCCGCCCCTCCTTCGCCTGTACCTCGCGCCCGAGAGCACCGTGCCACGCCGTATCGACGGGGCCTGGTGGCCGCGGACCTTCGACCTCCTGGCGGAACTCCCGTCACTGCTATCCAGCCTGCCCCGCGCCTGGGGCCAGATCGTCAGTGTCCTGGTGAACGGCACAGGGTGGGCGGGGGCCCCGGGCCGCATGCTCGTCTGCAACCAGGTCGTCCGGCTGCGCAGGACCGCCACGGTGCGCACGCCGAGCACCATCGTGCTGATGGCCCCCGCCCATGGGCGCCGGGATCTGCTGGTCGTGCCACCGGAGGCCACCGAGCAGGCCGCGGACGCGCTCATGTCCGCGGTGGGACTGACGCCGGAGCAGGGTCACTTCGCGAGCTGAGTGCGTGGGTCCGGCCCGTCCGGCGGCACAGGCAGGCACATCCGGCGAGGATGCGCTCGCTTCGTGGGTGGACGCCGGCCGGCTGCGGGCGAGGCTTCTTCCGGCGCAGCCCTGCGCGCGACGCGGCGCAAAGTCTGGGACGGGTACGGCGGCTTACGGCTGTGCTGGTTCAGACAGGGCGGCGAGATCGTCTACCGCCGGCGCCGGTGCGTCATGCTCGGGCGCTGCTGATACGGGCTCGCCGCAGTGGCGCTCCTGCTCGGTGGAGGCTGGCGAGTGCTTGCCGGTAGGAGGCGATCAGTCCGGTTTCCCGATAGTCGACTCCCCAGTCCTGGCAGTAGCGGCGGACGACGGGCCGGGCCCTGCGCAGGTGGGAGCTGGGCATGCTGGGGAACAGGTGGTGTTCGATCTGGTGGTTCAGGCCGCCCAGGGCGAGGTCGGTGAACCAACTGCCGCGTACGTTGCGTGCGGTGAGGACCTGGCGGCGCAGGAAGTCGGGGCGGTCCTCGCCGGTCAGGATCGGCATGCCCTTGTGGTTGGGGGCGAACAGACAACCGAGGTACAGGCCGAACAGGCATTGGTGGACGGCCAGGAACGCGATCGCCATACCGGGCGGGAGGACGAGGAACACTGCGGTCAGGTAGGCGGCGGTGTGCCCGTAGAGCAGCGTGCCGTCCAGGGCGCGGTTCTTCAGGGCGCGATTGCCCAGTGCTCGCGCGCTGGAGACATGAAGGTTGACCCCTTCGAGCAGGAGCAGGGGAAAGAAGAGGAACGCCTGCCGACGGCCGATGATCCTCGGCAGTCCGGTCGCGGCGCGGGCTTGGTCCTGGGACCACACCAGCAGGTCCGGGGCGATGTCGGGGTCGAGGTCCTCGTGGTTGGGGTTGGCGTGGTGGCGGGTGTGTCTGTCCTGCCACTATCCGTAGCCCATCCCGATCGCGGCCCCGGTGATGCGGCCGGCCGTCTCGCTGGGCCGGCGCCGGCGGAAGACCTGGCGGTGCGCGACGTCGTGGGCGAGCAGAGCCACCTGCCCGAACATCACGGCGAGGAACGCGGCGAGCGCCAGGGTCCACCACCCGGCGCCGATGACGACGAACGCGCTCCAGCCCCGACGGCGCAGGGTATGCGTGGTCATGGTCTCGGAGTGTCCTTCCCGGCTGACGGGCCGCATCCGGTCGTGCGGTGCAGGCCGGATGCGATGCGGCAGCCGGGTACCCACATTCCTGCCTTCGGACCGGCACCCGATGCTCGTCGGTCGGAGCTCCGGATGTCGCGGGCTTTGACATAAGGCCCCCACGGAGGGTGGCTGCTGTCGATGAACCAGCCGCGCTGGCAATCGGGGCGAAGCGGCATGACAGGGGTATAAGACACTAGCCTCGGGCCATGGTGACGCGTACCCGGCTGTATCACGACGGCACTCTGGTCCTGGAGGGCTTTCCCGCCAGTGACGTCTCAGCGCATCTCGCTGATCCGGCGTCGGTCCTGTGGCTGGACCTGCACCGGCCCGGAGCCGCTGAACTCACCATGCTCGGTCGGGAGTTCGGCATCCACGAACTGGCTCTGGAGGATGCCGCCCAGCGTGGACAGCGGCCGAAACTCGACCGCTATCGCACCCACGAGTTCCTCAGCGCCTATGCCGTGGCCGTCAGCCCGGACGGTGCGCAGCTGACGTACAGCGAGATCGCCGTATTCCTCACCGGCCAGGCCATGATCACCGTCCGCAAGGACGACGGCCTCGACATCGAGGACGTCGTCGCCCGCTGGGACGAGAGCCCGGATCTGGCCGGCCACGGCGTCGGATTCCTGCTGCACGGCCTGCTCGACCATCTCGTGGACGGACACTTCGCCGCCGTCCAGCAACTGGACGACAGCATCGAGGAGCTGGAGGGCCTGCTCTTCGCGGCCGGGCGCCGTGAGATCGAAGCCGTGCAGCGCCGGGTCTTCGCACTGCGCAAATCGCTCGTCCGGCTGCGCCGCGTCGTGCTTCCGATGCGCGAGGTGGTCAACGGGCTCATGCGCCCCGGCCTGCACCTGATCACCGACCCTCTCGTCCCGTACTACCAGGACGTCTACGACCACGTGCTGCGTGCGACCGAGTGGACGGAATCACTGCGGGACCTGGTGGCCTCGGTCATGGAGACGAACCTCTCGGTCCAGGCCAACAGCATGAATCTGATCATGAAGAAGGTGACGAGCTGGGCCGCGATCATCGCCGTTCCCACCGCGATCACCGGCTACTACGGCCAGAACCTCCCCTATCCCGGTTTCGGCCACGAGTCGGGCTTCATCACCTCCGCCGCCGTCATCGTGCTCCTGTCCGCATTGCTGTATCTGACGTTCAAGCGCAAGGACTGGCTCTGACCGGCATCGGCACCGGCGACCAGGTCCTGAAGGTAGGAAACTGCCTGGTCATCCCGGGCTTTTCGGACCGGTGAGCGGAGTAGTGTTGAAGACACCGGGAGTTCTTCGCGCACCGGCTCCGACGCGGGTGCCGTTCCCGGTGATCGACAGCGCCGGGCCGCACCCACGAGCCCGGGGACAGGTCCGCGCCATGGCTGTGACCATTGACCGTACGACATCGATCAGATGTGCGCCGCCGCAGCCGGCCCGGCTGTCCCTGACGCCCGCGCCGGGCGGGCTGGACGGTATGTGGTGGCCTCGCTCCCGTGCCTTCACCCGTGAGCTGCCGTCGTTGACGGCCGCATTGGGCGATCTCTGGGGTCGTATCACGGGTGTCACCGTGCACCCGGCCTACTGGCCCGTCCTGCCGCACTGGGTGTCCTACGCCGGGCGCACCGTGCAGGTGGGCTGGTCCACCGAGGAGCAGGATCCCCACAGACTCACTCTTTTCTCCGCTGACGGCCGCCGGGACGTGCTGGTGATTCCGCCGGAAACCGGTGCGGATGCCGCCGCGCAGTTGATGGTCGGCGACGGCGTCGATGCCTCGGCCCGGGAGCAAGCAGCAGACAGGATCGATGCACGAAACAGGGAAGAAGCCTGGGAGGCCGACGGCGGAGCAGGTCGACCGTCGTCCCTGCCCCGGCCCATCGGCTCGGCAGGGCCTTCGCCCGCCGGTCGGCGGAGGTGAGATCCCATGCTCGTCATCGCCGTGGCCGTGCTGCTCGTCCTGATCGCCGTCGGAGTCGTTCTGATCCACCGGCTCAACGGCCAGCACGCCGAACGGATCGCTGCCTTCCACTACAGCGATGTTCTGCCGGGGATCGGGCGTCGGGCCCGGAGACACCGTCGGTCGGTGGACGCGACCGTTCCGACGCGCCCCACCGCGACGGCGACCGCGGATGACATCGGCTTCGGCCCGACCGTGGGCAGTAGAGGAAGGCGCGTCATGGCGATGTTGCGGGACCGGAAGACGTACCGCGAGAGGATCATGCAGGCTCTGTACCAGGCCGCCGAGGGCAATCGCCTCCTGGGTGTCGATGGGGCGAAGCTCCGCACGGACCTGGGTATCCCTGAGCAGGACATGGCCGCTGCCTGTATGTACCTGGCAGGTGAAGGCTGGGTCGTCGTGGACTGGGAGAGGGGCAACACGCCCGGGATGATCACGCTGACGCACCAGGGGATCCGGCAGATGGAGACGGAAGAGGAAGGGCGTGGCTGAACCGCCGCGTCGGCTTCTCGGACCGAAGTGAACCCTCGCAAGGATTGCTTATGGCGGATTAGTCCCTTTGACGTAACCTGGAGAGCGGGTCGGCGCACGCTCACGTGCAATGACCCGGAAGGGCGGCTCCGGCGGGTATACGCCGGAGCCGTTGCCTGTTTCCGCAACCGCGCCTGCGGCGAAGCGCTCGCGGGCGCGTCGTGCGGAGTACCGTGAGGTAGCAGGGTCGTATCGTGGTCGCACGCCGTGCGGTCGCACTGCTCTCTGCGGACGGGCGGACACCATGGCAGGCTCAGACACCCCCGACTTCCCCAGGCTCCTGCCGGACGCCGTGCACCGGTCGGTGAAACCCGGAACGGCCCTGCTGCGACTGGAGACCACCCACGCACGCGAGGGAATCCTGGACGGCGCATGGTGGCCGCGGTCCCGGGACATCGGTGCCGAGCTTCCCTCGCTGATCTCCGCGTTGACCGAGCATCTCGGGCCTGTCACCCGGGTCGGTCTGGACGGCAGCGCCTGGGACGAACTGCCGACCCGGGTGATGGTCGACGACCGGGTCGTGCACATCGACTCCTTCCCGGTCGGTGACGACACCGTCCTCATCACCCGAGGCGAAGGGGACCTTTTCTCTCTGTTGCTGGTTCCTCCGGACACGTCGCCCGACGCGGCACGCGCCGCGATGGCCAGGGCCGTACGGGCCGCAAACGTCACCGAGGCCAGGCAGATCCTCATCGAAACGGGCAGCGACACGCCACCTACGCCGGCCTGACACGTCCGTCGCAGATCGACTCCCCACCCGGCCTGGACGCTAGATGCGGGCGAACTCCTCCGTCTGCTGGGCGAATTCCCGGGCCATGGCAGCGCTGACCGTGGGCTTGGTGTCGCAGATCGTGTCCAGGTAGTCGTCGGTGGTGGGGGTGGTCCGGGTTCCGGTGTCGAAGGTGCGCTCGAACTGGGCCTGGGAGACGGTACGCGCCGCGTGGGCGATGTCGGCGGGGGTGAACCCCTCACTGGCGGACGCGAGTACCGCGCTGTCGGCCCGCGCGCCCGCTCGGGCCAGGTAGCTCTCCCACAGTGCGGTCCTGGCGGTGTGGTCGGGAGGGCCGATCGGCAGCACGTAGTCGAAGCGGCCGTGCCGCAGGAACGCGGAGTCGAGCGTGGTCACGTTGTTCGTGGCGCAGACGAGCAGCCGTCCGTCCTGGCTTCGGAACCGGACGATCGCCTTGAGCAGTTCGTTGACGACGCCGACGGCGGTCGCGTCCGCGCCGCCGCGTTCGCCGGCGACCTCCTCGACCTCGTCGATGAAGACGAGGACGTGGTCGAGCCGGGCGATCTCGTCGAAGCGCCGGTTCAGCCCGGTCGCCAGGCCGTACTCGGCGGCCAGACGGGCGGGGAACAGTTCGAGGAAGGGCCATCCCAGGCGGCCGGCGATCGCGTGCGCGAACGTGCTCTTGCCGGTCCCGGGCGGGCCGAACAGCATCACCGCCCGTGGCGGTTCCACTCCGTGCTGGGCGGCCAGTTCGGGATGGGCCAGCGGCAGGACCAGGCGCCGCTCGATGAGCTGCTTCTCCCGTTGCATGCCCGCGACCTTCTGCCAGAGCCCCCCTGGCGGCAGCTCCGCTCCGAGCGAGGACAGCGTGCCGGCCGACTGCGGGGTCACCGGTCCGCGTTTCTCGAAGAAGACCAGCCCGGGGCGGGCGCCGAAGTCGCAATTGCGCAGGGCGGTGGCACCGGTCTCGCCCTCGGGCAGGGCGGCGTGCACCGCGCGGACGCCGGCGGCGAAGACGCGTTGCTCAAGGGCGGTGATCAGGGCACTGCCCAGCCCGCGCTGCCGCCAGGTGGGCGCCATGCAGATGCGCAGGATCCATGCCCGTTCGCCCTCCACCCTGCTTACCGCGGCGCCGATCAGCACGTCGTCGGCCGTGGCCACCACGGCCGGGTGGCGGGTCTGGAGGGCCGTCACGGCGTCCGAGAGTGGGAAGAGCGGCGGCTCCTCGGTCGTGCCGCTCTGCATGTCGACACGGATCACCGCTTCGAGATCGTCCTGGGTGTAGTCCCTGACCCGCCAACCCGTCATGATCAGCTCCGCGTGTTCGGCCGTACCCCCATCATCAGCCGGTGCCCGGAGGATGCGCGCGACAGGCGACGGTCACGAATCCTCCCTGGTGCCACGGATCGCTCGGGCCGTAGTCGGCTTCACGCCGCGGTGCCGGGCGCGCTGCCTGCCGGGCTGAGGGACGTGTGGGTGCGGCCGGTGCCGGCCGGTGGCGCTGCCGCGGCGGGTGCGGCGGCAGCGGTTTCCCGGGCGAGGAAGGAGCCGAGCTCGCCGATCGTGCTCATGAGGGGGGCCGGGAAGACGACGGTGGTGTTCTGGTCGACACCGATCTCCACCAGGCTCTGGAGATTGCGCAGTTGAAGCGCCAGGGGGTGGGCCATCATGGTGTCCGAGGCGTCGCCGAGCGCGGCTGCGGCCAGGGACTCACCCTCCGCGTTGATGATCTTCGCTCGCTTCTCCCGCTCGGCCTCGGCCTGGCGGGCCATGGCGCGCTTCATGGTGTCGGGCAGCTGGATGTCCTTGAGCTCGACCAGGGTGACCTGCACACCCCAGTCGACGGTGGTGACGTCCAGGATCTGGCGGATGTCCAGGTTGATACGGTCCGTCTCCGACAGCGTCTCGTCGAGCGTGTGCCGGCCGACGACCTTCCGCAGGGTGGTCTGGGCGATCTGGTTGATCGCCGCGTTGACGTTCTCCACGGCGACGACCGACTTCACGGCGTCGACGACGCGGAAGTAGGCGACCGCAGACACGTCAACGCTCACGTTGTCCCGGGTGATGATGCCCTGGGACTGGATCGGCATGGTGACGACCCGCAGCGACACCCGGTGCAGGGTGTCGACGAACGGGATGATGAACCGCAGTCCCGGGGAGCGTGTTCCGACGAGTCGGCCGAAGCGGAACAGCACTCCCTTCTCGTACTGCTTGACGACCTTCACGGACAGGGCGAGGGCCAGGACGGCCAGAAGGCCGATCACGACGATGAGAACGATCAGGGCTTGCATGTACTGCTCCTCGGGACGAGGACCACGGGGGCGGGTATCCGCCGGTCGAGACCCCTGCATGTGCCTGCGCCGGTTCGCGAGGCAGGGCCGAAACCCGGGAAGGCGCCGGTCGGGCGACTGTCTCACATGCCGATGACCAGGCGACTGGCGCGATCCGTCCCTGCCGGAACGGCCGCTGAGGCGGGGCCGTCCTCCTCGTACTTCCCTGCCTCGTCCGGTTCGAGTGGCCGGTCGGCGGCGGAGACGGCGTGCCGGGTCTCGTCCGCGGCCATGAGAGCGCTTGACGTCAGCGGTGGGCCGTCGTAGTCGGACGCGGCCGCCATCAGGCGGGCCGCCGACTCCGTCTCGGTCTCGGGTGGGATGACCAGCAGGTCCCAGCGGCCGGTGCCGTAGGAGAGCAGCAGCAGCTTGTGCGGGTCGATCTCCGGGGTGAACCATCCGGCCTTGACGACATGACCGCCCACGGGGATCTCGTGCGGGATGACCGGCCAGTACGTCGGGTTGACGGCGATGCGGGTGATGCGGCCCCACAGAGGGTCCAGCACATCGGTCAGCGCGGGCAGCTCGCTCAGCAGGTCCCGGGAGCGGGGCCACCAGGCACCGTCCAGGAGGCCGCGCGACGGGCCGTCGGTCTTCAGCGCGAGACGCGCGGCCGGGGCTGCGACGGACTCGTGGTGTGGCAGGGCTTGGTGCAAGGTCGCCGACATGATGCGGACCCGTCTCCGGGCCGCCTTGGCGGCGCCCCGGGTTTCGTCTCTCGCCGAGAACGACCCGGAGTGGAAGCCGGTGTGCGAAATGTCCTCGGTGCTGTCCACGGTACTCCGCACACGCCGGGGCGGTTGTGGAGGCGCCGCCGGATCCGTGAAGCGGCTGTCGATACCGGCGGGCAGTGGGCTGAGGGCGCCGGGGCACGTCGTACGCCGGCTACCGGACCGGTCTCACGCCCGACGGCTCGCATGCCCTGGCCGGCACTCCTTGGCTGTATTGCGCGGGAGGTTTTCCTCGTGTTTTGTTCAACCCGTCGCTCCGCATCGGTCCGCCGGGCGCGGGCGGGGAGTATCCTGGTGATTACCGAGAGCATCTCGTACACCGGCTTCCACGCCGGGTCGTTCTCGGCGATTCATCACAACCGGGCCGGCCGTGACCGGCCCGGGGTTGGGTCCCCGCCATGACCGCGACCATTCCGTTCACACCCGCAGTCGGAGGCCGGGCTCCTTCTTCGTCACCGCTCCGACTCACGCTGGCGCCGGCCGGCGCCCCTCCGGCCCTCATCGACGGTGCCTGGTGGCCCCGTTCGCGCAACCTGACGGAGCAGCTCCCGGCGCTCGTCGAATGTCTCGACCGGCTGTGGGGGCGGATCACCCGGGTAGCGGTGAGCCGCACGTTCTGGCCGGTCATTCCGGGGGAAGTGCCCGCGCACGGCCACATGGTGCGCGTCGGCTGGTCCAACGCCGGGCAGGATCCGCACAAGCTGTTGCTGCTGTCCTACACCTTCGGCCGCTGGGACCTGCTGGTGATCCCACCGGAGACAGCCCCGGCCACCGCGGCCCGGCTCATGGCCGCGGCCACCGACCCGTCACGGAGCCTCACGGCGACCGGCCTGATCCATGAGGCCGAACGTTTCCGGGCCGCGGCAGAGGCAGCGGCCGACTCGGACTCACTCGGGGAGGCGGTCTGGGACTCCGAAGGCGGACACGACGCCCCCCACCCCGCCTCACGCACTCCTGACGGACCGGTCACCCGTCACGTGCCCACCGCGGCAGCAGGAGTGTGAGAGATCGGCGGTGGGGGAAAGGCTGCGTGCCGTCGGCCTTTCCCTGGGGGTGGGAGGCCGGCTCACTCCGGGAGGGCGAGGTCGTCGGTGGCGCTCCCGCGCCATTCGATCAGCAGGAGCGTCGCATCGTCCGTCGTGATCCCGCCCCGCGCCCGTTGCAGCGTGTGGGAGAGGGAGCGCGCCACCGTCCGGATCTGTTGGGCCGTGGGCTCAAGGCGGTTCACCCACCCGATGAGCTGCTCCTCACTGAATTCCTCACCGCCGACATCGCGCTCCTCTATCAGTCCGTCGGTGAAGCACAGGATCCGGTCGCCGGGGATGAGAGCCACTTCGCTGATCCGGGGCTCGTGACCGCCGAAGCCGACGGGCAGCGTCGTCGGGCCCTGCAGCGGTCGTACGACACGGTGTCCACGGATCAACAGAGGAGCGGGATGTCCGGCGTTGACCCACTGAAGCCTGCCCGTTGCCGTGTTGAGCCGCATCATCTGAGCGGTCACGAAGTGGTCGGGGCCGAACTGATCGGCGACGGCCCGGTCCATGAACGTATAGATCTCCGACAGGCCGACGCTGATGCGCCGGGCATGCCGGTAGGCTCCGATGACCACCGTGGCCATCGTGGCGGCGTCCAGTCCGTGGCCCATCGCGTCGACCATGGCCACATGCAAGACATCGCCGTTGAGGGCGTAGTCGAAGCTGTCGCCGGCCACGTCGTAGGCGGGTTCCAGCATCCCGGCCAGCTCGACCCGGGGCGTGGACATCGCCAGCGGTGGCAGCAGCGACCACTGGATCTCCGCCGCCACACTCATCGGTTCTCTGCGGCGCAGCCGGAAGAACAGATCGGTGTAACCGTGCTTGGTCACCAGCATGTCGGCCGCGAGTGAGGCGAGCCTGCGCAGCAGCCGTCGCTCGTCGTCCTGGAGACGGTCCAGGGTGACGGCCATGACGCCCACCTGGTCGCCACCGTCCAGCAGGGGCAGATAGACCCGCACACCGTCGGCCTGCGAAACCTCGACGGGACGAGCTTCCCGGAAGGCGCGTCCGGCGTCGGAGCCGTCGATCGGCTGCGGTTCCCCGGCCGCCAGCCCGTCACCCGGCAGGGGGACGAGCCACACCTGGCCGTAGTCCTGCAGGAAGAGCGAGGTCTCGCGGCCGCCGGGCATGCCGATCTGCCGTGCGACGAGCGGACCGAGCTCGTGCGGCGGCAACTCGTGCCCCTGGTCCAGCAGAACTCCCAGAAACTGCTCCCCGAAGCGCTCCGACCGGGTGGAGCCTTCCGCGGGTCCTTGCCGCTCACCGCCCGTCATCGCCGTGGCCCCAGGGGACGTTCGGGCGGATCCTCACGAAGGTGCTGTGCATACGAACTCCCGACGGAGACTCACGGGCCGACGCGTGGGGAACTTCCGCCCGGACCGTGGGGGCCGATCCACCGACTCCCCGACGAGTCGGCCGTGCGCTCGTGCGGCGAGGACCGGCACAACGGCCACCGGTCGCCCCGCGCTCCGAACCGCGGCGGCTGGCCGGCACCGGCGGCGGCCTCAGGCGGATCGACCTCTCCGCCGTTGTCGTCCGCCGCCGCGAACGTCTTGGTGGGGTCCGCGACGTCTGCCGGCCTGCCCGCAGCCTGGATCACTGTCCTGCAGGGCGACGATTCCGACTACCAGTAGTGGCGTCGGCCGGCGACGGCGTGTCCCATCGCGCCGAGGATCCACAGGATGGCTCCGACGACCAGCAGGATGATCCCGATGGTCCACAGGATGGACAGGCCCGTGAGGAAGCCGACGACGAGCAGAATGACGCCCAGGATGATCATGATCTCTCCTTCGGGGAGTGGTGCCGGCGCGCCCGCGAACTGCTATGGGCCGCAAGGGCGTCGGCGGGAACGGCCGATCTCCTCCTCACTCCACGCGGTGTGGTCCGTGGCGGCTGACCTGTAGGCGGACCTCGGTTGGCATGTCGGTGAGGCCGGTGGACCGACGCGCGGTGCCGATCGGGCCTTCGCACAGGGCACCGAGAGTGGCGCCGGGCGTGCCCTCGGGGGTGAGGGTGAGCTTGATGCGGGTGCGGTGGCGGCCCGGTCGGCCGGTGATGAGTACGGCCGCATGGCCTACCCCTGGCAGGGCACCGGCTTCGTTCGCGATCGCTTCGCTGAGTGCGCGGTCGCGCAGTTCGACGCCCTCCTGCGGGGGTGTGCCGCCGACGGGCAGGGAGCCGGGGCGACGTCGGCTCAGCTGGGCGAGCAGCCACCCCAGGGCGAGCAGAGCCGCGACGACGAGGGCGGCGATGACCGCGGGCCACCACCACCAGCCCTGGCTGCTCCAGCGGGCCCGGTCGGCGGAGCCGAGCAGGACGTCGGCCGGGGTGGTCAGGGGCCAGCCGGCGGGTGGGGCCAGATCGTGCTGCCGGTAGAGGTCGAGCCCGGCGAAGAGGATGAGCAGTCCGCCGCCGAGGAGGACCAGTCCGACGAGGGCCAGCAGAGTGCGGTTGAGTGCGGATCGCGGCGTCATGGCGGGCTCCGGTGCTGCGGTCTTGTGTCAGCGGGTGCGTCGCCGCACCCGTACGGCGATGCGGGGAGGACGGGCGAGGGCCAGCCGGTCGCGTTCCTCGCCGAGGACGGCGGTGAGGTCGTCCTTCACCTGCCGGGGGTCGCGGAAGCGGACGTCCGCGCGGGCTTTGATGCGGTGGCGGCGCACCAGGACGTGCGCCGCGCCGACTCCGGGGACCCGCATGGCGGCGTCGCGCAGCAGGGCGGCGGCGCCGTCGCGCTCCAGAAAGGCCCGCATTCGCGGGCAGCCGGCGGGTGAGCGCAGGGGCAGCCAGCGGCGCTCACCGGGGGTGAGGGCCAGGACGATCAGCCAGACGCCGACGGCGGCGGCCACGGCGGCTCCCGTCAACATCCACACGTCGTCCACCGGGCGGGTGGCCAGTTCGTCGGCCAGGCGCCGTCGCCAGGCCGCCGCCGGGCGTCCCGCCCGTACGGCTATGACGTCGACGAGCGTCACGACCGCGGCCACGAGGATCACCGCGGCGACCAGCGCCGCCGTGATGCGGCGCGCGGACCACTTGCGACGGGTTCGGTGCCCCCCTGCGCGCTCACCGGCTGTGAGGTCCGAGGTGGACACGTCGCGTTCGGGAGAGTCGGGCTCCTTCGTCAGCGGCACCGCGGCACGGTGCGTGGACGACGCGGAGCCGCGGCCCGGGGGACGTGGACCGGATGTCATCACGATCGCCCCTCCTGCACGGCGTGCCCGGTGACCCGGGCCGCCCGGCCGCTCACCGGACCCGCCCCCGGCTCGAGTCGGTGGCGGTCACCAGCCGCCGGACGGTGAGGAGGACCTCTCCCACTCGCAGCCCGGTCAGCTGGGCGACCCGTTCGGCGACGTCCCGCTGGATCCGCTCGCAGACACGGGGGATGTCGGTGGGGTAGGGCAGGTCCATGGTCAGATGCAGGCGCACCGATCCGGTACGGACGGCGGCGGAGGCGTGGGGTGCCGCCGGTCCGCCGCGGTCGGGTGGTACGGCGGCGCGCCGGGACTGGGCCGTGCGTGCGGCCTGGGCGGCGATACGGGCGACCACCCTGTCGGGGATGACGGTGGCGCCCCGCTCGGCCGGGGGCGGCAGCCCGGCGGCCGGCGCCGGCGGGCCCGACCCCTCGCCAGGGGGACCGGGCCGGGTCTTCACCGCTGCCTCCGTGTCCGGAGGTCCAGGTCGCCCTGTACGACGAGGCCGACGATCAGCCCCGCCGCACCGAGGACCAGCACCAGCAGAAAGGCCCAGAAGCCGCCGAAGTAGCCGGCGAAGCCGAGGGCCATGCCGGCCGCGAGTCCCGTCGTTGCTGTGTTCATCTCGCACTCACCCGTCTCGCGAGCGTCCCTCTCGCCGTGATCATCCGCTCGGGCCCGAGGACACGGCGGTGCTCCTGGCAGCGGTCACCTCACGCGGCCCTCGTTCGGTTCGGTCTGTTCCTCCTCGTCGTCAGGCAGATGGACGTCGTCGACGGCGATGTTCACCTCGACGACCTCCAGGCCCGTCATCCGCTCCACGGCGCTGATGACGTTGGTGCGTACGCCGCCCGCGACGTCGACGATGGAGACGCCGTACTCGACGACGACGTCCAGGTCCACCGCGGCCTGCCGTTCCCCGACCTCGACCTTGACGCCGCGGGTGACCGCTCCGCCTCCGCCTCCGCCTGCGCCGGGGACGCGTTCGCGCATGGCGCCGAAGGCGCGGGCCATCCCCGCGCCCAGGCTGTGGATGCCCGGTACCTCGCGGGCGGCCATGCCCGCGATCTTGGCCACCACACCGTCCGCGATGGTGGTCCTGCCCCGTGTCTCGGCCGGAGCCCCGGCCCCGGTGCGGCCCTTGAGCGCGCTCACGTCCGCTTCGGGCCGGCTGCCCCCGCCGACGCTGGTGATGTTGTCCGTCATGGCGGTCGCCTCGATCGGTCGGCCGGACACCGGAATGGTGCCCGTCAAAGGTTGGACATACCGGGCGGCGTGTTCCTCACATGCCCGATGTGTGACATGCATCACAGCTCGGTTCAGGGGTACACGCTTGTTCCGAGCCTGCGTGGGAGCGCCATGATCGAACGCACTGCTTCCCCACGACTGGGATGCGACCTGCCCGACCGCCTGCTGGCGGTACGGGCGGCCGAGGGGGACGAGGACTCCTTCGCCGTTCTCGTCCAGCGGCACAGCCGGTCCCTGCTGACCCTGGCCCGTTGCATGCTGGGCAACCCCCAGGACGCCGAGGAGGCCGTTCAGGACGCCTTCGTCAGCGCCTGGCGCCACCTGCCGGAATACCGCCACAGGGCGGAGTTCCGCACCTGGATGTACCGGATCACCGTCAACCGCTGCCAGACCATGTGCCACCGACGGCCGCCGCCTCTTTCCCTGGATGCCGTCGCCGAACCCGCGGCGGGCGACGCGTGGAGCCAGCCCGCCCGGACCGCCGAGGAGGACGCGGCCATGGCCGCCCTGTTCCGCGCGCTCGCCGAGCTGGACGCCGGGCAGCGGGTCTGCTGGATCCTGAGGGAGGTGCAGGGCTTGCCCTACAAGGAGATCGCGCACGTGACGCGTACCGGCGAGCAGACGGTACGCGGCAGACTGTTCAGGGCACGCCGATCCCTGCAGGAGGCGATGGGCTCATGGCGCTAGACGACCCGCACACGCGGCCTCCCGGACCGCCCGGAGCCGGCGGGCCCCGCAACGGCTGGGCCGCCGCCGACGTGCCCCCGATCGCAGGCGATGAGGTACTGCCCTGCGGCCGCCTGCTCAGCCGGGTCTGGGAACAGGCGCGGGACGCACCACCGGCCGCGGACCCGCACCCGGTGTCCTGTCCATACTGCCGAGAGGCGGTCGAGGGACTGGCAACGGTGAACGCGGCCGCCCGGGCGCTGCGCGACGAGGACCCTCCGGGCCTGCACGCACTCGCGGACCGGGTCATGGACGTCGTCAGGGCAGAGGTCCGGTTCGGGCGGCTGCTGCCCCTGGCCGACCCCGACCGGGACCTGCGGATCGCCGAGAGCGCCGCGGCGAAGGTGCTGAGGCGGGCCGCGGACACGGTCCCCGGTGCCAGGGCCGCGACCTGCCGGCTCGTACCCGAGGGCAACGGCACCGACGTGCGGGTGACCATGACCCTGGCCGCTGCCCTCGACCGCCCGCTGCCCGACCGGGTCCACCAGGTACGCCGATCGGTCCTCCACTCGGCCGGACAGGACCTGGGGCTCACGGTGACAGCCGTCGACATCACCGTGGCCGACGTTCTGGAACCGGGGCCGCCCCTCGGTCCCCGCCTCCCGACGGGCGGTGGCGGATGATGACCGCCACCGGCACCACCGTGCTCCTCGGCGTCGCGGCCGAGGCAGCCCTCGCGGTTCCTGGCGTGGCCGCCCTGCAGCCCCGCCTCGCCCGGCGCCTCGCGGCAGCCGCCGCGCCCGCCCGGGCGGACACCACGCCGCCCGAGGCCGGCGTTCGCGCCGACCGGGCGCCGGACGGGTCGGGATGGCACATCGAGGTGCGCTGCGTCCTGACGGAGGGTCGGCGGGCGCTGGACATCGCCCGAATCGTCCACGACCGGGTGACAGCCGCCCTCGTCACCCACCTCGCCACCCACGGTGCCGCGGAGCCGGTCACCGTCGCGGTCACGGTGACCGGTATCGCCGCCTGGCGCGACGCGGCATGAGCGGCGGCGCGGGCACAGGCCCCGCGAACCGTCGTTCGGCAAGCTGGTTTCCCAGGGCGGAAGCGGCCGTAGAGCCACCAGGCGGGCAGGTGGTCGCCATGGACGAGGATGACGCGGACGCGGCGCTGCGAGCGGCGCTCGACCGGCTGGCGTTCGCCACCCGGAGCGCGGCGGCGCTGTCGAGCACGCTGGACGCAGTCGAGGGGCTCAGACGGGTGTGCCGCGTGCTGGTGCCGGAACTGGCCGACTGTTCCGCGGCCGATCTGATGGACGAGGACGGCGCCGTCGAGCGGGTCTGGGTCTCGCACCGTGACCCCAATGCCGCTCTGACCGGCCTGACGGGACCGTTGCCGCCGGTGCCGGTGCCGGAGACGGTGACGGGCCCGCTGTCCCGGGTGCTTTGCGGCGCCGGCCCGCTGCTGTTGTCGGAGGGCGGCTGCCGACCGCGCAGGAGGCGTCCGATCCGTTGCAGCACATCGCGGCAGGCATTCGGGTGCGGGGGACTCGGGAGGGGGACCCGGAGGTGGGCCGCGTTCAGCAGCGCATCCATGGGGCTGGCTCGACTCAGGCTCCTCCGGTTCAGCCAACGAGCCGGGGGAGCCGCTGACGTGACCGCAGTGACGGCGCCCCGCGATGGCGCCCATGGCCCCGCCGTTGGTGTGGCGGGTGGCGACGGGGAGTTCCACGCACGATCTGTGCCATCGTGACCCGGGAGGTGCCCTCGTCCCGCGGGAGCGCTGCCCGCTGTTGTGGGCGCTGGCCGGGAGGCGTGCGGCACGCGGGGACGACGACAGGTGCCTGCGTGGTGACGGACGGCTGGTCCCGACGTGCTCGGTCAGACTCTGGAGGTGGACGAGGCCCTCGCCCGGTTGAGCCGCAGCCTTGCTCCCCGCCTCACGGACCGGGCCGCGGTGGACCTGCGGGTCGGCTCCCGTCCGGCTCGGGCGACAAGTAGCCCTGGCCGCTTTCAGGGCCCTGTCCGCAGTTTCGTGAATCCCCAGGCCAGCGGGGGGAACGACGGGCACAGCGCCCACGGCGCGGTGAGGTTCTGTTCGGTAAAAAGGCGTTCCGGAGCAGCCGCCCTGGCGCCCGCGTACGGCCATCTGGTCGTGTCGGTGCCCGCCAGGCGCAACAAGTCGAAGGCGACGAAGTGGGCGGGCCACTGCTCGGCGAGCCGGGCAGCGCCGGCACCGCGCCGCTGGAGGCGACCCTGGAGTCGCTCGAAGGCGAGCCTGCTGGATTTCCCGTACGACCAGCTCGCCGTCCAGGGCCGTCGCGTCGGCAGCTGGACCGTGCCCGGAACGAACCTCGGGGAAGGAGGGTGCGAGGTTCCTGTCCCTGCGCGAGCGCAACACCAAACGCCCGGCATCCAGAGAGAGCAGCGCTCTCCAGCCATCGTTATCCAGACTCTGGCGTGTCTCCTAGGACATGGGCCCGTCGAGCCGCTTTTGTACAGAGCAGCCGTGGCGGCCCCGTCCGCGGGCGAACGCCGGAGCGTGACTGTTCACGGATTGACGCTCACTGCGGTGATTACCAAGCTGGTGGGGGGTGCGGAAGGGACTGCGGTCGTGAGCGGTGGACAAAGTGGGCTCACTCGATTGCTGACAGCAGCGGAGACAGCGGCGCCGGCGGACGCCGTCGACGTGATCGCGGAGGACCTGCGGCGGCGTTTCGAGGCCACTAAGGTCTCTTTCCTCATCGTGGACCTGACGGGGAAGGCGGTGGCTCGGCTGTCCACCGCTCCCACTCAAGGTGGGCGGCAGGCCGAGCGGGTTCCCCTGTTCGGCAGTGTCTACGAGGAGGTGATCCGTACCCAGCGCCTGTATCAGGACGCGACCGGCGAGGGGCAGCGGGTGATCGTGCCCGTCACCAACCGCGGGGATGCGATCGGGCTGCTGGAACTGCTCCTGCCGACCGGCCCTGGCGAGGACGTGCTCGACGCAGTCGGGGAAGCCGCCCACATCCTGGCCTACATCGTGATCGCCAACGGCCGCTTCACCGATCTCTACACCTGGGGCAAACGCTCCAAGCCGGCCACCCTGGCAGCTGAAATCCAGTACCAGCTGCTGCCCCTGTCGCTGTCGTGCGAGGCCGCACAGTTCACCCTGTGCGGGAACCTGGAGCCCTCCGAGGACCTCAGCGGCGACACCTTCGACTACACCGTGGACCGCGACACCTTGCACGTGTCGGTGACCGATCCCATGGGCCACGACATGGATTCCGCCCTGGCCGCCACGGTCCTGGTGGGCGCCCTGCGCGGTGCCCGCCGGGCGGGCACCGGCCTGGGCGAACAGGCCCACCGGGCAGACCAGGCACTGATCGAACACGGCCACGGTCATGCCACCGGGCAGCTCCTGCGCATCAATCTCCATACCGGGCGGGCCCAATTCGTCAACGCCGGTCATCCCTGGCCGCTGCGCATGCGCGACGGGGCTGTGGAGACGATCACCTGCGAGGTGGACCATCCCTTCGGGCTGTCTGAGCTGACTCCCCACCCGTACCGTGTGCAGGACCTCGACCTGCGGCCCGGTGACCGTCTGCTCATGTTCACCGACGGCATGCTCGAACGTCACGGAGAGAAGGTCGATCTGCCCGCCCTGCTGGGGTGCACCCGGAATCTGCACCCGAGGGAGACCGCGCTGGCGCTGACGTCCGCGGTCCGGGACGCCGCCGACGGCCGGCTCGAAGACGATGCCACCGCCGTCTGCCTGGACTGGCACGGCCCCCAGGAGACCCAGCGGCACGTCAGCAGCGGCGCAGACACCCGGCAAGCCTCAGCCGCACGCACGAAGGACCAGTCGTGACCTGGGTGAACGGTGCCAACGCGAATGAGACATCACGAGGTGTCTGGAGAACCGTCCCACTTCTCCTCGGCGGCCCACCCATCGGGCGGCGCCGGGTCGGTGACGGGGGCCGCGAGCATCGGGTCCGGCAGCGCCCACATGCGCCATGCCTTCCACGCGGGCGCCCCTTCGTGCGGTGCTGCTGTTCCCCGTTACTCGAGTAGACCGAGTTCCCAAGCACTCGCCGGTGCCTTTGCCGAGTTGCTAGGCAGCCTCTTTGGCAGCCCGCGCCATGACTTGCGGACAACCGTGCACCAGAATGAGGGCTCGAAGCCGTTCGTGCGATGGCCGATGGAGGGCGACCGTAAGGCGGCCCAGACGGCTGTCTGTCATTGCCGGTCGCGAGTAGGCGGGGAGTCAACTCATTCTCAGCCTGCTCCGGCCAGGTTGGGCATTGGTTCGGGCGAAGCCATCCGGCTGTGGTCGGTAGATGCCGATACGCCGGGATCGATGCGACGGTTGCGCGATGCCGTCCCGGACGGGGGTCTGACTCTTGAGATCTTTGACCGAAGTGTCCAGTCACAGGCTTGTCGACCGTCGTTGCGGGCTGGCTTCTGCTGTCACCGAGCCACAGGGCGTGTCCCAATAGGGGCCTTGCCGAGTTCCAGGCGCCATCACGGTTCAGACCGCCCGAGCGGGCCGGTGCCATCCACTCAGCTTGTCACCCTGCGGGAGGCGAACCACCATGACGACCAGACAGCGCAGCACCTCCTCCAGTACGGATCCTCCCGTGCGGAGAGAAGTCGTGCTCGGCGTGGACACGCACGGTGAGGTGCACGTCGCCGCCGTAATCTCCCCGCTGGGGAAGGTCCTTGGCACCGAGTCCTTTCCGGCGACGGTGGCCGGCTACCGTCGGCTGCTCGTGTGGGCCCGCAGGCGGGGGACGGTGCGCCGGGCCGGTGTGGAGGGCACCGGTACCTTCGGCGCGGGCCTGTCCCGCTACCTGCTGGCCCAGCATGTCCAGGTGTTCGAAGTGAATCGGCCTGACCGCACAGCCCGCCGTCTGCTCGGCAAGTCGGACCCGCTCGATGCGCAGGCCGCAGCGCGAGCCGTGCTCAGCGGTCGCACCCGGGCCCAGGCCAAGTCCGGCGACGGACCCGTGCAAGGCGCCCGGATCTACAAACTCGCCAAGGACTCCGCGGTCAAGGCCCGCACACAGGCGATCAACCAGCTCAAGGCCGTCCTAGTGATCGCCGACCCCGCCCTGCGGGAACGGTTGTCGAGCTTGGGCAATGCCGAGCTGTTCCGCACCTGCGCGACCCTCAGCCCACCCGATGGTGGGGGAGACGAGGACGCGGTGGTCCAGGCCACCCACATGACATTACGCATGCTCGCCGAACGCATCGAACAGCTCACCGGGCAGATCAACGAGCTGAACCAACGCCTGACCCGACTCGTCGAACGCCACGCGCCGCAACTGCTCGTACCGATGGGCATCGGCCCGGACAGCGCCGTCACTCTCCTGATCACCATGGGGGACAATCCCGAGCGGCTGAACACCGAGGCGTCCTTTGCTGCCCTTTGCGGAGTCAGCCCCATCGAGTACTCCTCCGGGCGGCGCATCACGCGACGGCTCAACCACGGCGGCGACCGGCAGGCCAACGCCGCCCTGCACCGCATCGTGTTCACCCGCCTGCGCCACGACCCCCGAACCCAGGCGTACTACGAACGCCGCACCCAGGAAGGCAAGACCCGGCGCGAGATCATCCGATGCCTCAAGCGGTATGTCGCCCGCGAGGTCTTTAACCTGGTCAGACCGGTTTCCCGCGCCCCCGCGTTATAGGGGCGTCGGTGATACGGCGAGACCCCACCGAGGCCCGTCCGGGCGGGATCTCTGCGCGGATCCGTGAGAGGGCGAAGCCGCACCGGAGCACTCCGGTGCGGCTTCGCCGTGAGGTCGAACGCGCTGGCGCACAAGACACGTTCGGCTCCTCACTCAGTCAGGTTCCTGCGTTGCTTGTGGGGACGACGGATTTGCGATCGCATCCGCTGTCAGCATTGCAGCCGTGAGACGACGGAACCCCGCGGGGAGGCAGGGCGGGGCTGGCGCCAGAAAAGTCTCGTGTCAGGGACCATTGAAGCTCCGCCGTGGCCGCGACCACCGACTGACCCGGAGTTTCAGTGCCCCGTCACCGTGGTGAGGGGGTCGTGTTCATGCGCGCAGCTCTCGCAGGAGCCGTAGGTATCCCAGGCGGGGAAGGGATCGGAAGCGGGCAGAGCTACGCCTTCCTGCGTGCGGCAGCCTTTCAGGTCGGCCCGCAGCAGCTCCGCGTCCGTCTGGGGCCGATGAAGACGAGTTCCTGCGCAGAAGGGCCGGGGGTGTCACGAGCAGAGGAAGGCTCGAAGCGAGCTACCGAACCGGCCTGCGGCCACAGTCCCGTCACCAGGGCCGGCTGGGGAGGGTGAAGAAGCCCTTGGACCTGAGGACCTGCCCGTAGGCGCCGCTGCCTGGTGTCTCCGTCACCAACGTCCAAACCGTCCGGGGTGGAAGGACCTTTTGGAGCAGAGGGCGATCGAGGAGGTGGCGTACTGAACGAAGTTTCGAATGAGGGCGTGAACACCCTGTCGCCGGGCACAAGGGCTATCGCACCGAGATCCTGGCATTCGGAGCTGGTCGGGATCTACCCACCAAGGGGCGAACTCAGGCCCTTGTGAAGCTCATACGCACACGCGCCTGAGCCGGAATTGACGATGGGGTTTAAAATGATCATTCTTGGGCTTATTCTGCTGATCATCGGCCTGCTTGCCGGCATGGGTCTGCTGACGACGATCGGTGGCATCCTCATTCTCGTTGGCGCCATCCTATGGATCCTGGGTGCGACCGGTCGTGCGGTCGGTGGACGCAAGCACTTCTTCTAAAGTCAGGGAGCCTCACCCACTCTCTGCGATGAGTGACGTGTCCATGTCTCCCTCCGCGTCGGAAAGTCCACACCGTGAGGAGCTTTTGGACCGCTCGAGGCCGGGACGAGGGTGAGAGCCCGGCCAGAGAGACAGTTGGGAACCCGTGAGCGGGGCCATGCGCCGACCCCGCCCCGTCTCGTGGGCGATGAGTTTGCCTGAGCCGGGCCCTGCCCGCCGGTCGTCGAGCGCAGAGCCTGGCTGCGGGGTGAGGCGGATGCTGCCGCTTTAATACAGGAAGCGGCGGGCGTGCTGCATAGGTGCCCAGAGTGCCCACCCGATCAAGCTGACCCCCGTGCAGGAGCGCCTGGGGCGCAGGGTGGAACGGGCTCCGGACCACGGTGCGCTCGGGCCCGTCCAGGAGGAGCGCGTTGTGCACGACGCCGATGCCGCTCTGCACGTCGTCGAGGGTGTGCCCCGGGAAAGCATCCCAGGAGGCGGTTGCGGTGATTGTCGACGCTGGTCCAGGCGTTCAACGTAATAGTGCCGTAGCGGAGTTCGGAGACAGCTTCGTCCAGCGCGGGGCTGAGCACGGCCATCGTGCTTGGATGCGCGACGAGGTTCACGCCGAGGGTGCCGCCGAACTCCTCGTTCGTGGTGCGGACCGCCTCGGCGAGGAACTGGCGCGGCGGGTCACCGGGGAGTTTCAGCACGGCGAGGACGGGGGCGAAGTGCTCCGTGGTCAGAGCTGGTCCGGGTTCCGCCGGGGCGAGACCTGTGACCAGCACGCGGCCTGCTCCGAGCCGTTCGGCGTCGTCGCCGTACGTGTCGAGGACGTGGGCGCCCCGGCCGTCGCTGCCGGGGTAGTGCGGGGGCGGGCGTGTGCGTCGGCCAGCGCGGCTCGCAGGTGGGCCAGGAAGCGGTCTTTCTGCGCCCAGTCGGCACTGACGACGACCGCCTGGCTCGCTACGCAGTTGTAGCCGTTGTTGTGCAGCTTCTGGGTGGCGATGTGCTCGGCCAGTAGCGCAGGTCCGCCTCGGACCGGCCGCCCGGCAGCACGATCGTGGGGGAGACCCCGCCCAGTTCTCTAGTGGCCGGCTTGTCGAGCAGCGGTGTGCCCGCCTTCTTTCGGCCCGCGCCCTCGTTACCCGCACCGAAGACGATCGCGTCATGGGTCGCGGCGCTGCCGGTCATGTGGACGTGGCGAGGTCTGCAACTCTCTGATTCCGTAACGGCCGCATCCTGTCCGGGTCGACCTCGCGAGCGGTGAGGTGCGGGTCAGGCTGCTTGCGTGACCATGGGCTGCGGAATCGACACCCGCGTCGCCCCTCTGCGCGGGGCGGTTCGAACGCCGACGGGCGGGGCTATGTACACCCGAGTCCCGGATTCCCGCGCCGTTTCGACTGGCCCGAGACCCTTCCTGATCCGGGCAGCCCCGACTCGCCGCACGGCTTTGCCTGGAGCACGCTGGGAGGCGTGACCAGCGCGCCGATCGTCGTACACCAGCCCTCCCGTACCGGTGGCCGGAGCGCCGGGATCCTCGACACCGCTTACAGCGACCACGACCTGGTGGTGTTCCTCGAAGGCGCGGGTGTCGACGATCCCCGGGGCGTGCTGGACGATCCGCAGTGGGTGGAATGGCGCGGCGGCGGCCTACACAAGTGGAGAACGGCCTGAGCGGGGCCGCTCGGAACTGACCCGTGGTGTCGGGGTTCACCACGACCGCGAGGTGCCGTTGCGGTGTCAGTGGGTGGCGAGCATGCCCTGTCGGAGCTGGGCCAGGGTGCGTGACAGCAGCCGGGAGACGTGCATCTGGGAGACGCCGAGTTGTTCGCCGATCTGGGCCTGGGTCAGTTCCTCCACGAACCTGCAGTGCAGGATCTTGCGCGAGCGCTCGTCGAGGTCGGCGATCATCGGGGCGAGTGCGTGGAAGTCCTCCACCAGTTCCAGCGCGCCGTCCTCGTTGCCGATGAAGTCGGACAGGGCGCTCTCGCCGTCCTCGCTGCTGCCGATGGCGGCGTCCAGGGAGGAGGAGCGGTAGCCGTTGGAGGCCAGACGTGCCTCGATGACCTCCTCCTCGTCCAGGTTCATCAGCTGGGACAGCTCCGCCACGGTCGGCGTGCGGCCCAGGCGGCTGCTCAACTCCTCGGTGGCGCGGGCCAGCTGGACGCGGGCCTCCTGCAGACGTCGCGGAACGTGCACGGCCCACGTGGTGTCACGGAAAAACCGCTTGATCTCTCCCACGATGTAGGGGGATCGAGAAGGAGGTGAACTCCACTTCGCGGGAGAGTTCGAACCGGTCGATGGCCTTGATGAGGCCGATCACGCCGACTTGGACGATGTCCTCCATCTCCTCCGGGTCCCGGCTGCGGTACCGGGAGGCCGCGTAGCGGACCAGGGAGATGTTCATCTCGATCAGCGTGTTGCGCGCGTACTGGTGCTCCGGCGTGCCCTCCTCCAGCCGGTCCAGCTGCTGGAAGAACAGGCGGGTGAGCTCACGGGCGTCCTTCGGGGCGACCTTCGACGGGTCCGGGATTTCCGGCAGTTCAGCGCAGTGCGCATCCGCCGTCGCCGCTGCCGTATCCGTAACCATGTGTCCCTCCCCTTGTCGGCCATGCCGACACCGGCCCACCTCGACTCACCCTGCCGCGCCTACCCCGTCTTCCCGCCTTCATGCCTACTCCTTCCGTGATATCGACGGCCCCGCGCCCGCGAGGTGTCGAAGCGGACCTGATCGACTGTGGAGCGGATCCAACCGAGCCGCGCCATCCAATCGAACTCAACCCTGCGCACACCGAGTCGCGTGGCGTCCTGCTCCGGTCCGAGCGGGGTGCCGCGCGACCAGGGCCGCCAGGTCCTCGCGGCGGCAGACATGGCCGACCTGGCCGAGGGCAACGTCCCGTCGGAGTTTTGTGCTCAGGTCGGTGAGCAGCTTGTGGTCCGGACCACGAAGGCCGTCACGCTTCGCGTTTTCGCCGATCACAGCGCCCGGTTGCGGTCGGTGCTTGGGCGGCCGTGCACGATGCCGGTGCGCACTACGAAGCTCGCCGTCGAATCGGGTGCCCCGGCCGCGTTCGGTAGGGTTCCGGAGTGCTGGCTGTCCGGTCGGTGCCTTCCTGGGGGGATGAGCGAGACGAGGAACATGCCGGAACAAGCGAGCCTGCCTGCGATAGCACCGAGCGAGCCTTCGGCCGTGTCGGTCGAGGCGGCGCGGATGGCGGCCGTGCGCCGTTACGACATTCTCGACACTCCGCCGGACGGCGCGTACGACAGAGTCGCGGCGCTGGCCGCGCGGCTGTTCGAGGTGCCGGTGGCGACGGTGACGATCGTGGATGAGGACCGGATCTGGTTCAAGGCCGCGCACGGGCTGGAAGGTGTCAGCGAGATCGGCCGGGATCCGGGCCTGTGCGCCTCGGCGGTGCTGCGTGATCACACCACCGTCATCCCCGATACGTTGCTGGACCCGGTCGCCTGCTCCAACCCGCTGGTCGCCGGCCCGATGGGGGTGCGGTTCTACGCCGCCGCTCCGATCATCACCGCCGACGGACACCGCCTGGGCACGGTCAACGTCCTTGACACCCGCCCCCGCGAGATCAGCGAGGCCGATGCCTCCACCCTCACAGACCTGGCCGCGGTGGTGCGGGACCAGCTGGAACTTCGACTGTCGGCGTTGCAGGTGATACGCGCCGAGCAGGAGCGCCGCCAGGTCGAGCAGGAGAAGCGTCAGGCGGAGGAAGAGGCCCGCCAGCGTGCGGAGCGGGACAAGGCGGCCATCGCCGCGTTTGCCTCCACCCTGCAGCGCACCCTGGTGCCTCCCGCGCTGCCCGCGGTACCCGGGCTTGAGCTGGCCTGCCACTACAAGACTGCCTCCCCGCAGGAAGTGGGCGGCGACTTCTACGACGTCTTCCCCGTCGGTGGAGGTCGGTGGGCGTTCTTCCTGGGCGATGTGTGCGGCAAGGGCGCCGAAGCCGCCTCGATCACCTCACTGACCCGCTACACGCTGCGGGCCGCAGCCCTCGTCGACGCGGACCCCACGGCCGCGCTCAAAGCCCTGAACACCGCACTGCTGCTCGACGCGGCGGTCGGCACGCGCTTTTGCACCGCCGTCTTCGGCCTGCTCGATCCGGCCCGGGACGGCGGTTTCACCGTCACGCTGGCCACCGGCGGTCACCCGCCTGCCTACCACCTCAGCCCTGCCGAGGGCGGCGGTGTTCGGGTCGAGGCGGCCCGCGCCAAAGGCGGCATGCTGGTCGGCGCGTTCGCCGAGGCCGCCTTCGCCTCACTCACCCTGCACCTGGCACCCGGCCAGGGCTTGCTGCTGTACACCGACGGGCTGACCGAGGCCCGCACGGCCGACGGTGACATGCTCGCCGACACGGGCCTGACCGACTTCCTGGCCCGGCGGCCGGCGCCGGTCAGCGCCGGCGCCCTGATCGACGACACCGTCGCGCTCCTGGACACCCTGCCCGACACCGAACGCGACGACGTGGCCCTGCTGGCCCTGTCCGTCCCCACTCCCGATGCTGCTCCCGCCGGCATCACCACCACCGCTCACAGCGCCGCCGCCCCGACCGCACCCGCCGACGCCTCCGTCGGGCAGGAGATCCGACGCCCATGACCGACGCATTCCACATCGAAGTCCCGCACACCGACGGCGCCCTGGCCGTGATCGCACTGACCGGCGAATTCGACATCGCCGCCGCACCCGCCGCGCGGGCCCGCGCCCTGGAACTCATCGCAGCCGGACACCCAGACCTGGTCGCCGACCTGTCGGGCGTCACCTTCTGCGACTCCTCAGGGCTGGGAGCCCTCGTCGGCATCTGGCGCTGCGCCAAGGAAGCCGACGGCTCCCTGACCCTGGCAGCCATCCCCGACCGGCTGAGCCGCCTGCTCAGCGTCACCGGGATGGACACCTTCCTGCCCGCCTACCCCAGCGCCGAGGCCGCGCTCGCCGTCCGCCAGGGCAATCGCACCACCGCCTGAACACCCTCGCTCGCAGGAGTGGCATCAGCGGGCATGCCTGGCACAGCCCTACAGTTGGGTGTTGCCGGTCATGACGTTGTTGACGCTCATGCGATGGGTGCGGGGGCGTGGTCGCGCTTTGTGCGAGTGCCTGCTCTGCCTGCGCGAGTCTGCGGATTGCCTAATCAGTTGACTCGAAGGGAGCGTGTACGGCAGTCGGATGGTGCGTTCGAACGCACCCCCGATCCCGAATCGTGGTCGGGCCGACATCGTCCTTGCCGCAGTCCTGCCCACACCCTGCGCGTTCTGCGCATCGTCGGCCTCGAGCAGATCTTCTTCTGCCACCCCGACAGGGACGCCGCTACCCGGCCCTGACCGGGGAGGGCGGCATCGGGCGCACGGTGTGTGTGTGGTGGGCACCCGGGTACGCGAGAGAACAGGGCGGCGAAAAGCACCGAAGAGCGGCGAGTAGGACGAAGGGGCGCCATATGGTCATCACGCTGAGGAAACAGACGGCCGACAAGCAGGGTGGGGACAAGGGCGCCCCACTGCGTTACGGCGTGACCTGGGAGGAAGGCGCGGCTCGTGCCGCAGACGCTCGCCAGGCTCTGCGCGCCTTGCTCGGCCACGCCCCTCGAACCGGCCGCGCAGCTGTGCCGGCGGCCCTGGCCGTCGACGCCGAACTCGCCGCCAGTGAGCTGGTCACCAACGCCGTCCGGCATGCTCCGGGCCCCTGCGGGATGACCCTGCAGTTGTCCGGCGACCAGTTGACGATCACCGTATGGGACAGCTCCACCGAGAAGCCGGCGGTGAAGAAGGCCGACCCGCGGCGCATCGGCGGCCATGGGCTGCACCTGGTGCACACGGTCAGCGACAGGGTCGTCGTCGCACTGCGTGAAACGGGAAAGCGGATCACCGCCCATCTGTCTCTGATACCGAAGCAGAGCGCCATCGGTCTCCGCGGAATCGCGCTCCCGGGCTGAACGTCAGCGTCTTCGGTCCATACCAGCGAAGACACGGACTCGGCGGACGAGAAGCGCACGGCACTCGCTAGGCCGCCGACTCGTCGTGGCACCGACTCGGGTGTCCTCACGGCACCCGGCCGGGCGCAGCGATGGGATCTGGTCAATGGGCTGACCGGCGTCCGTCAGGTTGCGCGGTTCACAAGCTCTCGTGGCCGGGGCGTTAGCCCTCTGGGCGCTTCTGTCTGCTCGGCGACCGGCGGCGGGCAGGAATGTCGCGGGCGGCGGACGGCCCACGCGGGTGACGTCAATAAAGCATGTTTAGGCCACAACGAGGCACGGATGCTGACGCTGAAGGGAACGAAGCCAGCAGGGTACCTTCGGGCATGTCCGCATCCGCCAGAGGAGGGCCATGGACATAACCGGCGCCGACACGGGAAACCCCTCCGCGCTCGGCCGCCAGACGTGGTCCGGCGCCCTGCTTGGCGCAACGCTGGAGGACGTGCAGACGGCTGTCGTTGTCGTCGACGAAGACGGATACATCGTCTGGGCCAACGGCGCGGCCCAAACCAAGCTGGGGCGCCGCCTCGAGGAACTGCGCGGGCAGGATCTTCACGACCTGCTGCACCGCGACCGTCACGGGCACGCCACGCCCCGCACGCGCTGTCCGCTGAGGAAAGCGCTTCTCGCTCGGAGAACCCAGCACGGCGACTCGGAGTGGTTCGCCCGCGGGGACGGCACGCTCGTCCAGATGTCCTGGCTGGTCGCGCCCCGCTCCTCCGGATCGGAGGGGGCGGGTGCGCTGGTGCTGTTGTATGAATCGAATCAGGGCGTACCGGACGTAATGGACGGCGGCATCAATGACGCTCCAGCACCGCTGACGGAGCTGGACCGCCTGGCGCTGCTGGCGGAGACGACCACTCAGCTGACGTCCACCCTGGATGTGGACGAGGCGCTGCGTCGGCTGGCGGCCCTGACGGTGCCCCGGCTTGCTGACTGGGCGGTGATCGATCTGCTCACCGAACAGGACGAGGTTCGACGCGCCCTGGTGACGGAGCACAAGGACGGAATCCTGGTCGAACGGGACGACCTGCAAGGGCCCATGCCCCCCGTGCCGGAGGAGTCCCCGATGCCCCTGTCGCGGGCTCTGCGCGGCGCTGCGTCCTCCCTGGCGGGCCCTGCCACCTACCAGGGTGCGCCCGATTCCGGAATCGCCGTCGAGCAGGGCCGCTTGTTCGCCGAGACGGGCATGCACTCCGCTGTCATCGCGCCCATCCGAGGTCTGCGCGACGTGCTCGGAGCGCTGACGCTGGGGCGCTCGAAACGTCCTGGCGCTTTCACCGCCGCCGACCTGCCACTGCTGGAGGACATCACCCGCCGGGCCGGCCTGGCGCTGGACAACGCGCGTCTGTACCAGCGTCAGCGGAAGGTTGCCGAAACCATGCAGCGCCACCTGCTGCCCCAGCTCCCCACTGTGCCCGGGGTGGACATGACGGCGCGCTACGTACCCGCTCCGCACGCTTCCTCCGTCGGCGGTGACTGGTACGACGTCTTCGCCCTGACCGACAGCTCCCACGCCTTGGCCGTCGGGGACGTCGTCGGGCACGACCTCGATGCAGCTGCCGGGATGGCGCAGGTCCGCAACATGCTGCGCGCCTTCACCTGGTCCCAGCCCGAGGCCATGCCCAGCGCAGTCGTCACCCAGCTCGACAACGCCGTGAAGCACATAGCCGAGGTGCCCATGGTGACCATGATCCTGGCCACCCTCGCTCGCGGCGACGACGAGCTGTGGCAACTGCGCTGGACGAACGCCGGCCACCCTCCTCCGCTGCTGGTCAGCCACGACGGTCGGGCCCGCTACCTCACCGACGCCCACGGCATCCTGCTCGGGACCGGAGTCATCCGGCCTCGCCCCGACGTCTTCACCGTCCTGCCGCCCCGCACCACCCTCCTGCTCTACACCGACGGACTGGTCGAGTCACCGCACCACTCCATCGACCGCGGACTGGACCGGTTGCGTCGACACGCGGCCTCTCTGGCCCACCGCCCTCTGGATTCCTTTTGTGACCTGCTGCTGGAGCGAGTCCGTCCCGGCGACAACGACGACGATGTCGCCATGCTGGCGCTGCGCACGCCAGCTTGTGCATAGACAGTCAGCCTGGGAGACCAGCATGTCGGCGGGTAAGGTGAATCCGGTTCCGATGGCTCCATGGCCGCGGTTGGGGGTCTCACCGGCGACCGGGGGCGCGGTGAGAAGGAGGAGCAGAAGCAGTGGTGACCGCTCAAGGCAGCAGGGCGCGCAAGGTCGTTGAGGTGGGACCGGGCGATCATCTTTGCTTTGCCTTCGCGGATGATGCCGAGCAGCGTCGGGTGGCCTCCGCTTACCTTGCGGACGGCTTGGCGCGGGGGGAGCGGGTGCTGTACTTCACCGACCGGCATGCCCCGGCGGCCGTGCTGAGCTGGCTGAGGTCGGGCGGTGTGGATCCGGATGCGGCGGCGGCCAGGGGGCAGCTGCGGGTGGCCACCGCCGAGGAAAGCTATCTGGCGTCGGGCGTCTTCGACCCCGACGCGATGGTCGCCTCGTTGCACGAGGAGGCGCGTCACAGTCTTGCGGCCGGGTACGCGGGCCTGCGGGTGAGCGGGGAGATGAGCTGGGCCTTGCGGGATGCTCCTGGCCTCGGGCGGCTGGCAGAGTACGAAACCAAGGTCCGCTCGGTGTTCGCGGGAAGGCCGGCATCGGCGATCTGCCAGTACGACGCCCGCCAGTTCAACCCGGAGCAGCTGCGGATGTTCGAGCAATGTCACCCCGCGGCGGTGGAGCTGCACCCCTGGTACAGCTCCAGCGTGCTGAGTATCGGTCCGGCCTTCCGCGAGGGCGAGCGGGTGCTGCGGGTGACGGGCACGGTGGATTACCAGGCCACCGCCCATCTGGCCGCGGCCTTGGAGCGGACACTGCACTGGCCCGGGGATGTACGGGTGGACATGAGCGCCCTGGATTTCATCGACCTGGCCGGCCTGCGCGTCCTGGTGCATACGGCGGAGCGGCTGGGGGAGGGCCGGCGGCTGCGCGTGATGAATCTGACGCCGATGCTGTGCAAAGTGATCAGCGTCGTGGGCTTCGATCAGCATCCCGCGCTGGTCGTCACCTCTCCGGAGGTGATGGCATGACCAGCGACACCACGCTCTCCCGCCCCGGGTCCGACGCTGCGGGACTGATCCATCAGGGCCTGATCTACGACACCGACGAGCAGTTCCTGGACGCGACCGTGCCGTTCTGTCTGGACGGCCTGGCCTGTGACGACGCGGTCCTGGCCGTCACCACCCCCGCCAACATCGACCTGCTGCGCCAGCAGCTGGGCGACGCCTCGGGGGACGTGGAGTTCATCGCCGCCGACCAGTGGTACGACGCTCCCGGGCGCACACTGGCCGCCTACCACCGCTACGTCGACCAACGCACCGGAGACACGGGTCGCCACTGGCGGGTCCGTGTCATCGGGGAGCCCGTCTGGCACGGACGCGACGCGCTGGAAACCACCGAGTGGACCCGGTACGAGTCGGTCATCAATATGGCCTTCGCCGACTGTCCGGCCTGGATCGTGTGTCCCTACGACGCCCGCGTCCTGCCTTCACCCGTCGTTGCCGACGCCCGCCGCACCCACCCGCAGCTGGTGACCGGCCCCACCGCTGAGAGCAGCGTCCACTACGCCGCCCCCGCGCGCGATGGCGTCTGGCACCGGGAGCTGACGCGACCTCCCCAGGACGGAAGGGAGGCGGTCATGCGTTTCGGCGCCGATCTGACCGCAGTACGCACGTTCGTGGCGAACAAGGCCATGGCATTGGGGATGTCGGCGACCGACGCGGGCCGTCTCACCTTCGCGGTCAACGAGGTTGCCACCAACGCCGTCCAGCACGGCGGCGGCACCGGGCAGGTCACGCTCTGGCGCGACGGACGCCGGATCGTCTGCGATGTCACTGACAGTGGCAGCACCACCACCGGCTGGTACCTCGGCTACCTGCCGCCCAGCCCCACACAGCCGCGCGGCCACGGCCTGTGGGCAGTGCGCCAGCTGTGCGACCTGACGGAAGTCCAAGCCCAGCAGACCGGCACCACCGTCCGCCTGCATCTCACCCTGTAACAGAGCAGGTCGGCCTGCCGGGCGGCGGTCGCTGTGGCACAAGACCGTGTCGACCGCGCGCACGTCCACCGCGACCCAGCCGGCCCGCTCCGCCACCGGTGTCGGCGTCGGCTGAACTCGGACCCACTTTGGACGGTTGAAATCTGACCCGGTTGGTGTCGATAGGTGGTAGTTCAGTCGTTGTCGGATGTGTCGGCGGGGACGCGTCCGAGCTCGCGTCCTCGCATGCGGTAGGAGTCGCCCTTGAGGGAGTGGACCTCGGCGTGATGGACCAGGCGGTCGATCATGGCGGCGGCCACGGTCTCGTCCCCGAAGACCTCTCCCCAGCGTCCGAAGGGCTTGTTGCTGGTGACGATCACGGACGCGCGTTCGTATCTGTTCGAGATGAGCTGGAAGAACAGGTTCGCCGCCTCCGCTTCGAAGGGGATGTAGCCGACCTCGTCCACCACGATCAGCGGATAGCGGCCGAGCCGGGTGAGCTCGGCCGACAGGCGGCCGGTGTCATGGGCGGCGGCGAGCTTGTCGACCCATTCGGCGGCGGTGGCGAAGGCGACGCGGTGTCCGGCCTGGCAGGCCCGCACTGCCAGGCCGATCGCCAGGTGTGTCTTGCCGGTGCCGGGTGGGCCCAGGAAGACGACATTCTCCTTGCCCGCGATGAAGTCCAACGTGCCCAGATGCGCGAGCTGTTGGCGCGTCATGCCGCGCAGATGGGTGACGTCGAGCTCCTCGATCGTCTTGACCGCGGGGAATCGGGCGGCGCGTACTCGTGCCTCGCCGCCGTGCGATTCCCGGGCGGAGACCTCGCGCTGGAGGCAGGCGACCAGGTATTCCGCGTGGGTCCAGGACTCCTTGCGGGCCCGTTCGGCGAGCCGGTCAGCCGCGGCAAGAAGGGCCGGGGCCTTCATCGCCCGAGCCAGGAAGGCCAGGTCGGAGGCAGTCTGCTGACCGGTCCTGCGACCCGTGGCCGTGCCGGCGGAGGGTGCGTCAGCGTCGACGGTGGTGGAGGTGCGGGCCATCAGCCGGCCTCCTTTCCTTCGCCGCCGTCGATGACGGTGAACAACCGGTCATAAGAGCCCAGCTCGCGCTGTTCGACCTCGATGAGCGGGCCGGAGGCGGAGCCGACGGCGTGGATCTGACCTGTGGGCCGGCGACGTGCTTCCTGTCGCATCGCCTGTCCGGCCTCGACGTGCTCGGGATCGGTGAGGGTCTGGTGGCGGGCCCAGCAGCGGGCATGCTGGGCGACGATCTCACCGCCGGAGGTGAGCACGATGACCTGCTCATTGTCGGTCAGCACGGTGACCTGATGGCCGATCGCGGCGGGGTCGACGGAGTAGTCGCAGGTGTCGACGCGGACATAGTGGTCGCGGCCCAGCCGGGTCGAAAACCGCCACCAGGTGGGCGGGTCGACCGCGGGCAGGGTGAGCATCTGGGCCCGGTCCGCTGCCCACCGGTCGGCCGGACGGGCTGAGAGGGTGCGGTGGACACGCCGGTTGGCGACCTTCAGCCATGCCGCGAGCTGGGTGTTGAAGTCGTCCGGTCCGCTGAAGTGCCGTCCGGGCAGGAACGAGGTCTCCAGGTAGCCGTTGGCCCGTTCCACCAGTCCCTTCGCCTCCGGATCCCTCGGGCGGCACAAGTAGATCTTGGTGGCGAGCAGGCCCGCGAACGCGGCGAACTCGGATGTCGGGCGGCCTCGACCGACGCCGGCTTCGTTGTCCCAGACCAGCGTCCTGGGGACGGCGCCCCATTCGGTCAGCAGCCTCCAGTGTCCGTCGATCAGGTCGCCGGTTCTGCGCGAGGGCAGCATCCGGGCGGTGATCACGCGGGAGTAGCCGGACACCATGACCAGGACCGGCGGGCGTCCACTCTGCCCATAGCCGAGAGGGATGTCCGCGTCGGGAAACCACAGGTCGCACTGGGCCAGCTCGCCGGGCCGATAGGCCGTGCGGGAGACCGGATCGATGGGGACATAGGCCGGGCGCAGTTCCCGGATCCGGTCTTTGAGGATGGTCATGCCCCTGTCCCAGCCGATCCGCTCGGCGATCACCGTCGCAGGCATCGTCGGGGTCTCCCGCAGCAGTTCCCGGATCTGCACCTCGACCGCGTCGACGGCAGAGCCCTTGGCCGGCCGCCGACACTGCGGCGGCCGGTCGCTGGCCAGGGCCCGCTTGACGGTGTTCTTCGAGATGCCCAGATGCCGTGCGATAGCTCTGATCGGCATCTGCTCGGCCCGGTGCAGCCGGCGGATCTCTGCCCAGTCCTCCACGAGGATCACCTTCCCTCCTGACCTTGATCACCAAGGCCAGAGTCAGACGAAGATCACCAAGTGGGTCACTTTTGATCCGCCGTCAGAGGGTCAGCGTTCGGCCGTCGTCGAGAACCGGCAGGGGCACCGACCTCTTCCGCTGGATGCTCGACCCCTTGCTTGCAGTTGCTCCTGACGAATCGGTTCAGCCGGACTTCGGGTTTGTGGCCGGCCTCCGTGCGAGTGACGAGAGCCAGCCACGGTTTGAACGAGAGAAAGCCCGCCCGGCGTCCAGTTCAACTTGGCTGCTTTGCCGTGTGATTGCCTCGCGCACGTGTACGGCAACGCGGCCGACCAGCCCGACCGGTGCGCCCGTCCGTCGGACATGACGGACGCGGAGTGGGCGGCTATCCCAGAGGCCAAGCAGGGGACGCGCACAAGAGTCGGCTCCGAATGATCGTTCGCAGCTGTGATCTTTCCGGGACTTGGTCAGTCGTTGTCCGGAGCATCGCCCTCTTCGAGGAGACGAGCAGCGAGGTCGTCGGCCCATTCCGCAGCCCATGCGCGGAGAGCGGTGATCGTGGCGTCATCGAGGCCATAGGCAGCGATGGCTTCGTCGTCGGTCCACTCGGCGCCCGTGAGGTTCGACTGCAGGTCCTCGCGCTCGAAGCGGCCATGCGCGTGGCGGCCGCCGAACTCCTCGAGCTCGGCATTGGTCCAGCGGCGCGAGGCTGCGAACACATCGATCAGATCACGGGGTGCTCCGCGGTCGGCGAGGGCGCGGACCTTGGTCCCGATCACATCCTCCTCGCGAGGACAGGGCCGTACGGGCTTTGGGCGCCCGGCCCCCAGAAGTTCTCCTTGAGGATGTCGACTTCGCAGTCCTGCCCGGTGGCCGGGTCGGACACGGTGAAGCAAGGTCGACGGCGCGGGCGGTCGTGATCGACTCGGTGAATTTCACGTCGTTGCCCTCGACTGGTTTCAACAGGGTGGCGAAGCCGCGTACGAGATCGGCGAGTGTGGTCATCTCCGGGCAGGCCCGGCAATCTTCTCCAACAGGGCTGTTTCCTTCGGGCACAGGTTTTTGGGGGGTTGGTAAGCAGGAGGCGGCCGACATGGCGTGGGGTGGTGACGGGGCGGTCGCCTTCGGCGCGGCCCTGGTTGAGGTAGCGGACCAGGAGGTTCGCGCTGCCGGTGTAGCCCAACTCCCATATCTCTCCGAGCAGGTGGGTGACAGGGACTGCCGGATCGGCCGCGCGGCGGGCGCGCAGATGGCCGCGGTAGGGGTCGACGAGGGTGCGCAGCTCACAGGGATGACGTGACCCCTCTCGGGATGCTCAATCTGGTCCCGGGCGGCAGTCCGCAGAGTAGATCGTGATCCTCGGCAACTCTGCGCCCTGCTGTCGCTGAGTGCAGGGCCGTCAGGGCAGTAGGGGGAAGCGGACGGTGAGCAGGGCCCGGTCGTCGGGGAAGGCCGCCTCGGGCTGGTGGTGCAGGAAGCGGTCGCACAACTCGGTGATGTCCAGGCCGCTGGTGGTGCGGGCGAACTCGGTCAGCCTCTCCATGCCGATGGCGAGGTCTTCGCGACGGCGCTCGATCAGCCCGTCGGTGTACAGCAGCAGCGTGTCGCTGTCGGCCAGGGTGGTGTCGGCCTGCCGGTAGCGGACGCCCCGGACGGGGCCGAGGGGCGGGGAGGTGGCGTGGTCGAGGTAGGTGCTCGTGCCGTCGGCGTGGATGAGCAGCGGCGGCGGGTGGCCGGCGGTGGCGTAGGTCAGGGTGCGGGTGCGGCGGTCGAAGACCAGGTAGCAGGCGGTGGCCATCCGTTCCGGGTGGTAGCGGCCGAGGAAGGAGTTGAGCTCGTCCAGGACGGCGGCAGGGTCCGTGCCGCAGCGCGGCACGATGTTGCGCAGGGCTGCGGTGACCTGGGCCATGACGGTCGCTTCGGGCAGTCCGTGGCCGGCGACGTCGCCGATGCTCAGGCCGATGTGATCGGCGTCCACGTCGTAGACGTCGTACCAGTCGCCGCCGACCGAGAGCAGGTCGCTGCCCGGGGCGTAGGAGGTCGCCGCATCCAGGCCGGGAAGCCGGGGCAGCTGGGGCAGCAGGCTGAGCTGCAGGCGTTCGGCGACCCGGTGCTCGTGCTCGTGCAGACCCGCCCGGCGCAGGGCCTGGGCGACCTGCTGGGCCACGGCCGTCACATGCTCGGGAGCGGTGGAGGTGTGTGAGCCGTACACGATGAGCATGCCCAGCTGGACGCCGTCCGCCTCCAGCGACAACGCGAGGGGGACATCGTCCTTGGTCTCGCGGGGCAGCGAGGCTTCCGCGCTGGAGGGCCGGTCCAGGTCGGTCCAGCCGCCCGCGCCGGCCGGAAGGCCGTTGTCCTCCGGCTGCAGGGGCGGCACCAGCCGTGCCGAGTGCAGATAGAGCTCCGCCGCGGTGGCTCCCAGGGCGGCCGGCGCCACGTCGCGGACGGCACGGGAGACCTGGGCGAGGGTGATCGCGGCGGCCAGGGCGGCGGTCAGGTCGTACAGGTGCTGCAACTGGCCACGGGCGGCCTGTTCGGCGGCCAGCAGCCGCGCCCGGTCCACTTCGGTGGCACGGCGGAAGGCCACCTCCCGGTTCAGCGCCTCCACCTGCTGGCTGAGCACGACGAACCGGTCGGACGCCCCGGCCTCGACGAGGTGCAGCTGCACGGCCGGCTCCGGACCGTCCCACCAGGCGGCCCGTGCCCCGTGGCAGCGAAAGCGCCGTGTGCGGCCGTCGGCGTCCTTGAGGACCAGCGCGCCGGGCACGGGACTTCCGCTCCGTAGCCACACAGCCAGCTGCTGACGCAACTGCGCGGTGTCGTCGGGCCGTAGATCGAACACGCTGGCGCCCGGGCGCAGCCGGTCGTCGCAGCGGACGGCCGCCGGGTTGGCGGCCAGGACGCGGCCGTCGGCCCCGCAGAGCAGCACCGGATGGGGCAGCGGTTGGGTGATGGCCCGGAAGAGGCCAAGGCTCATGGAGCCACAGCCCGGTCGCCGAAGTACTCACGGCCACTCACCGTCTCGACGTCCACGTCGGGCACCAGGTGCACCACCACCCGGCAGCCCGCGTCGCCGCGGGCGATGGTCTCTTCCAACTCCACCCGCGCGTAGCCCAGGTTGCGGGCGGCGACGGTGCCGAAGACGTTGGATGTCATCATGCACATCGACTCCCGGCCCACCACCTTCTCCGCGAACGGGCACACCCGGTTGCCCAGCACGATCTTCGTCTCGTCGTGCTCGATGACGTAGAAGTCACCCTTGATTCGGCGCTTGAGGTCCACCAGCGCCTCGGCGACCTGCTCACCAGTGAGCCGGTCGGTTCCCAGTGCCTTGAGGTACATCTCGTCGATCTGCGTGCCGACGGCCTGCCCCACGAGACTGACGTAGCCGGATGCCTCCTCCAGGCCGATCACCGACTCCAGCGACGTCGCCAGCTCGCGTACCAAGGTCCGCAGGAACACATCACGGTCGAGGGGAATCTCCACATCCGAAATCTGTTCCATGCCGGCTCCCTCGCTCTCGGGCCCGGGCGGCAGCGCGACCGGAGTGGCCTCATGTCGTGTGACGGGATGATTCTGCCAGCGCCCCCCGGCCCGCCACCACCAGTCCCGTCAACAGCGGCGATCAACCCTTCACAGGATCAGCCCGTCATCTGACGGACACAGATGGTTCACCAGGCGGGCAGGGGTAACCCGACAGGCGACTGCTACCGGCTGTATACAGTCGGTCGGCGGCAGAGCAGGGCCGCCACCCAGGCTGGAGGAACCTCGTGAACGGCGAACCAACCACCTCCTCCTGCGAGTCGCGTTTCCCCCCTGTCACGGCGAGCATCGCGGCCGCCCGGCACTGGGTCCGCGACTGCGTCGAAGGTTTCGGCGGCCCAGTGCACCATAACCGGATGATCCAGACTGCCGAGCTGCTCGTCTCCGAACTGATCACCAACGCCATCCGCCATGGCGCCGGCCCACCGCTGGTCCGTCTCTCCTGGAACGGTCGGCTGTTGCGGCTCGCGGTCAGCGACGACAGTGACCGCTGGCCGTGCCTGCGTGCCACCAAGAACACCGAGCCCGGCGGCTTCGGCATGCAGCTCCTCGAACGGCTTGCGCACCGCTGGGGCGTCACCCCACGTCACCCCGGCAAAACGGTCTGGGCCGAACTCAGCCTCGCCCCCTGAGCCGCTTTTCCTCTGGGTAAGCGTCAGCGTGGTCGCCGCTGCTGGAGGAAGCCTGCTCGGTCGCATGCGCTGCCGTCGGCTCGCCTCACCGGTATCCGTGCAGGGCATGCCCTGCTCCATTCCCTCGCTTGGCCGGACTGGGCGTGCGCGGTGCCTGAGCCGGTATCGTGTGAGGCGATCGATATTGAGCCGCCGTGCGGCCGAGCCCGGGGAACTGGGGGCAAAAGCGTGGATGTCGCACCTGGTGTGGGCGGGCCACCCGTCGCGCCGCCACGTGACGCGGTACTGCAGATCAATCCGTTGCCGGAAAATTCCGGGCTGGGGGCGATCGGGGAGATCAGCATGAACACACGGGGAGTTTGGAAGCAGGCGCTGAGGCAACTGATCGAGTGCCGCACGGATGTGCTGCACGTGGATCTGTCCCGGGTGCGATTCGTGGATGTGGCCGGCGTGACGGACCTTGCGGTCACGGCCCAGCGTCTTCCCCAGGGGCAGCGGATCGTACTTCACCGACCACCGGCGCAGCTGCCACGCATCCTTGAGATGTTTTGGCCCGGGCTTGCCGGGATCGAGGTGGCTTCGTGATGAGCACAGCCACCTCGCCCGAGCCGTTCGTTCACCCGGCGCTCTTCTATGAGGGGACGGAGCAGTACATCGCGGGAACGGTTCCCTTTTTGCGGGAAGGGCTGGACGCCGGCGAGCCCGCAGCCGTCGCCGCGCCGCCGGATCGACTGGAGCTCATCCGCGAGGGGCTGGGTGAGCGAGCGGCGGCACAGGTCCGCTTCATCGACATGACCCGGGCCGGGCGCAACCCGGGCCGCATCATCCCCGGCGTGCTGCGCAAGTTCGCCGACGCCCAGCCGGGCGCCCGCCGGGTCCGCATCATCGGCGAGCCGATCTGGCAGGGCCGTTCCGCCGACGAGTACCCGGCGTGCGTCCAGCACGAGGCGCTGATCAATGCCGCTTTCACCGGGCGCGCGGTAACCATCTTGTGCCCCTACGACGCCGGGCAACTGAGGAAACAGGCCCTCAGCGACGCCCTGGCGACCCACCCGGTCGTCATCGACGCCGACGGTCAGAGGTCCTCCACCGCCTACGGCCCCGAAGAGATCATCGCCCGCTACAACGAGCCCCTGCTCGCGCCCAGTGACGCCGCGGTCTGCGCCTTCGCCGCCCGGACGCTGCCCGCCACCCGCGACTTCGCCGTGTCCCAGGCGCGGTCAATGGGCATGTCCGGCGTGAGTCTGGGAGACCTGGAACTCGCGGTGGCGGAGTTGACCACCAACAGCGTCGTCCACGGCGCCGGCTCGGGGATACTGCGCATCTGGGCCGAGAGTGGCCGGGCCGTCTGCGAGGTGCACGACGGCGGACAGCTGACCGATCCGCTGGCCGGGCGCCGCCCGCCGAATCCCACGCAGCCCGGCGGCCGTGGACTCCTGCTCGTCCACCAACTGGCCGACCTCGTCCGTGTCCACACCGGCCCCGATGGCACCACCATCCGCTGCTACCTCCCTAGCTGACCGTCGCCACGTGGCGGGCCCGCTCAACAGGGCACAGGTGTAGGTGCGGAAAGACGGGGTACGCGCTGCCCCGTCGGCCGTCTTGCGAGCAGTAGCGGCCGGCTCGAACTTTGGGAGGGCACAGCATGGCGCTCATGAGTATTCCGGCGGCACTGGACGCACGAACGAGCGAGCTGCCGGAGGTCGCCGACCCCTCCCGAGTGGCGCCCAAGGACGCCCGCCGGCTCTCCAAGCTGTTCTTCGAACAGCTGACGGTCCTGGAAGAGGGCACGCCCGAGTACAGCTACACCCGCGGCACGCTGATCGAGATGAACATGTCCCTGGTCCGATACGCGGCCGGCCGCTTCCGCAGCCGTGGCGCGGAGGAAATGGAGGACATCGTCCAGGTCGGCATGATCGGCCTGATCAAGGCCATCGACCGGTTCGAGCTGACCCGTGAAGTGGAGTTCACCTCGTTCGCCATCCCCTACATCGTGGGCGAGATCAAGCGGTTCTTCCGGGACACCACCTGGGCCGTGCACGTGCCGCGCCGACTGCAGGAAGCCCGCGTCGAACTCGCCCGCGCCACCGAGGAGCTGCGCAGCCGGCTCGGCCGCACGCCCACGGTCCAGGAGCTGTCGGAGCTGATGAGCCTGTCTGAGGACGAGGTGCGGGAAGCCCGTCTGGCAGCCAACGGCTACAACTCCTCCTCCCTGGATGCCGCGATCGGCGGCAGCGATGACGGCGAGAGCGCCCTGCAGGACTTCATCGGCGCCGAAGACCAGGCGCTGGAACTGGTGGAGGACTTCCACACCCTCGCCCCGCTGCTCGCCGAACTCGATGAGCGGGACCGGCAGATCATTCACATGCGGTTCGTGGAGGAACTCACCCAGGCCCAGATCGGCGAACACCTGAGCGTGTCCCAGATGCACGTCTCCCGACTCCTGTCGCGGACCCTTGCCCGACTGCGTGACGGCATGCTCACCCACCGCTGAAGCCCACAGGCAAGTCCGATGACAGGTCCGCAAAAGACCGTCGGATGCCGTCCAGAACCGTGTGGCCGCGCTGCCGTCGAGGTGGGCGGCTGTGGGAGTCGGTCGATGACGGCGGCGGACGAAATGCGAATGATCCTGGGCGCAACAGGACTACCCGACTATGTCTGAGAGATTCCCGATCATGGATATCGCCCGCAGGAACAACGTCACCGTGACCGGCAGCCCGCAGGGGCGGACGGTGATGCTGGCCCATGGCTTCGGCTGCGATCAGAACATGTGGCGGCTGACCCTGCCTGCGCTGGTCGAGGACCACCGGGTGGTGCTGTTCGACTACGTTGGCTCGGGTCGCTCGGATGCGGCCGCGTTCTCGGAGGACCGCTATGCCTGCCTGGCCGGTTACGCCCAGGACGTGGTGGAGGTGTGCGAGGCGCTCGATCTGCGCGACGTCGTGTTCGTGGGACATTCGGTCAGCGCGATGATCGGCGTGCTGGCGGCCGGCATGGCACCGGAGCGGATCGGGGCACACGTGATGGTCGCCCCGTCTCCGCGCTACATCGACGACGACGGCTACCGCGGCGGCTTCAGCGCCGAGGACATCGGTGAGTTGCTCGAGTCGCTGGAGTCGAACTACCTGGGCTGGTCGGCGGTGATGGCTCCGGTGATCATGGGGAACGCTGACCGTCCGGAACTCGGCGAGGAGTTGAAGAACAGCTTCTGCGCCACCGACCCGGAGATGGCGCGTGTCTTCGCCCGGACCACGTTTCTGTCGGACTCGCGGGACGACCTGAAGGGCGTGAACGTGCCCACCCTGGTGCTGGAGTGCACCCAGGATGTGATCGCTCCTCGGGAGGTGGGCGCTTTCGTCCACGAGGCGATCCCCGGCTCGACGCTGGTCACACTGGATGCGACCGGGCACTGCCCGCACCTGTCCGCCCCCGAAGCCACCAACGAAGCACTACGCAACTTCCTGGCGGGCTTGCGGTGATGTGCCGCACCGGTCAGCACCCCGATCCACACGAGGCCGGCGACGAACAAACCTCCAGCAGCGCAGCGTTCGCCGCGCTGCTGGAGGACAGCGCCGAAGACCTCTACGAGAGCGCCCCCTGCGGATACCTGTCCACGCTGATGGACGGCACCATCGCGAGGATCAACACCACGCTGCTGACCTGGCTCGGTCTGGACCGCGAGGCAGTCGTGGGAAGGATGCGGTTCCCCGACCTGCTGACCGTGGGCGGCAAGCTGTATCACGAGACCCACTTAGCGCCGTTGCTGCGCATGCAGGGTGAGATCAGCGGCATCGCCCTGGAGATCAAGAAGACAGATGGCGGCCGGATACCGGTGTTGATCTCCTCCGTGATCAAGCACGGCACTACCGGCGAGCCCCTGCTGATCCGCACCACCGTCTTCGACGCCCGGGACCGCCGCGCCTACGAACAGGAACTCCTGCGGAGCCGGAAGACGGCCGAAGAAGCGCGCAAGCAGGCAGAGGCCGATCGAGCCCGGTTGCAGGACACTCTCGCCGTGCTCCAGCGGTCCCTGCTGCCCGACACCCTGCCGGAGATACCGGGGATGGAGACGGCCGCCTACTACCACACCGCCTCACCGGACCGGCTCGGCGGCGACTTCTACGACGTCTTTTCCATCGACGGCAAACGCTTCGGCTTCTTCCTCGGCGATGTGTGCGGCAAGGGACCCCGAGCGGCGGCGGTCACCTCACTGACCCGCTACACCCTGCGCGCCGCCGCACTGCACGACCCCGACCCTGTCAGCGCCCTCACCACGCTCAACAAGGTGCTCCACGAGCGGTACACCAGCTCCGGCAACGACCCGCGCTATTGCACCGTGGTCTTCGGCACCCTGGAGCCCGATCCCGACACCGGCCGGGTGACCGTCCACCTGGCCTCGGGCGGCCACCCTCCGGTCATCGTCGCGCGAGCCGACGGCACCGCCGACTTCCTGCCCACCCCTGGAGGTCTTCTCGTCGGCGTTCTGCCCGCCGCCCGCTTCACCGCCGCCACGACCCTGCTTGCCCCCGGCGACACCCTTGTCCTCTACACCGACGGCCTCACGGAAGCCCGCACCGGCGAAGACCGCACCAGCCTGTACGGGGACGAGGCCCTCCTCGCCTTCGCCGCCGAACACGCCGGCAAGCCCCCGCCCGCCGTGCTGCAGGCGCTGACCGAACTGCTGCACAGCTTCGGCGACGGCCTCGACGACGACACCGCCCTCCTCGCCGTCGGTGTCCCCGCCCGCAGTCCTCGGAGGGAAAGCAGCCCATGAGCCCACTGAAGATCACCACCCGAGACGCTGCCACCGGTCCCGTAATGGAGATCTTCGGCGAGCTGGACTACAACAGTGCCACCGAACTGCGTGAACTGATTTCCGCCCTCGTCCTGCGACCGGGGCACTGCCTCACCCTGAACCTCGGCGGCATGGAGTTCTGCGACTCCAGCGGGCTCAGCGCCCTGATCGCCGCCCACAATCACGCCCAGGCCGCCCAAGCGGACATCGCACTCGCTGCCGTACCCGCCCACACATTGCGCGCCCTGCGCATCGCCGGCCTCGACCAGATCTTCCCCATCGCCCACGACGGCGAGACCAACCCTCAGCCCTGAGCACGACGTACGCTCGCAGCCGCCGACGCGATGGCTTGAACCCGAGGGTCCTCTCTCCAGCACGGCACGGCCCACCCGGGACGATCCTGCCGCATCCGCCCGCTCATGCCCTGGCACGCCGACCTGCGGGTGTTGTCGGCCCACGATCACGGCCGCTATGACCGTCTCCGCACCGATCACCAGCCCGAGCGGTGTCACTCGTCTCCGCCCAGCAGCAGGCGGCCGGATCGCCCTGCTGCCGCTACAGCCCTCGCACGGCTGGGTTCCCGCCAGGCCACGCCCTGCGGGGATGCGCAGCCTTGATCGGCGCTGCGCCAGCGGCGCGCCGGAGCGTACGACGGCGGTGGCCGGAAGCCGCCGGGCGACCGGATGGGGGGCGTCACCGCCAACACGGTCGGCGGCGAGACGGTGGTCGTCCCGCCCAGCGGGGGCCGCGCCGTGGCCGAACCGGTCGATGCGGATATCACCCAGATGGCGCTGCTCAGCAGGTGTACTCCATGGGGGTGAGGTCTCCTGGAACGCGGAGCCTTCGTCCGAGGCAAGGAGGCTGATCGTGTATGAGATGCGTCGTGGATACGGCAATCGAGGTGCCGAGGTGTGGCATGTCATCGCTCCGCAGGCTCTCGTCGCTCTGTGCGGACAGCCGCTTGTCGAAGATACGCGCCGCGCTCAGGGGGACGACGCACCGCACTGTGCCGCCTGCCTGACGCTGTTCGCCCAGTGCATGGACGACCGTTCCGCCTGAGGAGAACCTGTCGGCTCCGGTGAAGCGTTCATGCCTGCCTCTGACCACGGCACGTCTGCCGGAATCACAGGCCGCGCAGCTGGAGGCGTTGGTTTCGAAGCCTGGTCAGCTCGGCGCGTGGCCTGTGCGGAGTGTGTCGGCGGTGCTGTCGCCGACGCGTGGGGTGGGAAGGGGCGCCCGCACCGTCTCGCGTCGTAGGGCGTGGGCGATGGCGCGCGCTTCGATGCCGGCCTGGCGAAGGACACCCGTGAGGGGATTGGTGTATCCGGCGAAGTAGAGGCGCGGGACCGCGGGATGGGTCTGTGCTCCTACGGTGAGGGGTTGCCCGTCCTCGTTGAGTACGCCCAGGGATCCGACCAGGTCGTGCAGGTTGGGCCGGTACCCGGTGGCGGCGATGACCGTGTCGGGACGCAGTCGGGTGCCGTCGGCCAGTAACACGTCGGGGCCGTCGAACGCCTGGACGGCTGCGACCGGCTCGACCCGCCCGGACCGGACGGCATCCACGAAGCCGTGGTCGAGCACCGGGTTGACCCCTTCTCGGGCATTGCGGGTGTACAGGCCCGTGCGGGGCCGCGGCAGCCCCCGTGAGGTCAGGTCGGGCACCGCGAGACGTTGCGTGAGCAGGGAGGTGCGGTCGCGCCACGCGAGCGGGAGGATCTCCGTCAGCCGGCCGGCCGCGTGCCATCGGGCGCTGAAGCGGGGCAGGATGTTGGGTGGGGTACGGACTGCGATCCATACCCGTGCGGCCCGGGCCCCGGCCAGGACGCTGGCGATCTCGGTACCGCTGTTACCGGCGCCGACCACCAGGACGTGCTGCCCGCGGTAGGGGGCCGGAGAGCGGTAGTGGGCCGAGTGGAGCAGCGTGCCGGTGAAGGCCGAACGCCCGGGCCAGTCGGGGATATTGGGGGTGTGGCAGCGGCCGGTGGCCACCACGACCGCACCAGCAGTCACGGTGCGGTCGGGGGTGTGGACCAGCCACTGGGCTGTCAGACCGGGCTCGGCCCGTTCGATGCGCTGCACCGGGGTGGTCACCCGGACCTCGAGCCGGTGATGGGCTACGTAGTCCTCCAGGTAGCGCACGTAGTCGTCCCGGCTCACCCACGGGCCCGCTTGACGCGGCACCGACAGGCCGGGGAGGCTCGAGGTGCCGGGAGTGGTGTGCAGGCGTAGATGGTCGTAGCGCTGCGCCCAGCTCGCTCCCACCCGGTCCGACCGTTCCAGGATCACGGCTGGCACTCCGGAGCGGCGCAGTAGCGCGGCGGCCGCCAGGCCGTGGGGGCCCGCTCCGATCACGATCGTGGGAGCGCTGCGGTTTTGTTGCGGTGTCGAGGGCATCGCCTCCTACAACGGCGGACCGCGCAGCGGGTCACGCTCGACGGGGAGGCGCAAAGCCTGTGGAGTGGTGATGTCGGCTGCTCAACGCAACAGCGGGTGGTTGCCGTTACACCAGCGGTATGGACTCGTTGGACACCGGGCAGCAGCGCGGCGGATCGGTCCCGCCGAGGGCCGGACCGTCCGGGTGGGGCGCTGCTGAGCGGTCATGAGCCGGACAGGCCAGGGGACATGAGCCCGCACGGCCTCGGCCTCTGCGGTGGGCTCCGGGCCGGCTCGCTACACCTGTCCGTTCTTTCGAGGGGCTTATGTGCAGGCAGTAACGACGCGCCACCGGCCACGGCTGCGGATCAGCGGAGTCTGCAAGGCGTTCGGCGGCAGGCAGGTCCTGCGTGATGTGGATCTTGACGTGTCTGCCGGGATGCTGGTGGGAGTCGTCGGCGAGAACGGTGCGGGTAAGAGCACTCTGCTGCAGATCGCCGTGGGACACCTTGTGCCCGACCGCGGAACGGTGACACGGGCCGGGGCGGTGGGGTACTGCCCACAACAGGCGGTGCTCAACGATGCGTTCACCGTCGGACAGCATCTGCGGTTGTTCCAGATGGCCTACCGGTTGCCGACGCTGGAGCGCGCCGGCGAGCTGATGGAGCTGCTGGCGTTGACCGGCTGCCGGCGACAACAGGCCGGTGAACTCAGTGGTGGCACGCGACAGAAGCTGAACCTGCTGATCGCTCTCATGCACGATCCGCAGTTGCTGGTCCTGGACGAGCCCTACCAGGGTTTCGACTGGGACACCCATCAGCGGTTCTGGTCCCTGGCCGCCGATCTGCGTGATCAGGGCCGGTCGATCATCGTGGTGTCTCACCTGCTGCACGACCTGCGCCACTTCGATGCGATCGCTCATCTGCGCCAGGGGCGTCTGCACTTCGAGGAGTCGAACAGTTGAGGCTCTCCTGGACGGCATTCATCGAACTGCTGCGCTGCACTCTTCGGGGCCACCTGCGCAACCGGCTGGCCCTGGTTCTGGCGGTCGCGTTCATCCCCATCTGGATTTTCGTGGCGCGCTTGTGCACCTCCGACCACGTGGTGCGTATCTGGCTGGACGCCATCAGCGGCTCCGTCTCCGCTCCGGCCAGCCAGGTGGGCCAGGTGGCCAGCGCGCTGGGCGCCATCACCATGGTCGCCGGCTTTATCGCCTTCACCGAGACCTTCCAGTCGCGGGAGATGGATCGCCGTCTGCTGCTGGCCGGGTACCCCCGGCTGCCGATACTGCTGGCCAAACTCGCTGCCGTCGCCCTTACTGCCGCCCTGCTGGCCCTCTACACCACGATCCTGCTGTGGATCTCTCTGCCCGTGCGCCACGCAGGCCCCCTGGGACTGGCCCTTGCAGGCGCGGGCCTCGCCTACGGCGGCATGGGTCTTCTGCTCGGCTCCCTGGTCCGCGGCGAGCTGGAGGGCTTCTTCCTCATCATCATGCTCAGCCTGGTGGACACCGGCCTGCAGAACCCCGTCTTCAACACACTCATGGATGTGGCGGGCGTGTCCGCGCTTCCTCTGTACGGCGTCAACCAGCTGGCGCTGAGCTCAGCTCTCACCTCGCGCATCCCCTGGTCCCACGGCCTGTTCTCCCTCACCTGGTCAGCGGCGACCGGTGCCCTGGCGCTGCTCGTCCTCCACACCCACCGCTCTTCCCGCTCACCGAGGTCCCGCAGAACGAGAGTCCAGGCAGGGTGATCATGGTGCGGACGGCCCTCCTGCGGGACTCTGCTGGCCCGAGGACTCCAACCAGCGGTGTGAGCGGGTTGCCCGTGGCGGCTCACCTCTTGTCCGCGATTAGTGCGCGCGACGTTTCGCGTCGTTACTCCTGTGCCGCAGGAGGTGTGCGCAGGGCGATCACGGCGCGCCTCCCCTCGCCGCCTGCGACGCAGTGTTGGCCATGACGCTCGTTTGACGCTCCGGGTGCCCACAGGCGGTGCAGCAGGCCGTAAAAGGGGTCCTGACCTGTACCTTTCCGGACCTCGCCGAATCCGACATCTTTCCGATGACCCACCACGTCGGTGTGCCGCGATTGAACCGGTTGCGAAGAGCTCCTGAACTGCGGCTGTGTGCGCACACTGTGCGGTGCGGGCGTTCAGTGGGTGGGGCCGTAAGGGCTCCAGTGCCCGAGGAAGGATTTCAGGTCGTCGGCTTGTGGCTTGGGAATGTCGGGCAGCCGGGGCGGTGCGTTCAATGGGTCGAGGCGCTCAACGGTGGCCGCTGCCCAGCTGATCCATTTTTCGGCGTCGGTTCTGGCCTGGCCCGGAGGCATGTCCTCGACTCGCGTGCGTACGGCGCTCACGTATTGGGTCAGTCGGGTGGCGTGGCGCCATGCCGCTTCCTGAGTTTCTAGGTGCCGGACGCGGTACGCCTCCGCGTACCGGATGCGGGCTTGTTCCATGGCGGCTTCCCAGCGGATGCGCTTCTGGCGTGCCGCTTCGGCCTCGTCCTGGCGTCTGCGTTCGGCGGCTTGGCCGCGCAGCGTGACCTCCTGTGCGATCTCGGCGAGCTGCTCTTCAAGGGGACGGCCGGGGGCGTCGGCCCATTCGCTCGCGCGGTGTGGCTGGCCGCCGCTGAGGATGATGCGGAGGCGTTCGGACGGGGTGTAGTCGAAGCGGGGGATTCTGACCCAGGAGTTCTTCTTGGCGTCGGCGAGTTCCTTCTCGGTGGCGACGTGCTCGGCCCGGTCCTGTTCCTGGAGGACGAGAAACCCCACGGTCTGGCCCTGGGCGGTGATGGTGAAGTGGGGCTTTGCCCTGCGGCGGCGATGAGGTGGGGGTGCGAAGCCGGTCTGCCCGGCCGAGCAGGTGTGTCCGTCGGCCTCGGCAGCGGTGATCAGTGCCTGGATGAGTCGGAGAGCGCGTATGTGGACGGGCTTGGTCAGGCCGAGCGGCTGGCGTTCGTTCTGCATGGCCCGGACAACGGTGTGCGGCCGAGTGAGCCGCGACGGCACGGGGACGGGGTCGAGGACGGCAAGGCGCCAGGCGGGGATGTCGACGAGCTTGATCTCGTACCCGTCGCGGCACCAGTTTCCGTACAGCTCCTTCGTCTCCGGAACCCTTCCGGATCTGCGTGCGGCGGCGACGCGGGACGGCCACTTCTCCAAGCCGGGACCGCTGCCGCTCTTGACGATCCTGCCGCCGGCCTCCGCAAGCTCCTGTAAAAGCTGCTCCGTGAGCGTCACACGAGGCTGTGAGGGAGGGCTTGGCTTCCGCTCGGTGGCCGGAGTTTCCTGCGCTCGGGTGGACTTAGAACCCCTAACGAAATGAATGCGGGTGACGGTCGGTTGTGCGTCAGTGATCGTTATCGCCGGACAGCCCCAGGGCAACGGTGCGTGCTCCCGGCGTGAAGCCGACGATGGTGTGTTCCCAATGCTCGCCGGGCCAGTGGTACGTCACTCGCCCCTCAGCGGGTCGGTAGTGGGCGGTGTACACAGTGCCCAACCACTGGTCGTAGCTGCACTGGTACAGCGGTGGTCGCAGCATCGACGGAACATCAACTCCCGCTGCCTGAACGGCGGCCAGTCGTGCTCGTGTCCGGGTGGTTTGTTCCTGCTCGTCAGGCACGGGTAGGTGCTGGTGATTGGCGGCGCATGCGTCGTGGGCCTCGGTCATCGGGATGTCGGGGCCCACATAGACCGTCAGGCTCTGGTGCTCGTCGACGAGGGTGACGTTCTGCGGAATCGCGATGGGTATGGTGCGCAGTCTGTCGATGGCCTCGTCAACGGTCCGGCAGGTTTCCAGGAGGTAGCGCAGCACGAGGGGAATGGCGAAGCCGGCTCCATGGACGAATCGCCCGCCGAAGGTGAGAGACACTGCGAGTCCGGCGTCGTTCATGCCGTCCAGCAGGCCCCATCCTGCTTCCTGCATGCCGATGACTGGGCGGAGGAACTGGGAGGAGACGATGGTGCCCTCGCAGTGTTCCGGGGCGAAGTCGTAGTTTCTGAGCAGCGTGCCCTCGTGGCCGATCTGGGTACAGCCAGAGAAGAACGGGCGCACCGTTGCCATGGTGAGAAGCGTCCTGGCCTGAGGAGATTCCAGTTGCTCCGCGAGCCGGTCGAGCACGGGGACCAGTTCGGGCATGTGCGTATCGAAGAGTTGTCGGGCCTGCGCTGCGCCCTCGGGGGTGCGGCCCTCCTCGGTCAGCCAGTCCTCCGCCTTCGCCATGGCCGAACGGACATGCACGGCCCACCGACCGTCTGCGCCGTCACCGATCTCAATGGCATGGAACGTCTTGACGTAGTGGCTCATGAGGTAGGACCCAACTAAATTTCAGGCCCGCTTTTCAAGGGCACGCAGGCGTCGCCAGCAGATGAGTGCGCATCCCAGGATGAGGAACGCTTCGTGGATGTCGTCGCGGATCTCCCAGCGGATCCGCAGGCGGCGGAACCAGTGAAGGTGAGCGAACGCGCGCTCCACGACCCAGCGTTGGGAGCCGAGTCCGGAGCCATGTTCGGTGCCCCGGCGGGCGATCAGCGGTTTCACTCCGAGGCCCCAGACGAGCCGGCGGTACTTGTCGTGGTCGTAACCGCGGTCACCGAGCACCGCGTCTGGTCGGCGTCGGGGCCGACCACGTTTGCCCCGCACAGGCGGCACAGCCTGGAGTAGTGGGATCAACTGGGTGACGTCGTTGCGGTTGCCGCCGGTCAGGGTGGCGGCGAGTGGGATGCCGGTGGCGTCGGTGATCAAGTGATGTTTACTGCCCGTCCTGCCCCGGTCGACAGGGCTTCGTCCCGTCTTGGAGCCCCCTTTAACGCCCGGATATGCGAGCCGTCGACGGCCGCCCGGGAGAAGTCCAGGGCGTTCGCGCCGCGAAGCTTGGCAAGGAGGGTCTCGTGGAGCCGGGGCCACACCCCGGCCTCGGTCCACTCGGCCAGGCGGCGCCAGCAGGTCATGCCGGAACCGAAGCCGAGTTCCTGCGGCAGGTGTTCCCAGGAGATCCCGGTGTGCAGCACGAACAGGATGCCCTGGAACACCAGCCGGTCAGGATGCCGCTTGCGCCCGGGGTGCCGGGTCCGGCGCTCGACACTGGGCAGCAGCGGCTCGATCACCGCCCACAGCTCGTCGTCGACCTCCCACGGCTTCGGCCGCGCCACCCCGCACCCCCTGATCATCAGCCTGGGAGTGATCCAACCACGCCGAAGATCATTTCGTTAGGAGTTCTTAGGCCGTGGACCGGCGGCCTGGGTCTTCCGCGGGCGTGATCCGCGGGGAGGGTACGTGCCGTGCGCCAGGTAGTGCCGACCGGCGCTTGTCAGGGCGACGCTCCACTGCCCGGCCTTCCGGGAGACCGTCACCAGACCACGGTTGTGGAGTGCCTGGCAGGTGGTCTTGTAGGAGCTGGTCTCCCATACGCTGGCAGGGCACCCGGCTCCCACCCACTGCAACACCGAGAGCTGCCGCTCGTTGACCCGCTGTTCCAATGGCCCGCCTTCAACTCGCAGTGTCGTACGACAGCGGCATGTTGCCAGTTCCGTTGGTAGGCGACCGGTGCTTCGACTCAATTCGTCCGAACGAGCGGGCTGACGGGGCTGCAAGCAGGATAGAAGGAGAACAGCAGGTGGGTGCTGTCCTGCGGTGGGGTCTGACTCCTGAGCTGCCTGACCAGAGTGCCCTGCTCACACTCTACGGGGGAGGAGCCGCAGCTGCCGCAGCCGGCGAGCACCACCTCCTTGCGTGACGTCTCCCTGTCAATGCCGGTCAGGGGTGGACGAGAGTCAACGCCTTGTCAGCCCGCTCAGTCAGTTTGAGTATCGGTTCGGTCGAAGTCATCCGGCAGTGATCGAGTCACGCGGCTGTACCGCGATCGATGGGACGGTTGTGCAGTGTCATCCCGGACGGGGTCTGACTCGTGAGATCTATGACCGAAGTGTCCAGTCACGGACCTGTCGACCGTCGTTGCGGGATGCTGCCTGCCACCGAGCCACAGGGCGTGTCCCTATAGGGGCCTTGCCGAGTTTCAGGCGCCATCACGGTTCAGACCGCCCCAAGCAGGCCGGTGCCATCACCCAGTACGTCAGCATGTGGGAGGCACGCCATCATGACGACCCGACAGCACAGCACCTCATCGAGCGCGGATCCGCCCGTTCGGCGCGAGGTCGTCCTGGGCGTGGACACGCACGGCGAGGTGCATGTTGCCGCCGTGATCTCCCCGCTCGGGAAGATCCTGGGAACGGAGTCCTTTCCCGCGACGGCGGCCGGCTACCGACAGTTGCTCGTGTGGGCCCGCAAGCGGGGTACGGTGCGCCGGGCCGGTGTGGAGGGCACGGGCACCTTCGGCGCGGGCCTGTCCCGCTACCTGCTGGCCCAGCAGATTCAGGTCTTCGAAGTGAACCGGCCCGACCGCTCGGCTCGCCGTCTGCTCGGGAAGTCGGACCCGCTCGACGCGCAGGCCGCCGCGCGAGCCGTGCTCAGTGGCCGCGCCCGGGCCCAGGCCAAGTCCGGTGACGGTCCGGTGCACAGCGCCCGGATCTTCAAGCTCGCCAAGGACTCCGCGGTAAAGGCCCGTACCCAGGCGATCAACCAGCTCAAAGCCGTCCTGGTCATCGCCGATCCCGCACTGCGGGAACGACTGTCCAGCCTGGGCAACCGCGAGCTGTTCCGCACCTGCGCATGCCTCGGGCCAGGCGACGGTGAGGACGGCGAGGACGCGGTGACTCAGGCCACCCACATGACCTTGAGAATGCTCGCCGAGCGCATCGAACAGCTCACCGGGCAGATCAATGAGCTGAACCAACGCCTGACCCAGCTCGTCGAACACCACGCCCCACAGCTACTCGTACCGGTAGGCATCGGCCCGGACAGCGCGGCCACCTTGCTGATCACCATGGGAGACAACCCCGAGCGGCTGAACACTGAGGCATCCTTTGCCGCGCTTTGCGGAGTCAGCCCCGTCGAGTATTCGTCGGGCCGTCGGAGCACGCGCCGGCTCAACTACGGCGGCGACCGTCAGGCGAACGCCGCCCTGCACCGCATCGTGTTCACCCGGCTGCGCCACGACCCGCGCACCCAGGCGTACTTCGAACGCCGCACCCAGGAGGGCAAGACCCGGCGTGAGATCATCCGATGCCTCAAGCGGTATGCCGCCCGAGAGGTCTTCGGCCTGGTCAGGACGGCATCTACCGATCCCGCGTTATAGGGGCGTCGGTGATACGGCGAAGCCCCGTCGGAAACATCACGACGGGGCTTCCGCATGGAGGGGGCTATGACAGAGTGCGGCGTCCGGCAGCACGGGCACTGACGCTTGGACTCCCGGCTCTGGAGCACCGGGAGCAAGGATGCCGGGCGTGGTAGGGCCTGGCCGACCACACGGCACACACGTTCGCTCAGCTCGCCGAACAGCTTTGCCTTCGCGAATATGCGAGTCCCTCGACTGGCCAGTGTGCCTTCAGAGCGCGACCAGGAGGCGGTGTCCAAACCATCGACGGAAGATCGCGGTGCCCCGTTATAGGGGCAGTGCGGCCAGCGTTGCTGCCGTTCGGCTGGCGGCCTCATCTTCGAGGCCGCCACGCCGAACGGCTCGGAGCCGTCCCGGTATCTACAGGTCGGTGCCGCTGGCTTCCTTCAGGATTTCGATGCTCTCAGGGTCCTTCGGCTCGGAGCGTCGGTACTGGGGGTGGCCAAGGTCCATCTGAAGCGCGGCGTGGAGCGGGGCCGGGTATCGCGTCCGGTCTGACCAGGAGAGCGCCTGGTGACAAAGCCGCGCCGCGGCAACCGCGAGAATCTCTCGGTCGTAGCCGTCCCGCGTGTGCATCGGGGTGATCTCCCTGGTGGTCATGCTGTACCAGGGTGCGTTCAGTTCGTTCTCCTTGCGCTCGTCGGCATTCTTCGATGCTTTCCCCGGGTCGGCGCGCCAGCGGGTCTTCCACTGCCCATGGCGCTTCTTGCCGTAGTTGCGGGGTTCGGTGAACAGGAACCAGGGGTGGCCTTCGGGCCGTGCTTCCGGGTAGTAGAGGTCGCTGGAGGTCTTGAGCGGGACGGTCTTGCCGTTCTTCTGCTTCTCGGTGACGGCGACCAGACGGGGCATTTCCGCCTGCGCGCAGTTCATGCGGATGATGCTGACCGGATTCCAGGACCGGGGCAGTCCGCTTGCGGGGAGCCAGAGGCGCGGGTCCCCGGGATCTTTTCCGAGGCCCTGCTTGTTGTTGTGGAGGCCGGGCCATACACGGCGGCTGGCGTGACCGTCGATCATCAAGGCGTAGGGCAGGCCGTCGAGTTCGTCGTGGAGCTCTTGGAGGGCGGTGCGGACGTCTTCACCGGCCTGTGCCCAGCGCTGGATTTCGCCGTCGCCGTTTTCAGTGTGAAGAGGGTAGTTGGCGGCGTGGAAGTTGCTCTGTGCGAGGGCGTAGTGCTCCCACTGCGGGTGGATGTTGCTCCAGCCGATCATGCGCCACGGGCCGCCGGGTTCAGGGGAGGGGATGATCACGCTGGCGGTGATGATCCTTTTGGGCTGGCCCTTGTACTTGCGGTCCGTGGCCTGCTTGCGGATGTGGATGCCGCAGAAGGCCATGCGGGGCAGCGGGTAGGGGTCGTCGCCGGGGTAGAGGGCACGCTCGAAGCGGTCGTCCACGACCCCGCACGAACGGTAGAGGTCCAGCAGACCCATGTAGACGCGGTGATCCTCGAAGGCTTTCGCGGGCCTCTTGATGATGGTGAAGGTCTTGGTGAACGGGTCGTACTCGCGGCCGACGAGGAATTGGGACGGCACTGCAGCCTTGGCGAGCTCCCGGACGACTTGGTGCTTGGCGTCGTTCTCCGCCAGGGCGGTCTTCACTTCGGCGGGCTTCATGCCCTCGTGTTCCTCGCCGCGCACCGGGATCTCTGTTTCACACCAGGCGGCGAGGAGGACGCCGGGTTCTGCGAAGGTGCCGGCGATCCTTTGGGCGTCAGTGGCGCGCTGAGTGCCGGGGCCGTGCTCCAGCAGCGCTTCGGCGTTGCAGAAGACAGCTTCGATGCCGTCCGCGAGCGGGAAGGACTTCTTTCCGCCAGGGTCCGGATCGATGCCCTCCGGGTCCAGCCCGTAGGGGTGGGCGAGACCGTGGATCATCCGCGTGAGGGTCGCGTCGCGGTACCACAGGCACAGGATGCGGAGTTTCTTGTATCCGGCCGCTTCGATGGAACGGCGAATACCCTCCGGGGAGGGCTTGCCGATGAGATCGACGTATTCGCCATCCTGCTTCTTCTGTTTCTTCTCTTTCTCCTGGGCAGCGGTGGCGGGCTCGTGGGAACGCTTACCGAAGACATTCCCCTTCGACTTCAGGTCGAGCAGGGAGACGGCGTCACCGAAGACTCGCTGGATGTGTTCCCGCAGCAGGGAGAGATGGTAGATGCCGGCGCCGGTACCGACAGCGAAGGAGTCCGTCTTCGGCATGGTCGGCCTGATCGCGCCAGGAGGAGGAGTCAGGATGTCGATCCTCTTGCCATTTTCGTCCCTGGCGTTGAGGCGGCTGCGCTCACCGGCGACGCGTTCCTCGATGGCGTTGAGCGATGACCGGTCGGCGTCCATCTTCGCCAGGATTTCCAGCGCATGCTTGTTCGTCTGCCGCAGACCGCGCCCATCCAGGGACACAGACATGATCGGCCGGTCTGTTCCCTGGTCCACGAGAACGGTGCTGGCGTGGATCACCGTGTTGTTGATGCGCCGGATGTGAGCGTCAAGATTCAGGACGGGGTTCGGCTCGGCCGTGTAGGTGGCCATCTTCACCGACAGGCGGGACAGCGCGTACTGGACTTGACTGCGGGTGGGGTTCTCGGGACGGGCCTTGAGCGCTTCGGCGAGGTCGACCGGGTGGGCGAGGGTGGCGAAGACCGGGCCGATGGGCTGTTCCCAGGCGATCAGGTCACCGTTGCTGATGGGCCGGTACTGCACGGCCGCGACGTTGTCGGAGGGCTGCCAGCCGACGGTCCTGTGTTTCACCTGGCCGTTCGTCGCCTCGTACGCCTCACGGACCGGCTCGACTTCCCGGTCGAGGAAGGGCTTTGCCGCCAGCTTCTTGGCGATGTGCCACTTCACCGCCTCATAGGCCCAGCTGTCCGGACTGGCGGGCTTGCCGTCTTCCTCTTGGAGGATGTTCTTAGCCAGGCTTCGGCGCTCAGGAGCGACGTCCGCGACCAGTCGGGCCAAGGTGGGTGGATCCACGAAGGGGATCTCATCCAGAGGAATCCGGCGGACGATGCCTTCCAGGTAAGTGAAGACCGTCCTGAGGGCGTCGGGCTCCACGGGGTTGAGCGTCACCATGAAGGCCAGGTACTTGTCCAGGTAGACGTAGCCATCGGTGATCTGCTGGAGCACGGTGACAGCGATGGAATAGGGGACCAGGAAGGGGTCGGATTCCTGGACATCCTTGATCCATTTCGCGTTCTTTGAGGCCGTGCTCCCCAAATCCCGCCAGGCCGTGCGGATGGGCGAGTGGTAGTCGCCGAAGTCCCAGACCAGGGCGGTCATGCCGTCCAGGAGCTCGGGGGTGCACCGGATCGATGTGGTGTGCGCGGTGAGATCCCGCTGCGTGTTGCTTCGCCCCATGAGCGGGGGTACCTCGTCTCTCGGTCTCTCCGTTTGGGAGAGGATGCGGGTCCGTCTCCGCCGCGGCAAGGCGGAGACGGACGTGGTCAGTTCAGAGCGTCTCGCGGTCGAGCCCTGCATAGGTCAGGAATGCCTGAAGCGCTTGACCGTAGAGCTCATTCATGATGTCGCGCTGTTTCGGAGTCCAGTCGCGGTAGATCTGTTCGATGATCGTGGCCAGGTCGGAGCTGAACTTCTTGTCGTGGATGGAGTGGTCCACGATGTGGAGGGTCATGTCGGTCTCGCCCCGCCGGGCACGGCCGGCGAGCTGGATGAGCAGGACGAGCATTCCTGCGACGAGTTCCTTGCGCAGGTCGTGGTCCATGTTGGAGAACCGGGCCGGGGAGCGAAGGATCTTGGTGAGTTGCTTCCAGGAGGCTTCGCCTGCTGCGCGCAGGACGGCCAAGGGCTCGTCGCTGCCGCCGGCGGGAAGGGTGTTGTAACCGGCGGCGTTGACGCTTGCGTGCAGCCAGTCGGTGTCCTCGATGCTCAGGACAGGCCGGACGCACAGATAGATGTCGCGGACTGCCGAGCGCGTTCCGACGACGATGTTCAGGCCCCGGCCGATGACGGCGAGGGGGGCGATAAGGATCTCTCCGCGGTCGGGGAACTCCTTGAGCTCTTCGCGGACCATCCGGTCCACGTGGGCAGGTAGGTGCTCCTCGTAGTTCTGTTTCTCCGGCTTCTTCACCAGCAGGCAGATCCGGTGGTTCAGCCCGTCGGCCTGTGCCACCCCGGAGGCGAGGTAGGCGGCCTGCTCATAGGAGTTGACGGCGAGGATGACGCGGGCCCGTTCCGGTTCGTGCTTCTCCAGGCGGGCCAGGCGCTTGGCGAGCTGCTGCTCGTACAGGCCCCGGCCGAGATCGCGCAGTGCGTTGGGCTTCAGCTCTGGCGGGAGACCCCCGATCCTCATGGCATCCCCGCTGCTGCCCCGTACAGGCGTGGCGAGGGTGACGATGGACTCCGGACGGGTGTCGGGGAGCCACCAGCGGACCGGGGCATGGATGTGTTCCTGTACGGCCTGTGGTAGGTAGGCGGTGGCGGACAGGCCCATGACGGGACGCTGCACGCCGGCCGCCAGCAGGGCGGTGAGGCCGCCGAGTTCGCTGACGAAGGTGTGCGGATCGCCGCCGAAAGAACGTGACAGGAGTTCCGCTTCCTGCTCCTTTTTGTCCATGCCCTTGACCTGGTAGCCGTGGATGGAGCGGCCCAGCATGGCCAGGGGGTAGAGGGTGGCGACCGTGCTGCTGCGCATGCTTTCAAGGATCTTGCGGACCGATCCCAGGTCGAGATAGCGCAGGGTCTGGGCCTGCATGCGCAGCTCGTCCAGCGCGCTGTCGAGTTCCCGTAGCACGGTGCGGGTGATCAACAGGTTCACCACGGCGGCCTGCTGATGCGCATCGGGCACGAGCTCACGCAGGAGCGTGCGCATCGCGTCGCGAGTGTCGGTGAGGTGGTCCTGGCCGCGCTGCGCGGTGAGGATCGTCAGGGCTGTTTGGATGGCGTCCCAGTCGGCTCCGTCGGGAAGCTTGGCCTCCTCATCCGGTCCGGCCGCGTACCAGCGGGCGGGCATGATCTCGTCGAGGAAGGCGAACAGCTCGGGCGGAACGTCGTCGGCCGCGGTCTGGTGGGGGAACAGGAGCTGAAGGATTTCACGGTCCCTCGAGCGGGCCAGGCGCCAGCCGGTGTTGTCGCGGCTGGCCCCGTCAGGGCTGTCCGCCTCGTTGCCCGGGTTCAGCCTGAGCCCGCTGCCTGAGCAGAGCCACAGCAGCAGCATCTCGGCCATGAGCCGCGCGTGGCTGACCGGCGCTGCAAGGGACATCTCATGGACGACGGGCAGGTTCCTGGCGTCCGAGTCGATCTCCCGCAACGCGGTCGTCCGTTTCCGGGAAGCCAGAGTGAGCTCCGAGGTACAGCGGCTGATGGCGGCCGTCTGGAAGGCATCGATCTCATCGATCACCAGCGCATCGCAGGCGCGCAGCGTCATCTCCAGCACGCTCATGCCCCTGGTGCCACGTGCCTTGCCGCGGAACTCCTGCCCGTCCAGGACGACGCCGATGCGTGTGCGGCCTTCCAGGAGGTTGGCGTGGTTGGTGACGATCACGGCCGCGTCGGTGGCCCGGTAGAACTGCTGGAACTTGCCGCACACCGGGGCGAAGGAGCAGGTGAGCCGGGTGGAGCCGGTGGCCGGAGAGGTCAGCGAGGTGCAGTTCTCCTCCCCGTACGGATACAGGGTGGGCGGGTCCATCAACGCCCGCTGCGCGCAGCCGGCCGACAGCAGCGCGATGTCGGTCCTGGCGCGCCGGTCCCATTCGTCGATCTGGGTGGAGGTACCCAGGGCGGCGTAGTCCATGGCCCGCCGGTGCATGCTCGACGGGGACATCAGCGGCGTGCAGTGAGCGGGCTCGGCTAGGTGCTTGTTCTTGTGCAGATAGGCCAGGTCGTTGTTGATGTCCCAGGCCATGTCCAGGGTGGCGCGGACATCGGTGACGGCGAGGGCGATCCGCCGGTCGTTGAGCGCTGCCCAGGACGCCATGACCCGTACGAGTACCGTTTTGCCGCTTCCCGTGGGGGCGTTGAGGACCTGCAGGTCTCCGGACGTCAGGTCCAGTTCGGTCAGCTCGCCGTCGGTCGTCTTCATTGCCTTGAAGAAGCGCTTGAGCACCTTGTGCAGGTAGGCGACGCTCTTGTCCTGGCCGCTAAGGATCTTGGCGACATCCAGGAGTTGGTTCACTGTCGGCGCGACCCGGTCGCGCTGCGGGCGGGTGTGCACCTGCGGGAGCACCTCGTGGCCGGGCGCTTCAAGGAAGCCGGGAGTCGCCTGGATATGGATCTCCCTGCTGGTCGTGCCGTGCTCTTGGCCCAGGTAGGCCGTCCTCGTCTTGAGGGTTCCTGGGCCCGCGAACGCCTGTGCCTTGGGGCGCTTGCCGAAGGTGAAGAACGGCCCGGTGACGCGTTGTGCGTATCCGAGGAAATCCCCTCCCACCCTGGGGATCACCGCCTCGGCCAGCTGTGGGTCTCCGGCCGGCAGCCGCAGCGAACCTCCCGACCTGTCCGCGAGGTCGGGATCGGGGGCCAGGGCGCCTAGGAGCGCGAGGACGGCGGCCCTGAGTTTCTTCGCATCCGTCCATTCGGGAGCCATCAAGGCCATCACCTGACGGATCAGGTTCCGCTCGGCCACTGGCAAGCTCGCCCAATCCGACCAAGCCTGCGGCTTGCGGTGGGCGAAGAACGTGGCTTCTTCGAAGCCGGCCAGGATGCGCCCCTCGTCGTCCTTGCGGGGAAAGTAGTGCGCGGCCAGAGCGAGTGCTCCAGCCAGGCCGGCTTCCTTACCCGTCATCTCCCCGCTCACGCCTTGCCCTCCTTGATCTGCGTGATGACCATCTCGAGGTAGTCCGTCGCGGTCATCGCCGCCTTCATCCTGTATGTGCGGCACACCGCGTGGAGCTGGGCCACCTGGTCCTGGCGATGGTCGGGCACTACCAGGTACTCGGCGCCGCCCTTATCGCCGCCGTCCATATGAAGTTTGCTGACCAGGTGATTCGGCCAGGTGTAGTCCTTGAAGTCAGCAGGAAAGTGCGGCTGTTCGCTTCCTTCGCGGGTGATCCACAGGTCACACTGGTCCCCGTTGGGCCACAGATGTGATGTCCAGGCGGTTCCCTCCAGGGCCGCCGCGGCGGCTCGGTGCAGGGCCAGTTCGGGTAGGCCAGGGATGACGGTGTAGCGCCACACCGGCCGTACCAGCGCCATGTACTCTGCGGCTGGCTTGGCCTGCGGCACGTGCGGTACGGCCCCGGTCCATAGGCGTGCGAACCGGCCGGACGGGACCCGGCATTCGAACGTCGGACTCAGTTCGGGGGCCGACTTCTTCCGGGCGGTCACGACGAACTCGTACGACGCGCCCGTCTCCTCGTGCCAGGGATACAGACACCGCACCCTGCCCCTTGTGCGCGCGCCGGTGCGGGCAGCTGTCACCTTCATCGGCCACTTGCAGGCGGGGCAGGGCCACCACCAGCCGTTGAACTGCGCGTACTGGGCGATCGGCTTGTAGAAGTCGTTCGCCCGGGACGGCAGCTTGAGCTCCGTGAGACTGCCCGTCGGCACCGTCGGGTTCTCAACCAGAGTGGTGCGGTGCCTCTGGTAGAAGGAGCCCTTGATCGCGCTGAAGACGGCTTCCTGGCTGTACTCGTCATCCAGCTTCGGTTTCGTTACCTGCCCGGTGAACTTCCCGACCTTCTGCGCGGCCCGCAGGACGCGCTGGGCTTCGTGCCGGAAGTCGAACCCGTCCTCCGTGGCAACGCCCTCGCTGTCCATGAGCCGCACGCCAGCGAGAGCCTCGCTGTCGATCCAGTCGGGCAGCAGCCCTTCCAGGGAGCCAGCCCGGTCGCCAGTGAGCCTGCCCATGAGTTCGTCGAACAGGATCAGGTGCCCCGGGCCGCATGCCGCCATCAGGATGCCGTGGGCCTCCATGAGGCGGTCCAGGCGTCTCGGCCCGTCCAGTCCCTCGCCGACCATCGCGTGCTCGCACACGGCGAACGCCTTGACGATTTCCAGCAGTGCGTGAGTCTGCTGAATGTCCGTTGTGTCGTCAGCTTGCATCACGTGCCGGACCATACGGCAGGCCACTGACAATGGGCCCTGGGAATCCCGAGGGGAGTTCAGCCAGAGCTCTCGTCGAGGCCCTCGGTGTCGATGCTGGGATACAGGCCGCGGTAGGCGTCGAGGTGGTCGGCGATGTGGCTTCGCCCGGAGTCGGTGAGGAACCACCGGTACGGTCCGTGAGTCACTCCGTCGGGGTGCCGCAACACGATGAAGCCCCGGCTCGGGGTCCGTCCATCAGGGCTTTGCCCCACCGCCAGGTAATGCGGCCCACGCCCGGCGAGGCTGCCGTCCACCCCCTGCGCTCCGGCGCGCGCGACCCGGACCATGATCTTCCAGAGCCACAACGACAGCAGCGGCGCAGGTGGTCCTGCTTCCCGGGGAGCCCCGAGGGCCGCACGGGCCACCGCTCGCCCGTGCCGGGTCATCTCCACCCGGGTACGGGGGATATCCCCCAGACCGTCGACATACAGCCGGTCCCGGTACACGACGATCAGGCCACGCCGCTCCAAAGCGGCCACCGACGATCCAGCTCCTGGGTCATGTACCCCCGCTGCGCGCAGCCCCTCCTGAATGCGGGTGTACCCGACTACATCAGACGAGGCGGAGACCGCCAACGTCATGCGCCGCCATTCGGCTGCCGGTCGTTGTTCCGCTCCCACCAAGCGGGCCTGCCGCTGTTCTTCCTCTACCTCCTGGTCGTGACGGAAGATGCACGTCAGATAGGTACGTTGCCGCTCGTTGAGGGCCCTCCATACAGCCATCGACTCCTCGGAAGGCTGACGGGGACGTCGGACGGGAAGCACTGGGAGAGGGTCCTCCGGGCGGCTGCGGCGCCAGGCATCCATCACCACCCGGTCGGGGACTCTATAGACCTGGGCGATCATGTGCGCCACTCTCCCCAGGGTCTCGGGAGATCCCCACATCCAGCCGCGCACACGTCTGCCGCGTTCAAGATCGCGGATCTTCTCGGCGCTGATATGCAGACCGTGTGCACCACGCTTGCGTCGTAGAGCTGAGGCGGCCTCTTCCGTGCTCAAGCCAGCATCACGACGCAAGTCGGCCAGGCTCTCGGTACCCGGTTCGCGCCCTGTCAGATCCTGCGCACCACATCGCAGAACCTCTAGCAATCGGCCGAAAGCTCGGTCACCAACAGTCCGTGTTCCCGCTTCCCAGTGGCGTACAGCACGTGGCGTAACCCCTACAGCCTCGGCGAGCTGTTCCACGCTCATCTCTCTGAACAGTCGTTGGCGTTGCAGGGCCTGGGGACGGAGGGACTGTGCCATACCGGAAGCAAAACGTAGTGAACAGTTCACTGCAACTGTTCACGACGGGACGATCCTGATCCCGGCCAAGGCGGTTGCGGGCAACTACCGTCCAGAGCTTGGGGCCATCGCTGGTCGCCCCTCAGGACGCGCGCGGTCTGTGCCTCTCGGTCGCAGGGCCGGCCAGCGAAGGAGCCGTGGTGCACGACAGGGTGGCGAGGTCGCGCCGGTCTTCGCCGTCGTCGGCCACGCCGAAGGGGACCGTCCCCGTAACGTGTTCTCGTCGGTGGACGCCTCCGTGCACCTCGGTGACCAGTCCACCAGCGCCGTTGGTCGGCGCCTGCCCAAGGGGATGCGGCCCGAGATCGCGCCGGGTCTGGAGGGCGCTGACCGTGATCTGGCGATCCGGCTGCTGACCCGCCCCGAGGGTGCACCGTGGTGGAGTCTGAAGTTGTACGGCTCTCAGTCGTACGACGGCTACCGTTCCGGCAGGGCGGACCACCCCGCTGTGGGCGAGCTGCCGTCCATCCTCGTCGACTCGCTCGGGGAGCCGGTGGTCGCGGCCTGGACGTCGCCGGAGGGCGACCAGCGGTGGTATCTCATCCCCGATGCCACCCGCTGGGAGAGCGTCCTTGGCTGGCTGGTGCACCGGGCACTGCCGGAGTACGTGCCCGCAGCGCTGCGCCGGGCCAGGTCACCGTTCTTCATCGACCCCGATCTGCAGACCGTCGGTGAGCAGAGCGCTCGCGACGCGCTGGAGGACCTGGAGGCGCGGTACGCGGCCGATTCTCAGGCTCATGTGCCCTCGTGGGTCAGCTCGCTTCAGGACCACGCCCCCCAGACAATGACCGCCGCGGCTGCAACCAGGGCGACCGAGACGGCCCAGACGATCGCTGTCCGCGCAGAGGTTTGCTGGGCCCCTCCGCTGACTTCGGCTCGCGCTGATCCACGATGGCGCGCGACCGCAATAGGCGCCGTGACGGTCACAGAGGAGTTGTCGCCCGTGATGATGTTGATGCTTTGGAGTGCTTGAGCGACCTGGTCCGGTGTCGGATCTTTTTGCCCTTGTGGCATCGCGGCCCGCAACTCCCCGACGAGCTGGACGAGTCGCGTGCGGACCTGGTCCAGAATGCCCTCCAGGGCTGACGGGTGCACAGCCCAGTACAGCCTGAGAACCTGCCTGGGCGAGTTCTGGCTCATGAACACGGCCAGGTCGGCAGCCATGGCCGGACCGAGCTGCACAGTCTGGCCAGGATTTCCGGCGATGAGGGACTCGATCTGGCCGACGCCCTGCCCGAGGCGAAGTTCGCCGCCCAGGCTGTCACGGGCGAAGTCCGGCAGGTCGAACATGCTGACCGGCTGCTCCCGAAACTGGTACATCCCAGCGAGGCCATCCATCACCAGGGGGGCTGAGATTCTCCGGTAGTCGGGAATCGGCACGTCCGTGCCCTCGTAACCCTGGAGTTCCCGCAGCGCCCAGGCCCGCAACGGTTCGGAGTGAGCGTGCCCGCCCAGGGTGATCACCTGGCGCAAGATCGGCGCGAGCGGGCGGCTCTCGTCGAGGACGTCGCCTTCCAGTCTGTCGAGGCGGCTTCGGCGGAATCTCACTTCACGGCCACGGTGACGATGACGCCAGCAACCGTCCCCAGAGCGGCGATGGCACCCCAGATGACCGAGGTGCGGTGCCACCAGGGCTGCGGAGTCGCGGGCGCGGGTTCATTGACGTTGGCGCTCGCGGTGCCGCCGCGGTCCGCTTTCGCGTTCGGCGCCACGATGTTGAAAGTGGAGCCGTCGCCTCCTGTGATGTTGAGGGCCTGTTGCGCGGCCGAGTTGATCTGGTCGGGGTTCGGGTTCTGCTGGCCCGGGGGCATGGCTGCTCTCACTTCCGCGACGAACTGGGTCAGACGTGTTCTGATTTGATCGAGGACGCCCGCGATACTGGCGACGGAGACGTCCCAGTGCAGAGAGGTGATCTGGGAACCTTCGTTTCCCTGCTGATGCTGCTCCTGCGTCATCAGTAGGGCGTAGTCGGCAGAACCGGGCGGGCTCAGGCGTACCGACGCCCTGTCGGTGCGGGCGACCAGCGCTTCGAGTTCCCGTACTCCTTGTCGGATCGGCGCGCTCTCCCCGATGCCGCGATCCTGGGCGTGTTGAGGTAGTTGGTTTGGACTGACCCGCTGGGTATTGTCCCGAATGATCTGACCTGGAAGGTAGAGATCGACCACGACTTCGAGCGCGGCTGGCACCTTCCGGTAAGAGGGCAGCTCATCGGACGCGGCGTACCCCTCCAGCTCTTTCAGCGCCCATGCGCGCAGCTCCTCATGGCGCGCGTAGCCGGCCAACATGAGGCACTGCCGGAGCGCAGTGGCGAGAGAGGCAGCGTCGTCTAGGACGGCGCGCTCAAGCTGCTCTAGTCCTCGGACGTCGGGTGTCGTCACGGCATCCAGTTTGCACGGCCCCACTGACAACACCGGTCGGATTCGTTGTCCTGGTGCGAGGATCCACACCCGGGCCCTAGGCCGGCCCACCCTCGACTGCCAACAACCAAATGGGCCCCCGACTCCGTCGGCGGCCCATCGCGACCTTCGCCGGGGCCGCACTTGCGCGCGAACTGGGCGGTTACGCCTCTCTGTTCGCAGTGCTGGCGGTGACCTAGTGCCCCGCGCCGGAAGTTCATGGGCAGTTCGGGATGTGCCACGAACTGGCAACACGCCTGGCCCGCGGCCGAGACCAAGCTTCGGCGGCGCCATGGATCTACCCATGGATTTCCGGCGCAGGACACTAGTTCGCCGCTGCCGTATTGGCCGCTGGATCGGGGCACGGACTTGCTCAGTCCAAGGCGAGGCAGCGGAATGCATTGCGGCTGTGAGGGGCTCGGCTCACGTCCGACGGCGTCCGATGTGAATGGCGGCCTACGACGTTTCCTTCATGCGGCCACACGCACCGCTTACACGAAGGCGAGTTCACGGAAGGCGTTGCGGACATCGGTCAGTGGTCCGCGGTCGCGGGTGTAGTAGAGCTTGTTGGTCAGGAGCACTGCCCACAGGCCCCTGGTGGATGAGACCCACATTCCTGTGCCCGTGACTGTTCGGCGGTGGTGCCAGGGGCGGGATGCCAGAAGAAGCCGCGCGCGGGTTGCAGCGCGCCGGTCTGGATCGTCAGCGACTCGGTGGTCCAAGCGGGACCGAAGCCAGCCTGTCTGGGCGCGGTGTCGGTGTTCAACATGTAGCGCAGGAAGGCAGCGAGGTCGTCGAGGACGGTGAAGACGCCGGCGATGCCGCAGACGCCGCCCATGAGGCGTGCGGAGAAGTCGTGAGCTGTTCCCTTGAGGTGGCTGTCGGTGTCCTGGTCGAGTTCGGTGGGGGCGCAGCGAGCAGCGATTCTTTGTAGGCAGGGGGCCGAAGCGGGTGGACTTCATGCCCAGCGGGTGCCACGTGCGGGCGGTGGACAGATGGTCCAAGGGTTGGCTGGTGAGGTGTTCGGCGAGGTAGCCGAGGATGAGCGCGGCCCGGTCGGTGTACTCGACCCGGCGACACGGCTGGCCAGTCTGCCTTCAGAGCGGGTAGTGAGAGGGCGTGCTTGGAACGACGAAGCCCCGCCGGAAGCGGAGCCACGTCGAAGCTGGCTTAGGGTGTGGGGCGGCATCCGGCGCGGGCATCGTTATACTCCGGATCTCCGCTTTCGAGGACGCGGAGTAGGGACGCCGTGACAACACGCGTCTTACGGCCGATGCGTAGCACACGGCACGGAAACTGCCCGCTGCGGATCAGGTCGTATCCCTTGGCCCGTGAGAATCCCAGCGCCTTTGAGGCGTCCTCCACGCTCCCCGTTCCGCCCCAGGTGGCGCGGATGTGAGCGGGGCTATAGAGAGGGCCCAGAGTCTCTTCGATCTGCGTGTGCATCCGATTACTTTCGTCTTGGCGGGTAGCCCGTGTCGGGCCTACGGACACCGCATGCGCCCGTCATCGCGGGGACCGTCAATACTCCGCGTTATCGCCGGTTTGGCTAACCGGCGATTTGGGGCTATGTTGTCTCGCTCGCCGTGGAGGGGCTCACTCTGACAGCGTGAGGCACGATGCCGGAGAGGAGTCGGCAGGTCCAGCACTTCACTGCATTGCCCAGCACTGTGACGAACGGTTACCACGGATCAGTTGGGTGTTGCATGGGTCGCAGTTCGCCCCGTTGCACCACTGCAGGTCAATTGGGGTCTGGCTCTTCGGGGTCAGGCCCGTTGATGTTCACCGTGCTGGATAGGTGCTGGATTTTCTGACCCCTCGCCACCTGCCGTCAACCCAGCATCTCCTGTACCGTGCTGGATTCGTGCTGGACGCCGACGAATCACGGCTACCACCGGCCTGCGTGCTGCGCGCCGGGGCAACTGACCCGGTCGATCGGGCCTCCCGCACACGTTCTTCACGTGACTCGCGCCGGTTGCGGAAACAAATCTCTGCCCGTCCGACGTTGTCGATCTCCTATGCGATAACGGGGGGTGGTCGGCTTGAAGTTGTTCCGGACGGATGCATCGCAATGCGGAGTGAGCGAGGTCATGCCGCGTCTTGCTGAGGTCGAGGCAGATGTGCAGGGTCTCGTCGAGGCGCACATGGAGACGCTGCTAGGCGTCCGTTTCCTGGCGAGCGAGTACGGCACCGGGCCGGTCCACAAGGGCCGGATCGATTCGCTCGGGCTGGACGAGAACGGATCGCCGGTCATCGTCGAGTACAAGCGCGGCGTCGACGCCGGCGTCATCAACCAGGGCCTGTTCTACCTGGCGTGGCTAATGGACCACCGTGCCGAGTTCGAGCACCTGGTCCGCGACCGGCTCGGGGTGACGGCCGCGTCCCAGGTCCTGTGGAGCGGTCCGCGTCTGATCTGCATTGCTGGCGGTTTCACCCGCTACGACGTGCATGCGGTGCGCGAGCACCGGCGGTCGATCGACCTGGTCCGCTACCGATTCTTCGGCACCGACCTGCTCGGGCTTGAGACCGTGGCGTCCGTGAGCGGCGATATGCAGGTGGTACGCCAAGGGCGCCGCCAGGCAGTTGCTCGGGCAGCAGCCGATGCCCAGGACGCGTCGATGGTGGAGCTGGCGAGGGCGGTCGATGAAACACTGCTCGCGCTTGGAGACGGTGTGAACCGCGTCGAGCGCAAGACGTACCGGGCGTATCAGCGGCTTCGGAACTTCGCCTGCCTCTGTCCGCCCCAGCGGAGCAAGCTGCTGGTCTACCTGAAGGTCGACCCGAAGGATGTCGACCTCGTACCGGGATTCACCCGGGATGTCTCCGGTCTCGGTCACCACGGGACAGGTGATCTGGAGGTGCAGTTGCGCACCCCGAGGGACGTGGAGCGGGCGCAAAGTCTGTTCATGGCGAGTTACGCGGCGGCGTGATCGCTGGCGGGTCTCTCGGCCGTGCGTGCTTCTTGGGTGGCCCGTGCTCGTCGGGTGATGCCTTTCGACATAGGGGCAGGTCGTGTCGGTGGACTACCAATCATGCGTGGGATCGCCGGTTTGGCTAACCGGCGATCCCACGCTATGTTGCGCCGGCCCCAGGTCTACACGCTGTGCTGAACGGCTTGACTCGCTGGCCGAATGGGAGAAATCGCGTGCCGCGCGTTGGGCTCGTGGCGAGGGTGACCAGTTCGGCATCGCTCAGGCGGGGCGTAATGCCGACCGGCGGGCGCCACGGCGCCAGCTCGGGATGCTCCTTCGGATGTCGTCGGTCGTCGCATAGAGTGCTGTCGCGAGGGTGTCCACATCGTCACAAAACGATCTTGGAGACCCTCGTTCTCGTCTCCGCAGGCACCCCTTGGACCACACCACCAGGAGGAACCAGTGCCACACCCGCAACTGCTCACCCCCGAGGAGAAGCTCGCCGACGCGAAGAAGCAGCTCAGCCTCCCGCGTATCGTCGTGATCTGCGGCTCCACCCGCTTCATGACCGAGATGACCGAGGCCGATCTGCGGGAGACCAAAGCCGGAAAGATTGTCGTCAAACCGGGTTGCGACATGAAGTCGCCGCACGAACTTTGGTCCGATCCTGCCGAGGCCGAGGCGCTGAAGATTCGACTCGACGATCTGCACCGAGCGAAGATCCGGCTCGCTGATGAGGTGCTCGTAGTCGGCGACTACATCGGAGACAGCACCCGAGCCGAAATCGCCTACGCCCGGTCGCTGGGCAAGCCCGTGCGGTTCACGCACCCCGAAGTCGACCCCTACGCCTGACCGCCCAGGAGCAGACGTGACGCAGCAGAACGCGGAGGAGCAGCCGGGCATCGCCGCGGCCATCGTCGTCAGCGAGGGGCGCGTGCTCATGGTGCGGCGCCGGGCCAGCGAAGGACAGCTCTCGTGGCAGTTCCCGGCCGGCGAAATTGAGCCGGGTGAGAGCCGCGAAGACGCCGCCGTACGAGAGACCCACGAGGAGACCGGGGTGGAGGTGGTTGCCATGAAGCTGCTCGGCGAGCGGGTCCACCCGAAGACGGGTCGGTTGATGTCGTACACGGCCTGTGAGGTGGTGGGCGGTACTGCCTATGTCGCGGACGCCGAGGAGTTGGCTGAGCTTGCGTGGGTCGCCCATGACGATATTCCGCAGTACGTGCCATATGGGCTGTTCGAGCCGGTGCAAGCGCATCTGGACGCAGTCATGGCAACCTGAGTGGTTCCAGCTCAAATGGGTGATCTCTTGAGCTCGAGTAAGTGCGTTGGAATCAAGGCTGGAACCGGGGCGTGGCTGGTGGAGGCGGACCTCAACCTCGGTGAGCAGGACCTGCCTGCCCCTCGTGGTGAAAGCCTAGGTGGGTAGACAGCACCGGCCACCGCATCGACATCGAGATGAGCGCGAGCGTCCTCCAGGCCGAGAAGGACCTCAGCCGCCCGAAAATTCGCCTGTGTTCCGGGTTGTTCAGGTGCCCCATTCCATCCGTACGGGCTCGCGGGCTGCGGCGAGGGCGCCGTCGAAGTCGGCGAGGCGTTCGGCGAGGGTGGTGGTGGCGATGCGGGGCGGGAGGGCCGCCGAGAACTTGAGGCCGCGGACCGCCCGCGGGTCAACGGTGGGCAGGGTGAGGGAGTCGGGGAGTTCGGCGCGGGCGATTTTCCAGTCGGTGGGGGAGAGGTCCTGGCGGAGCCGGATGTGGGTGTCCGTCGGGCGCTGGACGGGGTCGGCAAGGTTGCCGAGGGAGGCGGTGAGGGTGGCGTTGGCGCGGTATCCGGCCCAGGTCCACCAGCGGGTGGCGTCGGCGTCGCGGACCAGCAGGGTGCCCGCTGGGTGTACTTCGTGGGGTGCGCGGTCCATGCGGAGTTCAGCAAGGGCCGCGACGGCGCGGCGGGTGAGGCGGACGTCGGGATCCGTGCCGAGCAGGACGTCGCGCATGGCGCGGGTGAGGATGTAGGACAGCCCGCGGGCTTCGCTGCCCTGCCATTTGGCGATGCCGCCGTCCTCGACGGGTTCCACGAAGGCACGGCGTCGGGCCCAGTCGATGAACGTGACCTGCCAGCTGCGGCCGGCCAGCAGCAGGCGGCGCGGGCCCGGTCGTTCTTCGGTGAGGACGGTGGGGTCGGTGGTGCCGATCTCGGTGCGTCCAGCGAGCACCGTGAACTCAGGGGGTGCGGTGAAGGAGGCGGTCAGCTCCATGAAGTGCCGGCGGCCGAAGTGCTTCTCAGCTTCGGAGCCGATGAACAACATGCCGCCGTCGCTGTCGAGGAAGCCTTCCGCAACCAGGTGCGACAGGAGGGGCGCGGCGGACTGGTCGAAGGGAGCCAGGCCGTTCCACTGCTCAGGCCACAGCCGGTCGCCGACGCGGTGTTCCTGCAGGGTGACGGCGAGGAGCTGCTGGGCGACGAGATGGCGGGGTGAGGGCGGCGGGGTGACGGGCTCCACCCAGCCACGGGCCCACAAAGTGAGGAGGCCGGCGGCTTGGAGCAGGGCGTCGGGCCGGGTGGCGAGGAACAGGCAGTTGCGGGAGGTGCCGGCGCGACGCCCGGTGCGGCCGATGCGCTGCAGGAACGAGGCCACTGTGCTGGGTGAGTCGATCTGGATGACACGGTCGAGGTCGCCGACGTCGATGCCGAGTTCCAGGGTGGAGGTGGAGACGATGACGCAGTCGCGGGCTTCGGCGAATGCCTGCTCGGAGCGTGCGCGTTCGTCGGTGGACAGCGAGGCGTGTGAGAGGAACACGGTGATGTCGCGGGCGCGCAGTGCCGCACCGAGTTCTTCCACCTGCTTGCGGGAGTCGCAGAAGACGAGCCGTTTCTCGCCCCGGTGCAGGGCGGAGATCACCTTGGCGGCGTTTGCGAGCGATCCGACGTAGTCGAGTTCCACCTCTCCTGCGGGGCGCGGGTGTTCGGTGGTGTCGGTTGTGTCGGGCAGAGTGACGCCGGGGGCGACGACCCGGCCGGGGCGGTCGGCGGTGCGTGCGCCCTGGAGCCAGGTGAGCAGGGTGTCGGGGTTGCCGACTGTGGCGGACAGGCCGATGCGCTGGATGCGGTGGCCGGCGAGCCGTTCCAGGCGTTCGAGTACGGCGAGCAGGTGCCAGCCGCGGTCGTCCCCGGCGAAGGCGTGCACTTCATCGACGACGACGGCACGCACCCGGCCCAGCATGTGTGCGTGGTCGGTCTTGACGCTGATGAGCATCGCTTCGAGCGACTCGGGCGTGGTGAGCAGGAAGTCGGGGGATTCGGTGCGGATGCGACGGCGTACGGACTCGGGGGTGTCGCCGTGCCAGAGGGCGGCTCGGCGCCCTAGCCACTGGGCGTAGCTGTCGACCCGGTGCACCAGGTTGTTCAGGAGCGCCTTGAGCGGGGCCAGGTAGAGGACGGAGGTGCCGGTCCAGCGCTGGTCTCGCATGGCGGACAGCAGGGGGAAGGTGGCGGCCTCCGTCTTCCCGCCCGCCGTCGGCGCGAGCAGGACCGCGTCCTCGCCGTTCATCAGCGGGTGAACGGACGCCTTCTGCAAAGGGCGCAGATCGGGCCACCCGAGCGTGTTGACGATGTGGTGCAGGACTACCGGGTCAAGGCGCTCCAGCGGGTCGGTGCCGCGCGGCTGCTCCTGCACGTCTGCAACTCCCGGGCTGTTCGTCAGAGTTCGGGACTTCGGGACTGGGTCGTCAGATGTCGAGGTCGAGGTCGTCAGCCGAGGCGGCCGGTGCGGGCGCGGCGAAGTTCCGTTCGGTGGCGGTGAGCTCACTGCTGCCCACGGTCAGCTTGTAGTGCCTGCGCGGGTCGAAGTCGGGGAACTGGTCGATCCGGTCGAGTACGTCGCCAACCAGCTTCTTCAGGTACAGCCGTGGTGCGACTCCGACCTTCCCGCCCAGTGCCCCGCCCACAGCCCGGGCCAGGTCGGTGAGGTAGGCGTCGTCGGCAAGCTGCTTGATCCTGTCGGGGGACTGGGAGCCTTCGGTATACAGGTCGCGGATGGTGGCGCCCAGGCCGGTCAGTGATGCCTCGGTGAATCCGGGCAGCCGGATCTGGACGGCCCGCGGGTTGTCGAAGCGGGGGTCGGTGGTGAAGTCGGTGGCGAGGCGCTGGGCGAGCGGTGCGAGTCGCTGTACGCCCTGCTGCCCGTCGTAGAAGGCGGGCGTGCCGGTGATGATGAGATACAGGCCGGGGAAGCGGCCGGAGTGGACCTCGTCGATGAGCTGCCGCAGCGCGTTGAGTGCCTTGTCGCGGGCGTCGGAGCGGACCCGTTGCAGGGTTTCCACTTCGTCCAGGACGAGGACGAGGCCGGCGTGCCCGGCGTCCCTCAGCACGGTGAGCAGGCCCTGAAGGAAGCCGAAGGCACCGAAGTGGTCGAGGTCGCCGCGGACGCCTGCACTGCGCCGGGCGGCTGCGGCGACGTGCGGCTGGCCGCCGAGCCAGGCCATCACCGCAGCGGCGGTGGCCTCGTCGCCGGCATCCAGGGACTGCTTGTATCCGCGCAGAGCGGTGGCGAACGCGGGGGCGTGTCGGGACACCTCGGCCAGGCGGGCAGTGAGCAGCCGGTCCACGGCCTGTGGCAGCTCGCTCTCGCTCGCGCCGTCGGCGAGTGCATCCTCCTCAAGCGCGTAGAACCAGGCGTCCACGACCGGCCGCAGGGCGCTGGGCGGAAAGCTGGCGGTGGCCAGGCGCTCAGTGAGTCGCCGGTAGACCGTCTCCAGCTTGTGCAGCGGGGTCTCGGTCTCTGACACCTGCACCTCGGCCACGGCAAAGGTGCGCCGTTTGGCGCGCTCGCCGAGCCAGCGGGTGAAGAAGGTCTTGCCGGATCCGTACTCGCCGCGCACGGCCTTGAACACCGAACCGCCTGCGGCGGCAGTGTCCAGTTCCTCATCGATGGCCCGCTCGAAGCGGTGTAGTCCGGTGGCGAGCAGGTCGAGGCCGCTCTCGGGGACGGCGCCGCGCCGCAGCGCGTCCACGACAGCACGCCGCCGCACCGCGCTGACCGGGGTGGTAGCCCCGGATGCTGAAGATCCAAACGCGTTCACCCGAATAGTCTCCCATCCGGCTGCCCACCTGGCCGGACACCCGTGCGTGCACCGCGCCGCGGGTGCTCGGAGCGGCCGGGCGGGCCGACTGCACCGCCCGGCATGGCCGCAGACCCCCGGTTCACAGTCCGAACTGCTCGATCATCTGGCCCCGGTGCAGGCGCAGGGTGCGGTTGTCGGGGAGAATTTCCAGGATCTGGGCGCCGTCATAGTTGAGGAGCTGGGCCAGGGTCGCGGCGAGGCCAGGGGCTCGGGTGGCGGGCTGGCCGGCGCGTTCGGCCAGGGCGGTCATGGGCAGGGTGCCCGCTTCGACCAGCGCGGTCAGAGCCTTCGGCAGGACCGCCTTGTCGCGTGGCACACGGGCGAGCAGTTCCAGCTGTGCCTGGTACAGCTCGGTGGCCAGGAGGCGTTCCACCAGTGCGGTGGCAGGGTCCTCCGCTTGATCGGAGACGGGTACGGCCACAGGCTCCACCACAGGGCTGGCGGGTTCCTGCGGTGCGGGGGGTGTGACCTCGTCCTCGCCGAAGAGACTGATGGCTCCCTCGGCGACGGGTGGGGCTGCCTTCTTGGTCTGCTTGCGGCTTGGGCGTGCTGCGGCGGCGTCGTGTGTCGCGACGGCATCGGCTCCGGCCTTGGTCTCGGACCCTGGTCCGGTGGCGGCCTCGTTGTCCTGATCCCACCATGCGGGCGCTGGGTCGCTGAGTTCACGCCATCCCGTAGGTGGCTCAGCGCCGAACGGCAGCAGGGCGAGGAGGGGGATGGTGAACTCGGCGAGGGTTGCCCCGCCGTGGTAGCCAGCCTTGAGCGCGGTGTACCGCGCGTCGTGGTCCCGCAGCGCGACGATCCGCGATCCGGGCTCCGGCCAGACTACCCGCGGTCCGGACAGCTCAATTTCGGCCGGTGTGACGGGTCCGCCGGGGGCGCGGTGACGGGCCGACCCTATGGCGCCGGCGGCCGTGTCGATCTTGCTGCCGCGTCGCTCGACCACATGGCCGTGGTCGGAGGTGAGGAGCACGGTCATGTCGTTGGCGCGGGCGGCCCGCAGCAGCGGTTCCAGGCCGCCGATCTCCTTGATCTCCCAGGCGCCGTCGCCGAGCTTCTGCTCCTTGGCGAGCCGGTCGTCGACGGTGTTGAGGACGACCGCGACATGGGTGCGCTCGTCGGCGAGCGCTTCAGTCAGGGCGGTGGAGAAGGGCGAGCCGGTGTCGGGGCTGCGCAGATCGTCCTTGTGGAAGACAGCCGCAGGGGCTCCCTTCCAGCACGGGTGCTGGGGGAAGAGCCGCTTCTCGTCGTTCTGGTCGCCCTTCATCAGGGTGCCGGCGAACAGCGAGGTGCGGGAAACGGTGGTGAGGGTGGGCAGCGCAGCGGCCACGGCACGCCTCACCGGTGCTCCGGTCGCGCCCTGCAGCGGGTCGAACTCGGACCAGTGTGCGTGCAGTTCCTCACCCAGTTCGGCTGCGATCGCCGCACTCATTCCGTCGATGAGGAGGAGCAGGACCCGTCGGCCGGGACAGTCCACGACGGGCGCGACGACCCGGTCCAGGAAGCTTTCGACGGTGAGCATGGCGCCGGGGGCGGTGCCATCTGCGGTCCACACTGCGAGCCGCTCGGAGAACGCGCGGTCCAGCTCACGACGTTTGCTGCGCACCTGCTCGCCGATCCGGCTGTAGGCGTTGGCGAGTGCGTCATCTGCGTCGCCGCCCGCGTCCAAATGTTCCAAGGCTCGATCTACCCAGCCGAGTTCGCGGATCTGGCGGTCGGCGCCGTCTGCCACCGAGGCGATGTCGACTTCAGGCTGGGACGCCAGCCACCGCCGCAGCCGCCCTGCCATCCGTACCCGTTCGATACGGGCCTGGGTGGCGCCGTCGACGGCCAGGGCGTGTTCGGCCAGCGCGGTGATGGCAGCCGTGACCGTCTCGGGACCGCCGTCGGCGAGGGCGCGGCCCGCGGCGGTGAAGCGGGCATCGAGTCCGGCGGCGAGCAGCGGACTGGCAGCGGCAGCGGTCTGCGCCCCGAACTGTGTGACGAGCTGTGCGGCCCTGCTCAGGACCGGGTCGGCGAGCCGGTGTTCGCCCCGGTCGACGAGGCCGCGGACGTACGCCTCACCGCTTTGCCCGAAGGAGGCAAGCAGCCGGTCAAGGTCGTCGCCCTGGGCGGGGGGCTGGTCACCGAGCCATCGCTCGGCGCGCCCGCGCGCCCGGTACAGGTCGTGGTCGGCCTCCGCGTGCCCCCACAGAGCCGCGCAGACGACCGCGTAGGCGGCTGCGTCCGCCCCGTGGTCGGCGTCTACTAGGGCGGTAATGATCTTTCCGGTGGAGCCGGCCTGTTCGGGTTCGGCGAGGAAGCGGGCCAGGCCGGCCCGTTCCGGTCCGCGTAGGTCGCGCAGGAGGTTGGGGCCGCCGGGGATGTGGGTCCACCGGAACAGGGTGATGGGGTCGATGCGGTCCCCGTCGTCGTGTGCGGCCGGCCCGCCCAGCGCGTCCGTGTCACGGCGGCCGAGCCGGAGCCGACGCCGGGCCAGCCGGGTAAGGGCCTCGTCTCGGGAGAGCAGTCCCTTGCCGAGCGAGGGCCAACCGCGGCTGGCCGCCGCGTCAAGGAGCGCTTCGGCCGCCCAGGTCTCCCTCCGCAGCCGCCCGTCGAGACCGCGCGCGTCGAACGCCTCCTGCACGACCTCCCAATTGTCGACGGACCGGATCCTTCCGCCGTAGACGCGGGCGAGCAGCCCGGGGTCCAGGTCGGTGTCCTCGCGGTCGGTGAGGACGACCAGGACTTTGGGGTCGGGAGGAGTCGGCGCGTCGAGGTGGCCCAGGATCTGCTCGTGCACGGCCAGCACCGAGGGCGCGACGACCACCCGCGCCTGCAGCCCGCTCGCCGTACGCTGCACGGCGGGCCCGTCCCAGACGGGAGCGGCCCGCAGCAGCAGTACGCGGACCGTGCCGTCACCGAGCCGACTGCGGGCGGCGAGGTACTGACGGACGGTTCCTGCCGACAGCCGGGCGGGGCCGGCGGTCGGGGGGGCTGTGGTGACCGTGTCGGACATCAGTCGACGACCTTCCAGGTGACCTCGACGGTGGCGTTCGGGTGCTCGGCCGCTAGCGCCGCGATCTCCGCCTGCAGTTCGGCGGCGGCCCGGGCGGCGGTGGTCCGCCCGCCGCCGGAGCGGGCCACGGACCGGGACGGTGTGCGCGGCCCCGGCTGCTGCGGCGGCTCCGGCAGCACCTGCGGGTGGGCGGAGCCGCCGTTCAGGTCCACGCTGTCGGAGCTCGGCGGCGGAGTGGGCGACGGTTGGGGGCGCTCGGTCGTGCTCTGGCGAGACCTCAGCAGGGACAGCACTTCCCGGCCGCTGGCGTGCAGCACGCCCGGCAGGTCGGGGTAGTCACCCGGGTCGCCGGCCGCTGCATCCCGCACCCGCTCCAGGACGGCCGCGCCGTCCACGCCGAGGGTGTCGGCCAGGCTCAGCTGGTCCCAACTGGTGTTCTGCAGCGCGCTGGCGACCTTCCCGGCGCTCTTCAACGACATGCCGTACCGGTGTGCGGAAAAGTCGCCGAGAGGGAAGCGGGCGAGCCGGTCCACGACGGTCTTCGCCTCGATGCCCGCTTCCGTCACCTCCTTGACCAGCTCCTGCGCCCGCCGAGCAAGGACGAGCCGGGGGGAGTCGTCGTTCAGCTGGAGGAAGGCACGGTGCTTCTCCAGCTCCCCGACGAGCCGTCCGGCGTCCTGGCCGAGTGAAGCGGCGGCCTGCTTGATCTGTGCGGCGAACTGGTTGACGATCCGGCCGCGCCGCAGTTGTGGCGCCTGGTCGCCGAGCATGGTCTCGAACCGCTTGCGCGCCTCTGCCCAGTCGCTCTCGGTGGGCAGTTGTTGCTCGCGCAGGGCGTAGTCGCCCTTCAGCTCGTGCGGTGCGGGCGCGGGTTCGACGGGGACGCCGCCGCGCACCCACACCCGGTCGGTCATTTCGGCGTACGCGGCGGCGAGCAGTCGGCGCAGCGGCTCGGGTAGTCCGCGCGGCTCGGGAAGGTCGCTCCAGTCGGAGAGCTTGACCAGGGTCGGCTCGGCGGTGCCGTTCCGGCGGGCTCGGTCGTTGAAGTGGTCGGGCCAGGCGGTGGACTGCCGGTAGTACGCCTCCCGCATGGCGCCGAGCCCAAGACCGCCCGCGATCCGTGCCATGGTCTTGCGGTCCTTGGAGTCGACCTCGGTCTGGCCGTCACGGTTCTCGGCGGCCTTGCGGACATACTCGAAGACGGTTTTGATATCGGCGGGCTTCACGGGCCTGCCAGTGCCGTCGGGGTCCAGGTCGGGGTGGGCGGGGTACTGGTGGGCGAGCAGCTTGCCGGCGAGGTCGCGGGCGGCGGTATCCAGGGTCGCGCCGAGCGGGAGCCGCAGCTCGGGCACGTCCTGCTGGGCGACCAGGTGGGTGTCGAAGCTGAGGTCGACGACCCCTTCCTGCTTCTGCGTGAGCCCGTACGCCTGCCGAAGCGCCTGGGTGACGCGCTCGGTGAGGATGAGCAGCTGCGACTGGAGCATGCCCTTGGCACGCTCTTTGTCGTCGGCGTTGAGGCTGCGCGCGAAGTCGGAGTCGAAGCGGGTCTCGTCAGCGAGGGCCTTGTCGATGACGACGAGGCGCTCGAAGTCGCTGCGGGAAGCGTCGGTCAGGTGGGTGGGCAGCCAGGCCAGGGTGCGTGAGTCACCGCCCGGCTTCTCCCGCAGGGCGCGCAGCCGCTGCAGGTCATCCATCGGCCCGAACTCGCCCTCGTCGTAGGGGAAGTCGACAATGAGCCGCCAGGCGTCCTCCTGGCTGGGTCGCAGGGTCGCCTCGGGCAGCGAGTCGACATCGGCGACGTTACCGAAGACCACCTCGACCTGCCGTTCGGTGCCCTTCCACACCAGGTTGAGCACGTCGTACGCGTCGAAGCCGCCAGGCCCGTCGCTGACGCCGAGCGCCTCCTTGAGCAGGCCGCGCATCTTGGCACGTCGGTTGTTCTGGTTGTTGTGGACCTGGGCGTTGGCGAGGACGGCGTCCAGATCGACGCCGGTGAGCTCCAGTCGCACCACCGCCCCCGGCCCGGTACCGGTGACCTTTATCTCAGGGAAGGTCGCCGCCCACTCCTTCGCCTTCTGCTCCAACCGGCCGACCTCGGTCCCTGCGATGCGGGTGGTGATGGAGCCGTGGTTGAGGGCGTGCAGCCGCGCCAGGGTGAGGTCGGCCAGCGCGGGCACACTGGGCGCGAGCGCAGACAGCAGCAGGGTCTGCAGCAGTCGGCTGTCACCGGTGAAGTCGCGGCAGCGCGCCGCAAGTTGCGGGTCGCCGAGGGTCTCGGGGCGGCGTCGGTACGCCTCGACCTGGTCCTCGGTGATCTGGTTGGTCTTCAGCAGGTACGGTCGCAGCTTGTCCCGGTACAGCTTGTCGGCAGCCTCGAAGTGAACACTGGTCTCCCCGCTGAACGCCTTGTCGCCGCCGCCCGCGATCGCCGGGTACAGGTCGCCCAACGGCACAAGCTGCCCGAGCCGCCAGTCGTCGCGGTGATCGACGAGCAGCTGGCTCATCAGCTTCAGGCCGGTGCGGGAGCGCTGCAGGGCCGCGGAGATGTGTACCAGGGTGTCCATGAACGCCGGCGGGAATGGGTACGTCCGCCTGAACGCGCCCTCGTCCGCGCCGGTGGTGGACTTGTCATGGCCGAGCAGGGTGTCCCACACGTCCGGACCGAGTCTCTTGGCCTCGGCGAACGCCGCCTCCACCTTCGCCTCGGCCTCCGGGCTGGTGGGCTTGAGCAGGCGGGCCTGCGCGATCTGTGGGAGGTTGCGGTCCTCCAGGACGATCTTGTCGAAGCGCCCGCCGCTGAGCTTCAGACTGTCCTGGACGGCGGCCTCGGCGGCCCCTGACATCTCCTCGCCGACCAGCTCACGCAGGTCGCGCTGGCGGGCGATGAATGACACCACCGGGATGGCGCGCCGCTCGTCGCCGCCCTCAACAAAGTTCGTGATCTTGTCGGCTTCGCGGGAGACGAACTTCTGGTCGTGGATGCGGGAGGCCAGCCACAGGATCAACTCGTCCATGAAGAGAACGAGACCGTCGTAGCCAAGAGACTTGGCGTGCGCGGCGATGATGCCGAGACCCTTGTCCAGCGAGACGAAGCCGTCGGCGTCCTCGGAGGCGTTGCGAGAGAACGACGGGAACAGGGTCTCAGTGAGGTCCTGCACGAGACGGGCCCGCAGTTCCCGCGGCGTGGAAGGGTTCTCCAGGTCGAGGTCCTTAGTGTTCTCATGCTCCTCCGGCGCGTTCACCGCCTGGTCCAGCAGCTCAGTGGTCCAGGCGAAGGAGTCACCCCACTCGTCCTCCTGGCCGTCGCTGGCATCGGAGAGCTGGGCGATCACCCGCTCGTCGCCGTTCCGGCGGCGCTGCTCGGCGAAGTCCTCGAAGAGCCCGTCAGTCCGGTAGACCTGCGGCAGCGGGCAGTCTGGGTGGAGTTTCCGTACGTGCTCCACGTACTTGCCGAGGACGCGCTGTTCCAGGGACTTGGAGCCCAGCATGTGGTACGGCACCAGCAGGAACTTGCGGTCGTCCGCGTCGAGCCAGGCGTGCCGGGCTCGCACCGGGTCGAGGTCGCCGCGCGCCCGGGCGGCCTGGTTTCGTGACAGCAGCGCGTAGAGCACCGCCATGAAGTGCGACTTACCGGAACCGAACGAGCCATGTAGATAGGCAGCCTTCGACGAGCGGCTGTCCAGCGCGGACTTGATCAGGTCGAGGGCTTCGTCGAAGTTGCCGAGCAGCCGGTCGGTGACGACGTAGTCCTTCAGCGCCGCTTCGGCCCCCTCGGGCGTGACCGCTTCGTTCAGCTTCAACACAAAGTCGGAGGTGGACACCGACTCCGGGATGTCGATCAGCTCCCGAAGCAGCGGCCGGTCCTCGGGACGAGGATTGTTCCTGTTCATGAACGCCATGGTGTGTCTGCTCCTCGCCCTACTCAGGCGGATTCTGCGCCGCTTACGGCCTCGGTGACGGTGACGGTGTCGTTGTCGGCGTCGACGATGGACGTCTGGACGGCGGCTTTCGTGCCCGTGCGCGCCCTCGATGTGCTGGCCTTCAACGCGCCGCGTCCACGGCTGCCGGCCGACGGACGCCAAGCCCGCAGTGCATCGTCGGTCAGCCCGAGCTCGCCCTGCTTCTGCTGCCTGAACGCCAGGATCTCGGCGGCCGGCGATGCCCCGAACTCCGGGTCGTATTCGCCGTACCACTGCTCCAGCCATGGCTGCAGCTCAAGTAGCCCGGCCAGGTAAGGCACGAGGTCCTCGTCGCTGAGCCCAGCCTGCTGGATGTACGAGGCGAGCGCGAGGGCCTGCTCCAGGTGATCCCAGCCGGCCCACCCGTACAGCTCCGGCGACTGTGCGTTGACCGTGCCGTAGGACACGAACCGCTCCTTGGGCACATCCAGCTTGCCGCGCGCACGCCAGTAGCTCGGCTTAAGGAAGTCCGCCGAGGTGTACTTCGGCGGTGCGGGCGTCCGCTCACGAACCTTCCGCTTGGCAGGCTCGTCGGGCGCCGCGTCCTCCTCCCGCTGCAACTTCCACACCTGCTCCCAGTCGGCACGCTTCTTCAACGCGGCTGGCTTGTACCGCAGCGCGGACACGAACGGCACGTGCTCCTCGGACAGCAGCTCTCGCACGGTCTTCACGAGGTCCTGTCGGGGTGCGTACAGCTCGGCAACGGACGTGAAGTCCTCGTCGGCGGATAGGGTTTCGGCGAGGCGGGCGAGTGTGGTGACGGTGGGATTGCCGCTGGCGTCGAACCAGTACGCGCGGTCCTCGACTCGGTCGAGCAGCCAGGACTTCAGCGCCTTCTGCCGCAAAGCATCCCAGCCCTCGGTGGCCCAGCGCCGCTTGTACTCGGGGCGCTCCACCATGCCGATGGCACGGTTCGACTCGATGACCTCGATCCGCCTCTGCACGAGCGCTTGATAGTCGGCGGGCCAGTGCGCAGGGATCTCCGTGATCGGCTTCGAGCCGTGTCGCTTGAACCACTCGTCACTGGCCTCACCGGCCGCGACGCGTCGTGCGAGCACAATCTCGAAAGCTCGCTCGCCGAGGGCAAGTTCGGGCACAGTGGAGGTGTCGCGCAGGCGCAGATCCTCGGAGTGAAGGTCGTAGAGGGAGTACACCTGCCAGTCCAGCTCCTCCTGGAGGGCGATCATGCGAGCGCGGGTGGAGTTGTAGTGGGCCTGAGCCTCGCGGAGGGCAGCGGCGGTGGGGATGGTCTCGGTGGCGAGGGCGACGGGGGTCGTCGCGGAGAGCTGCTGGGCGAGGGCATTAAGCTCGGTGGCGAGGGCGACGGGGTACTCGGAAGGAAGAGGGAAATCCTGCAGGGCAGTGCCAGTGAATTCGAAGAAGCTTTCCCAGGCGTAACGGCCCGTACCGCGTTCGCCGCCTCGGTTTCCCTTGTCATGGCAAACCATGCGAAGCCAGAAACCTGCTGTAGAGCTATTGAGTAGCCCAAGCAGCTGCACGTATTCCTCAGTCGAAGCACCCTCCCGCAGCTTAATTACCGGTGCGTGCTGATTGTAGGCCAATCCTGAGTTTTCGAATGCTGCATGCATATGAGTAGCAACATGACTAAACGAGATGGTTTCGCGAATCTTGTAGCGATCGGCAACCCAGCGATACCAGGACCACCAGGGAATATTGGCGTCGAAGCGGGTCTGTCCAGAGAAGTCCGTGAGACGCCCCATGACCTGCTTGTACTTCCACAGATGCCGACCCCACGGCGCATCGTGTTCCAGTGCTACGAGTTTGCCGTTGCTGTCGTAGGGCGTCAACGCCACCTCGGCTGGCGTCAGGATCCAGTCGCGAACGTCTTCGCCCACAACCATCGGGCGCTGCAGATGCTCTGGGGTTCCGAATCTCCGATGCCAATCGGCGGGGAGGTAGAAGGCGTCATCTACTCCCGAGAAGCTCGCGAAACCGATTTCGCGCGAGATTGCAGATGTGAGCCGTGCGGCGCTCCGCGCTTCAATGGCCTGGTTGATCTCAAGACCTCCAGAAGCCAGAATCCACGGTTGCTTACTGAAGTAGCGATCACGCTCGAGGTCGTCCACAGAGACCCACTGGCTGACTGACCCAGGGGCCTGGATCTGGTTCACGATTGCTCGCCAGACAAAGCCGTCCTCAGGGGTCTCGGGCGTGCCTGGCTCACCTTGCACGCTTCGTACGGTGCGGATGCTCCGTGATCGGGTGCTGCCGCTTCTCGGTGCGCCGATCAGAATGATCGTCGGCGTCCCGTGCCCCGGAATGAATGCCCCCGACGTGTCGATGACCTCAGTGAGTTCGACCTTATGCGCGAAGAAATCCTCGATGAGCTTCGTTCCGAACTCCCGTTTCATGAACGAGTTCGCCGTGATCTGCCCTACCATGCCGTAGCCATCACCGTCGGCTCCGCCTCGCTTGGCCAGTTCGAAGAACCGCTGAGCAAATGGCACTGACAAGGCGTACTTCCCAGCGCACGCGTCGTACAACTCCCGGTACAGCTGATTCAGCTTCTTGTCCTTGACCGTGATGTACGGCGGATTGCCCACCACTACGTGGTATCGCCCCTGGTCCAGGATCCCGGGGTACTCGTCCACGTCCTCAGTCGCGTACGAGAACTCGGCGAGCGGGTCACCAGCCGTGCCGCCCTCCTCCTCAAGAGCGAGCCCCAACTGCAGCTCCAGCTGCCGGTCCTTGATGAGCGAGTCGCCCACTGCGAGCTGGATGGGCCACTCATAGCGCTGCGCCTCCTCGAAGGTCCGCATGCCGCTCGCGGCCATCGCCGCGACCAGGAGCCGGAAACGGGCCACTGCGACTGCGAACGGGTTGAGGTCCACCCCGTGTACCGAGTTGAGGGCCGCTCGTACACGCTCGTAAGAGCCAACCTCGGGCCGCTGCTCGGCCCACATCCGCACGAGCCGCCGGAACGCGCCGAGTACGAAGTGGCCGGACCCGCAGGTCGGGTCGATCATCTTCAGCTCTTCGAAGCCGAACTCACGCACTGCCGGGGTCATCGTCCGGTCGAGGATGAACTCCTCCACGAACTCCGGCGTCTGCAGCAGCGCGTACGTCTTGCGGGCAGCTTCGCTCAGGTCCTGGTACAGGTCGCCCAGGAACCGGGTGTCCCATCCCTCGGTGCCGTCCGCGCTCAGCGGGTCGCTGAAGTCGTGCACGAGAACGGGACTGCCAGCCCCTTCGTCCCCGCTGGCGCGCTGCTCCCGCCAGAATGCGAGCAGCGCGCCGGCGCCGTCGTGCGACAGCGGGATCTGGTAGAGCGGGTTATGGTCACGATCGAAGAGCAGCCGCCCGGCCTGCCCGGCGCCCAGCTCAGCGAACGCCGTCTCCAGCCATCCGCGGTACGTCGGGTCGGCGTCCCTCTCCAGGTACTCCTCGAACCGCGCCTGGGCGGTCTCCCGCCCTGCCACGTCGGGGGAGGTGATGTAGGGCTCGGCGATCAGCCGGTTGTCTTCGCTGAACCGCACGAAGACCGTGCCGAGCACCCAGGCCACCGCGACCTGGGTGATCCGCTCGCCGAGCCAGGCGTTCCACGTCGCCGCCGTACGGCCCAGCTTCCGGGCCTGCTCATACTCACCGCGCAGCCGAGTCCCGACCTCGGGGACGGCTTTGACCTGCTTTTCCAGATCGGTCTCTGCCGCCTTGACCTGCTTCTGCAGGTCGGCGAGGAGGATCTTGCGGTCGATCACGAACGGCTCCTGTGGAGAAAGCGAGAGGACGAAAGACGGTCAGGGTAGGAGGGGCGGGGTCAGGCGTCCGGCTCGAGGTGTTTGCGTGCGACCCAGGCGTCAGGCACAACGATCCACTCGTCGAACCCCGCCTGGTACGGAACACTCTGCCCGGCCAACCGCGGCGCCCGTGCCGGATCGGACTGGGCGACGAGCAGCCACAGCGGGCTGCCGCCCTGCCGAGCCTCCTCCGAGAGCCGCCCGAGCAGGTCGAGCGCGTCGTAGCGGGCCAGCACTGCAGTGTCGGTGAGCAACAGCGGACCATCAGCCTCCGCTAGCTGCTCCCGCAACCGCGGTTCGATCCGCCCCCACGCCTTGTCGGTGCGTATGCGCAGTTGTTGGTGAGCTCGACTACCCGGCTCGGCGGCGTCCGCCTTGAGGACGGTCTCCCAGGTCGGACGGGCAGCCTCGCCGACCACGCCGCGGAGTTCGGCCACGAACAGTCCGGTCACCGACACCGGCCGAGCCCTGTATGGTTCGCCGGCCAGCCGCCGCACCGCGTCCTCAGCCCGCCGCTGGGGCACGGTCAGGACCCGGAAGCCGTCCTGCCGCGCCGAGTGCATAAGTCGCTGCTCAGCCTTGACGGCAGCGGCGACGGCCGCGTCCGCGTCGTACTGGGTGGGGGCGGAGCGGCGAGCCGCCGAGGCGCCCCAACTCGCTGAGGTCAGCCCGGCAGTGGCGTCCCCGGAGGGGCGATCGGGGACGAGTCGGAGCACCTTGTCGTAGCGGGTGGCCAGTTTCAGCTCGAAGCCGGCCTGCTTCAGGGCGCGGACCAGGGCGCTGCCCGTGGGCAGCTCGCGCGGCGCCAGCGGATCGGTGCCCAGGTCGGGGAAGCGGGTGGCGACCCGCTTGTGCAGCGCGTCCACCGTCAGGCCCGGCTGCCGCTCCTCCTCGACGCCCGGCTGGACGGCGACCACGCCGGCCTGGGTGATCCGCAGCGCACGCACCAGGTCCAGGTCGCGCGGGTAGATCTCCAGGCGCGGGGTGAGCGCGGCCCGGGTGGAGGCGGCGACCGCGATCTCGGCCGTCCGCCGCTCATCCCAGCCCAGGCTGCCCGGTGGCCGTCGCACCGCGTCCAGCTCTGTGAGGACCGTGCTCGCCGTCGGCAGGGACTCAAGCGCCGCGAGCCGGTCGGCCCGCACGCCCAGGTTCAGCGCGTACTCCTGCAGGGCGGGCAGCGCCGGGGTGTCCGGACCGTCCACGTCCTCCCGGACATCCAGGGCGAGCAGGCCGAGTACCGGATCGGCGCCCTTGGGCATGCGGGCGTGGAAGTAGCGGAAGAGCGGCGGGGACTCGTTGTCGTAACTCTCTCGTTCGACCACCGCACGCAGCAGCGACAGGGCGAGTGCACGCCGGTTGCGCCGCTCCACGTGCTGGGTGCCGCGCCGGGCGATGAGGGCGTCGGCGAGCTCGATCACCGGGGCCACCCGGCCGCGCTCAGCCAGAAGCTCCACCACCTGCTCACGCAGCAGCCCCAGGGCCGCGTCCTTGTACCAGCGCTCGCGCGCCTTCTTCACGATCTGCGGGATCCGGCCCGCGGTCAGGCCCACCGCATCGGCGACGTCCCGCTGCCGGACCCAGGCCAGGCCCCCGGGCAGCGTCCCTGTCTCATCGGGCAGCCGCAGCAGCAGCCGGATTGCTTCGCGCTCCTTGGCATTGGAGCGGGCACTACCGCTGGATGGCTTCGGTACGAGACGGGCGGCGAGCGCGTCCAGGCTCAGGCCGCCCAGCACCTGCGGGTCGGTGACGTCCCCGGCGACCGACTCCGCGACCGCCCGCTCCAGGTCGGAGAGCTCCTGGCCCGCCGCCTTGCGGGCCTCCGCGCTGAGCGGCGTGGGAGCCGCCTTGCCCAGGCGCGCGTTCCATTCTTTCTGTCGGCGCTGGATCTCCTCCCGGGTGCGCGAGCCCATGCCCGGCGCGGTGAGGAACTTCTTCGCCGAGTAGTCCAAGACGTCACCGACGGTGTTCAGCCCCATCGCGAACAGCTGCGACTGCGCTGCGACCGTCAGACCCGCCACCGACAGCGGCGTCTTTCGGTCGGCGCGCTCGGCCTGCTGGTCGCGGACCTGCTCAGCGGAGACGTCGTCATCCTCCCGCCCGATCCGCGGCTGCGCAGCCGACTCGGCAACCGCGTCGGTGCCGCCCTTCGCTCCGCGCCCCGACTTCTCACCGTGACCAGTGCTCGGCGCCGTCGTCTGCTGTGCGTCTAGGAAGATCCGCTGCCAAGCACGCTCCATCGGCTTGAGATCCGGAAAGCGGTCCTTCACATCCCGGGCCAGCGCCTTACGGAAGAACGCCACCAGGCCGTCCCGGACGGCCGGCTCAAAGGCGTCTGCCGCCAGCTGCGGGTACGGCCATTCCTTCGCATCCGTCTGCCGGGCCGTGACCGAGCCGTCACCCCAGCGGGGCAGCTCGTTCGACGCCATCTCATGCAGCGTCACGGCCAGCGCATACCGCTCGGCGTGCCCGTCGTACGAGCCGCGCGTGATGACGCCCACGAACGGGTCGAGATAGCCCTCGGTGCCCGCCTCGATTTCCTTCGCCGGGTACCCGGCGAGCGAGAAGTCGATCAGCACCAGCTGACGGGTGCCGTTGGGGCGGACCCGGATCGCGATGTTGTCCGGCTTCAGATCCCGGTGCCAGATCCCCTCCGCCTCCAAGTGCTCCACAGCACCGAAGAGGTACTTCCCGTACGCCTCCAGCTGGTCCATGCCCAAGCGGCCGTTGTCCCGCAGCTGGCGGGCAACGGTGTCCTCCCTGCGGCGCGGCCCCTTACTCGCACTGCCGTCCTGGTCCTTCAGCTCCCGGCTGTCGCCCACGTACTCCAGGACCAGGACCCGGCGCCCAGCCAATGTCAGGGGCTGCGGCTCGTACAGCGAAATGATGCTGGAGTCCCTGTGGATCCGGCCCAGGACCTCCGCCTCACGATCCAGGACAGCATGCTTGGCCTCGCTCAGCGCGACCTTCAGCACTGCCACCGGCAGGCCGCCGCTGCGCCGAGGCTCGCCCTCCAGATCCCGCACCAGGAAGGCCCGCGCGGTCGAGCCTGTACCGAGGCGGCGCACGACCTCCCAGCGTCCGGCCAGTACGTCCCCGGCCACGGCCTCCAGCGGGTCCTTCTCCGGCTCGGATCTTTCCTCGCCCACGCCTGCGGCTGAACCGCCGTCCCCGCCCGCGACTGCAGCCGCATCCCCGCCGCCCGGGACCTCCTCGACGAATGCCTGCTCGACGTACTCCAGCATCTCCAGGAAGTCGTCGACCGTGGACAGACGCCGACCCGGTTCGTACGCGGTGGATGCCTCCACCAGATCGTCGATGTCCGGATTGAGACCGTCGACGAGCGCGCTGGGACGCAGACTCTCGCCGGCCTCCAGACGTGCCATGACCTCGCTCTGGCTCGCGCCAGGCGCTTGCCCGGTCACCAGCAGATACGTGAGCACGCCGAGCCCGTACACATCGAGGCGCACCGGATCGGCCTTCGGAATCCTCAGCTCCGGAGCCAGATAGGGATCAGCCTGCTCGGCGACATGGAACCCCGTCACGTTAGTCGGAGCCAGGGTCAGCGGCCGGCCGCGGCTGGAGCTTTGCCCAGTGGCGATCTGCCAATCCGCGATCTGCGTCCACGGACGCAGCCAGCGCTGCTCCTCGCCGAGCTCCCGCCCGCGTGGACCGCGGTCGCGCGGAATCACATGCACCGCGTGCGCCGACAGCGTGCGGTGGTGGACCCGCCGGGAGTGCGCGGAGCGCACCGTCTCGGCAAGCTGCCGCACCAGCGCGAGGCGCCCCTGCAGATCGAGACCCTCACCGCGCTGGACCAGGTAATCGTCCAGGCGCAGCGTCTCCGGGTGGTAGTCGAAGAGGATCGCGGGCCCGGCGGGATGCCCCGACGGCAGATAATTCTTCAGCTGTACCGCACCGGGATGACGAAAACGGCTGAGTACCGATGCCTCGCGGGCGGCGGCACGCTCCACCGAGCGCCGCTCGTCGTCGGAGGCACCACGTTCACTGAGGAAGACCCGCACCCGTGCCAGATCGTGCAGCTGGGAATGGCGTCCCAGATAGTCGGCCCAGGACGGCCCGGAGTCGAACGCCTTCGCCTCCAGGAGGTAGGAGCCCACCTCGTACTGGCGGCGGATCGGTGCGATACGGAGCTTTTTCAGGGCTGCATCGACAGAGCGGGATGCCTCGGCTGTGATCTGGTAGCGGGCGTCTCCCGGCGGCACGGCCAGCATCTCCACCAGCTGCTTGACCGTGAACACGCCGTTCATGTCGGCAGCCGGAAGGTTCACCTGAAGCTTGTCGTCCGTGAAGCAGACAGCCTCACCCACCCAGATCTTCGTTCGGTGCGCGGGCCGACCGGAGACGCCGTTGATCAGGCCCGACAGCTCCTTGGCCTTCCGGTTCGCCAGGTGCAGCGGATTGCCGTGCCGACGGCTGGTCCCGCTGGGCGTGGTCTGCACCCAGTCGTTGCCGCCGCCGTGGACCGAGCCGTGCCAGTCCTTCAACTCGACCAGGAAGACCCCGGCCGGCGCTACCACCAGAAGATCGACCTCACGGACGTGCCCGCTGTTCGCGGTGAACATGAAGTTCGTCCAGGCACGCCACGGCTCCTCATCTGGCAGACGCCGGCGGATCGCCTCAAGACCACGGCGCTCGTGCTCATACTCGGACTCGGTGACCGTCGTCCACCGGTCTTCCAGCATGCGGCTCCCCGTCCGTGTCTGTAAGCCTGCCGTAGTTCCTGCCGTTGCGTTCAGGAAGCACAGCTCAACCCTCGGACCGAATCCTAAAGGGTGTCACTGACATCAATAGCGGCCTGAGCGTGCTACGGCCGAGGCCGCGGAATCCCAGGCCCGGCGTCGATGGAACGGGGCAGAGTGCGCCGCGAACGAATGTGCGCGGGATCGCTGGTTTGACCAACCGGCGATCCCGCACTGTGTTGCCCCGCTCGTGTGCGCCAATGCTCAGCGTGAACGGCTGACGGCTGGGTCGGCCGTAAACATGGGCGTGGCCGGCGGACTGGTAGCGAGGCTGGTCCTGTGTTCGCGGCCCGCAGGCTGTGCCTGGCGCGTGCCGGTCTCGTGGGCGAGGGTTTCGGAGAGATCGGCCAGCAGCGAACTCGGGGTATGCGGGGACGCGGTGATGGTCCAGATGGGCCGGTCCGGTCCGGGGCCGGCCCAGACGGTCCAGGTGGCCAGGTTCTGATTCGGGTGTTGTGCTGTGAAGGCGTCGAACTGGACGCCCACGTTCCCGTCGGGGGATGTCCAGCGGATCCATCGCCCGTCCACGGTGTGCTTCCATCCGGCGTCGGAGAGCGGCTGGGTGGCCGCGGTGACCCTCTTCTCGTCCACCGGGACGCCGGTGGTCGTGTCCCAGCCGTCGCCGTCGGCGAGGTGATTCAGAAGTTCCGCTATCACCGGGGCGGGGGTGGCGCCGGTCGCGGTGAGGACCCACATGCGGTCGGAGACGGGCGTCTCGTAGGCGGCTACGGTCCACGCGGTCTCGTGGGCCGGGGTCTCGTGGACGCGCTCGATGCGCAGGGTCTGCGACTCGTGGATGACGTGGGTTGTCTCGTCGGACCAGGTCCGCCACTTCTCGAACTCGCCGTGCCGGTCGAGGAAGGAGTCGAGGAGGGCGTCGTGGTCGCCTGCATCGGCCAGGTAGACGGGGACGGTCTCCGGCTCCGGGCGGTGAGGCCCGGGTTTCGCTGCGCCGAGGTCCAAGGTGGCGCGGGCCTCGACGGCGGCGCGCTCGGCGTCGGTCAGGGGTGCCGGACCGGGGCGCATGTCGGTGCCGTGGATCTTCTCGAAGGCGAGCAGGGCCTGGGCGGGTGAGTCGAAGGTGTCGGCGACCTGGCGCAGGTGGTCCTCGCCGTGGAGGTAGACGGACTTGCCGTTGCGGCCGAGGTACGTGCCGACCGCGACGGTGGTGTGGCCGTCGTGGGCGTGTGCGTGGATGAGGAGATGGCCGTAGCGGATGTCGTCGTGGATCTTCTGCGCCTGGTTGGAGACCTCGCGGATCTCGCTGCGGGTGCACCACGGCATCGGATAGTCCGCCCAGGTCCATTCCTCGTCCATGGCCTCCCGGAGTCGAGGGGTGATTTCGACGGTGATGCCGCCGGCGGACAGGTGATTGGCTGCATCCTCAGCCCAGTAGGGCTCCTCGTGGTCGATGCGAGCCAGGACCAGGACGTTGTCGGCGAGGACGGCCCAGTCGGCTGCCTCCAGAGCCATGAGAGCGATGCGGGCCTGGCTGCCGGTCAGGACAGCGGTCACGGCGCTGGGATGGGTTGGGTGGGTGTCGAGGCGGACGTGAGCGTCGATGGAGGTAGTCACGTTGGGTGTCGTCTCTTCTGCCGGTGGCCGGGCCTTCGGGTCCGGCCACCGGCGTGAGTGGGGTGCTATCGGATTGCTCGCGCGGCGCGGGCGGCGTGAGCGGCCGTCGTGGTCGGCGGGCCGTCGCGAGTGGCGGGTGCCGGGCGCGGCCGTGGTGGCGGGACAGTTCCGGTGGCGTGCTGCCAGCGGGTGCGAACGGCGCTGATGTCGGCGAGGGAGCGGCGGGCGCCCACCACAAGCTGGAACGGGGTGTTCGCCGGGTCTCCGGCGTACGCCGAGATGCGCCGGCCAGCGTGATCGGCGGTGGCCAGGAGGGAGCGCTGCAGGGCACGTTCGCCCCAGTGCTCCACGGAACCGGCCGGTTCGGCCAGCAGGCGGAGCACCTCGCCGGGTTCACTCGCGTTGTCGAGCAGGCCGCGCTGTTGGGCCTCCCATAGGACGGTGACGGGGTCGACGGGCTCGCGGCGGCGGGCCAGGGCGGTCAGGCATTGCCACAGGCCGGCGTGCAGGGGCCGGGTGAGGTCGTCGGGGAGCAGCCACCGGACGGACTCGATGTCGGCGGGGTGGGCGGTGGCGGTCGCGAGCAGCAGTTGCTCCTCCTCGACCGCCTCGGTGCGGTCGGTGGTGATGGCCGGCGGCGGTGCCGCGGTGCGGGGCAGCACTCCGGCGCGCGGCGGGAACCGGCTCGCGATGTCGTCCACGACCGCGGTGAGCGCGTCGGCCTCGGCGAGCACTGTCTCGACTGGGTGCGGGTGGGTGGCGTCGTCGACGCTCTGGATGAGGCGTTCGGCGGCCGTCTGCAGGCGCCGGCGGGCGTGTTCGGCCTCGACCATCCGTGCGTAGGCCGGTACGTGGCGGGGCCAGGGGCAGACCTGGACGAGGGTGTGCAGGTAGGAGGCGGTCAGCCCGCGCGCCTGTTCGCGCCCCGTGGCGAGCACTTGGTCGAGCCATTTGGTGTTTTTCGCGTGCTCGGCGGGGTCGGGCGGAGGCAGGGTGCTGATGGCGGTGAACAGGGCGGCGTGCGCGGCGGTGGAGAACGAGTCGGCGGCGATGCCGGTCACGTCGCCGAGGCGGTGTGGATGAAGGAGGAGGGCGCCGAGGAGGGCCTGCTCGACGTGGAACACCGGCTGCGGCGGTGCGATGGCGTCGAGGTGGTCTTCTTCGGGTTCGGGGACGTGGGGCATCAGGCTGCGAGGGTGAAGTCGTCGGGGTTGAGGGTGACGCCGAGGTGCGGGGCGAGGAGGTGGCCGGCGAGCAACGGCGGTACGGCGTTGCCGATCTGGGAGAACTGCTGGCCCTTGTTGCCGGCCCAGGGGTAGTCGGCGGGGAAGGTCTGCAGGAGGCCGGCCTCGCGGGCGGTGATCCGGATCGGCTCGGGTACCGCTGGTGTGTCCGTGTCCTCGGTCGGAGGCGAGGCTGGGCCGGCGACCCATGTGCACTCGTTCGCGCGGTGCCCGAAGAACAGTGTGCCCGCCGGCTCGGACAGCGGGCGGACGGTGGCGTTCGCTTGGTTGTTGCTGCGCAGGGACCAGGACCAGCGGTGTGCGTCGGCGGTGAACGTCGGCGCCGGAGCGTCGGCGGCACGGTTCTGTCGTGTGCCGTGCCGTGCCTTCCAGCCAGTTCCTTCGCGGCGGGACTGCAGGAGCACACCGTCCGGCCTGGGCATCCAGGTGCCGCGCTCCCGGGCGTCGGAGAGGGACTTGCGGGAGCCCGAAGGGAACGGTTCGGGTCCGCCGCCGGGTCCGCCGCCGGCGCAGACGGTGGGAACGGGCCGGTCAGTCGCGCCCCATCCGAGGGCCTCGGCCATGCTGACCCAGCGGGCGCGGCCCGGACCGAACAGCGAGTCAGGCTCGGCGACTTGGGCGTGGGTGGGCGTGGGAGGCTGTGCCGTACGGATCCGGGAGGCGATCAGGATCGCTCGCCTGCGCGTCTGTGGAACGCCGAAGTCGGCGGCGTTGAGGATCCCGTACCAGACCGAGAAACCCCAGCCGCGCAGAACGGCCGCGTACTGCTTCCACAGCGGCAGAACGTCCGGCACCTCCTCCATCGCGACCCACTCGGGCTCTCCGACCGTGTTTAGGGCATGCAGGTAGCGCATCGGCTCGGCCGCGAGCAGGGAGCGCTCGTCGCGGCAGGCGGCGAGGAGACGCTCGCGGGTGTCACGGCCGACGGCTAGGTCCTCCACCGCCGTGTGCACCAGCGGCTGGTCGAGCAGGCCGAGGCGTTTGCCGGCCATGCTCCATGCCTGGCACGGCGGGGAGGCGATCAGCCCGTGCGTGCGGCCGAGGAAGGGCCACGTCGGATACATGGCCACGTCGGTGCGGATCGTCAACTGTCCAGCGGCCACACGGGTTTTGCAGGCCCACTCGTCCCATTCCAGGCCGACGTCGCGCACGCCGAGGACGCCCAGTGCCCTGCTCCAGCCGCCCGGCCCCGCGAAGAGGTCGAGTATCACGTGGCCAGCCCGAAGTCGTCGCGGGTCAGCGCCTCCGCGTCCCCGCGGCACGCCCAGGGGGAGCAGCCGTCCACGACGCCGTTCTCCAGCGCGTCGGCTTCGTCCGCGTCAATGCGCAGTGCTGCCCGTTCGGCGGCGGTGACGTGGTCGATCGGCGCCTGGCTCAGTGGGACGCGGGAGCGGTGCAGGAACGCCTCGCCGAGCAGTCGGCTGCCCGAAGCGTTGGCGCGGGCATTGCCCTGCCGGATGGCCGCATCGAATTCGACGACGTCCGCCCACTCGGACGGGGATGTGTCCCTGATATGCCTCCACTGCGCATTTCCGTGGAACGGGCATCCCAGGCAGCTCGATTTCGGTGTATCGGCCAGCCCGAGCGAGGTCAGGTAACGAACACAGTCCGCTCTGCTCCAGCCAAGGTCCAGGAGTGGATGCCGGTTGCGCATGTATTTCACGTCGGCGTCTTTGGCGCGGTGGAACTCGTCGGTGGAGATCCCCACCCACTGCTCGACAAACACGCCCTTGGGAACGCGCGAGGGGTAGGGGTGTCCGAGGAGTTCGCGCACCTTCTGCTTTATTGGTTTCACCTTATATTCGCCGGTGCATTGCCTGCGGGTCATGCCAGGCCGCCCGTCCTTGTTCAGGACGTGCAGGGGCATGGAGGCGAATCGGTGGTCCGGGTTCAGGGCGTCGCTGCGAATGTTTCCGGATGAGACGCGGAGGACCGGTATACCGGCGGGCTTGGCTATCTCCTGTTCCAGTCGGTCCAGGTGGGCGTAAACGGCATTGGGTTCCCATCCGGTGTCGGCAAATATCGCGTAGTCGACCTTCGGGAGGATCCCTTCGGCTGAAAGGGCGAGCAGGGTGCTGGACTGAACTCCCGCGCCCAGGGAAAGGGCACGGAATTGAGGCTGATCTGAAATGGTCTCTCCTGGAGGTGGGGAAATGGGGGGCGCGCCCTCAATGAGGCTGGTGCGTCAGCCGGCTGGGCGGGATCAGCCGGTCGCGGCGTATGACGTGGTGGAGGGTGGGGATGCGGTCGAGGAGGTCGGTGGCCGACTCGATGAACTGCTGTGGTGAGGGGCGGATGAGGACGGCCGACCCCGTCGTGGCGTCGGCTCGGCGGCGTTGGTTCTCCACGGCGCGGGCGAGGGCTGCGGTCAGTTCGGCGCTTGCGTCCTGGGCGGCCTTGGCGATCTGCGCGACGTGGTCGAGGAGCAGCAGCTCCCCGGCCGTGGTGTGCGGCGTGTGCTGGGCGAGGTCGAGGAACAGCCGCAGGGCGGCGCCGGCGATGCCTTGGGCGTCGGTGATCCGCGCGGCCAGCGCGTGCGCGAGGCTGATGGTGTTGGTGCGCAGGGCTCGGTGCAGGACAAGGGCGTCGGCCACGATCCGGTCGAGGGCCTCGGTCAGGGTGGAGCGATCGGAGCGATCAGGCACAGGTCTCCGTGAGAGTGGGCGGGTGCAGGGCCTGGGCGAACGCGGCCGTCAGGTCCGGGGCTTGGGCCGGGTCGGTGGCCAGGGCGCGGACGACGGGGGTGCCGATGACGACGGCGTCCACCAGCAGGGCGACGCGTGCGGCGAGGGCCGGGTTGGAGATCCCCACTCCCGAGACCACGGGCAGCGGGCTCGCGGCGCGCAGGCGCTGGGTGAAGCCGGCGAGCGCCGGGATGTCCAGTGGCCCTCGGTAGCCGGTGGGGGCCGTGCTGGCGGGTGCGTAGAGCCATCCGGAGGCGGCGGCGACCGCGGCCGGGAGGAGGGGGTCAGGGGTGGTGCGCGGGATGAGGCGTGGGGTGCGAAGGCCCGTCGCCCGTGCGAGTTCGTGCCAGCGGGCCGTTTGGTGAGCGGGCAGGTCGACGATCATCACGCCGTCGGCGCCGGCGTCGGCGAACAGACGGGCGACGTACGCGGTGCCGTAGCGGCTCACGGGCTCCCAGTAGGCCATGACAACGGTCGGCCGGAGGCTGGCGGCATGTTCGACGGCGCGCACCACGTGGTCGAGGGCGTTTCCGCTGCGCAGGGCGCGGCGGTAGGCGGCCTGAATGACGGGGCCGTCGAGGGCGGCGTCCTCGGTGGGCAGGCCGACCTCGAACAGGTCGGCACCTGCCTGCGCGAGCTGGTCGAGGTGCTGGCGCTGTGCGGTTGCGGCGTGCAGGCCGGCGGGAACGAACACGCCCAGCGCACAGGATTCTTGGGTGAGGCAGGTCTGGAGGGGATCGGCGGTGGCCAGGTTGGTGCCTTTCCCGGCGGGTGGGCTGTCGCCGGAGGTCAGCGGCGGCGCCCGGCCGGTGGAGTCGTGGGCGCGGGTGGGCTGGCGGTGTGGCGCGGTTGCGCGGCAGGCGGCATGGGCCGGCGGGCTGGCTGCTGAAGGCGGGGGCGACGGCGTCGAGGGTCTTGGTGACCTGCTCGGCCTGGTCGTGGGCGTCCCGGAGCTGCTCGGCGACGCTGTCGGGGAGCCGGTCCCATTGGGCCTGGTACTGGTAGCGCTGGATGATCTCGGTGGCGTTGCGTAGCTGCTCGGCGAGCTGTTGCAGGATCGCGGTCTGCTGCTCGGGGGCGGTCGCGGTGTGAGTGGCCTGCAGGAGCGCGTCCAGGGCGGTGGGCAGCGGATCGTCGTCCGTGGGAAGGCTGTAGAGCTGGGCGTGCAGGGCTTGGGCGAAGACCGTCACGGGGCCGCCGCAGGAGCCGTGATCGTACTTGGCTGCCGCCTGTCGGCGAACGCTGAAACTGACGACCACGTCACGGGGAGCGGCGCCGGGGCGGATCTGGTCGGCAAGCGCGCAGGCGAGGTCATGCGCGCTCGGGGTGTCGGATGACGTGGCAAGACTCCAAGGGGAAAGCGGTCAACGGCTGGGGTGCGAAGGTGTGTACCGCCGCGCGCCCTTGGCCGCGGCTCGACGATCGTTCACACCCCGCCCCCCCGCGTGGGGTCAGCGGGTGCGACGGCGGGCCGCAGGCGTGGTCGGTGAGCCGGGGGCGGCAGCTGACGGGCGGCGGGGAGCGGGAGGGATGTCGGACGGCGTGGGGATGCCGAGGTCGACACGGACACTGAGACCGTGGGTGTAGGCGTGGGTTTCGGCAGCTGTCACAGCGCCGAGCAGGCGGCGCTCGTCTAGTCCGTCCGGCGGCCGATAGGAAGAGCCGTTCGGGGTGAAGCCGTGCCGTTCCAAGAGGGAACGGGCGGCGGCGGTCCTGGCCGTCACCGCCACGGTGCCGTCACAGAAGTGGAAACGAATCTCCGGATCGGCGACGGGACTGCCGGGGCTCCAGCGGGTCGTCCAGCAGAGATCGATCAGGTCATGGGTGTGGGCCAGGAGCCCGTACATGGCGACCCCGGCGCGCTCGTGCGCGTCCTGGGCAGTGCCTGGGGGGAGCAGGTAGAGCGTGCGGCCGAGGTGCTCGCGGGCGAGGAACCCGGCCTCGGTCAGCAGCCGGTCGGCATCGTGGATGCGGCGGTTGATGATGACGAAGGTGTGCCCGTCGTCGGTGGACCCGATGAACACATCGGGGATGTCCAAAAGAGACACGGTGGTCCAGGGGATCGGGGAACGGGATCTGGTGGCTGTTTCAGCGGGCCCGGCGAGCCTGCACGTGGTGGTACCGCGCCTGCCGAGCGGGACGGCCGCGGCCATGACCGCGTCCAGCGCTGCTGACGGACGTCATGTCGTCGCGTTCGTGGGATGCATAGGTGCCGATGAGCGTGTCTTGTCAGGGCGCTTGCCACAGTGTGCGAGCGATCTGCGAGGTTCCGCGGTCCGTCCGCGGCCGGGACGGCGTGTGCCAGCCCGGCCTTGGAGGACGGTGGGCCAGGACGCGCCACCCCGCGCCGCGCAGCGAGGCTCCGCTCTCCCCTGCCTGCGTATAGGTGATCAGCCGCCGGTATCCGAGCGCTTTGGCCGCTCTCCAAGCAGCTCCGTAGAGCAGGGAGTTGGCGTTGCGTGTGCCGTCACTGGCGGTGCGGGTGACTTCGAGGGTGGTGCCGTCGTCCAAGTGGCGGGCGACAGGGCGGCCGACCACGGCCACGGCGCGCAGGATGTTGGGCTCGTCGGCGGCACCGAGGGAGAAGATCTGTCCGGCGGGCGGCGGGTGGTGCCGGTGCCAGAGGCGGACGAACTCCTTGGCGTCCCGAGAGCGGACGGGCACCAGGTGCAGGCGCGATTCGCTCACGCGGCGGGCCCGAAGTCGGACTGGACCGGTGCGTGCTTGGCGATGGCCCGGGCGGTGATCGCCTTGGATGCGCGGTCGGACGCCGCGGACAGTTCTGCCGCGCCGGGCTCTTGGTACCACGGGCGCAGGTCGAGCATGGCGGCGCGCAGACCGGTGGCGAAGCAGAGGGCCGTGCCCTTGGGCAGGGCGCGGATCTCGTCGGCGGGAAGGATCCGCTGCTGTCGCATCGACACCGAGGTCGACTTGCCGGACTCGGAGTGCGAGGTCGAGGTGGTCTCGACGTCGTGGTCGCCGATCAGGCGGGACAGCTTGTCCGCGAAGTCGGGGTCGTCGATACCGGAGCCGATGACCTTGACGGTAGAGGCGGACCACATGGCGTCCATGCCGGCGTCCCCCCAGACCTTCTGGCCCTGGCGGTAGGACTGCAGGATCGTGATCGGGATGATGCCGCGCGACCCGAGGTGCGAGTACAGGTCCGGAAGGTCCGAGATCTTGCACACGTTGGCGGCCTCGTCGAGGATCGCGAGCATGGGCGGGTCGAGGCGTCCTCCGGCGCGTTCGGCCTGGGCGGTCGCGGCCCGCATCACCGAGTCGGCGCACGCCGCGATCAGCGCCGAGGCTCCGCCTCCGCCGTCCTTGCTGAGCAGGAAGAGGGTGTCGGTGGAGGTGACGAACTCGGACGGCCTGAACTCGGGGACGTTCTTCTGCGGGGTGACCCAGGCGGCGATCTCGCTGTTGAGCAGCGCGGCGGCGTACTGGCGGGCGGTCTCGTAGATGCCGTCCCGGGTTTCCGGCGGTCCTTCCACGGTGCCCTTGAGCTGGGCGGCGACGGCGGTGAAGTCGTGGTCGCGGAGGATGTCGAGCGGGGTGCGGTCGGCGGGGAAGGCCAGCCACTGCATGACGTCGGTGATCGGCCGCTCGTCCAGGGCCGCGGCGAGGAAGAGCTGGGCGAGGATGTTGGATCCGGCCTTGGACCAGAAGTCGCCCTGCTGGGAGGCGTCCACGGAGGCGGCGAGGAAGTGGCCGGCCAGCCGCCCGGCGCCATCCAACGTTTTGGCGTCCGCCAAGGGGTTCCACCACATCTCGCGTGCGGCGTGCGCGATCTGCTGCGGGTCCATCGACCACACCCGTCCCACCGCGGCGCGGGCGTCGTAGGTGGCGGTGAACGCATCGCCGGCGGCCTTGTTCGAGGTCAGCAGGACCGGGCCGGGCGCGGCGAGGATGGAGGGGATCGCGAGCGAGGTGGTCTTGCCCGAGCGGGGCGCCATGATGGCGACGGCCACGTCCTCGTAGCCCATACGCACCTCGTGCTTGGTGTTCTGCAGGTTGCCGAGGAGGATGCCGGTGTCCCGGGCCTCGATGTGCTTGGCGTCCTTCAGGCTCGGGCGCAGGGAACGGGCCTTGTCGGTGATCGCCTTGGCCATCAGCGGTTCGATGTCCCGGGCCTTGGCCATGCCGGTGATCTTCTTCTTCCGGCCGCCGCTGCGGTTCTTGTGCCGGGCCCACAGGATGCCCGCTGTTGTCCCGATGGCCAGGAGGAGGAGAACGGGAACGATGCGTGCCCCGATCAGCAGGGATGTTTCTCCCGCGTGGGGCCAGAGGCGCTGGGGGTGGAGCAGGGCGGTGGTCGGCTGGTACGGCGCCCAGCCGCCTCCGGTGAGGTAGGCGGTGATGTTGCCGGACAGCCAGGCGAGGTGGGACAGGGGGACGACGACGGCTGCGACTCCGATCAGGAGGCGCAGGACGATGTCGTACCCGTCGGTGGAACTGTTGGAGGAGGTGGGGGGCAAAGAGTTAAGTGCCTTCCGGGCGGGGGCGGGGCATTCAGCGGCTGCGGCTGTTCCTGGCCGGCGGCGGGCGCGGCGGGCCTGGAGTTGCCGGCGGGACGTCGCTGAAGGCGGCGATGAGTTCGACCGGGGTGCGGGCGCCGAAACTCGCGTACCAGGCGGGCCGGTCCGCCTCCGCCGCATGGTTGAGGGTCCACCACTGTCCGTCGGGGTCGGGTTCCAGGCGCAGGAGGGCCTTCTGGTTCGCGCTGGAGAGCAGGACGCGGGGCATCAGGGGGTCGTTGCCGTGGCTCCAGCCGCAGGCACGGTGCAGGGGGACGGGGATCCAGGCGGGGGCACCGCCGCCGACCAGGTGGCGCGGCGTGATGAAGTCGACCTCGACGGTCTCGGGAGTCGGGGGCGTGCTCACTTCCGTGCCGTAGCTCGCCGGTCGGGCGCGGTGGCCGGGGCCGGTGTCGGTGTGGGAGCCAGGGGTGAAGGGGCTTTACGGGCGGCCGTGTTGATCTCGCGGAGCGCCTTGCCGTGGGTGGCCCAGTCGTCGAGGTAGCTCCACGATTCGGCGTGATGTGCGGCGAGTGCGTCGTCGAAGTCCGGGGTGCCGGGCTTGGCGGTGGCGGGGAGGGCGTCGCGGGTGACCAGCCATTGCTCGTGCAGTTCGTCGAGTCGGTCGAGTGCGTCGCGCAGGACGCCCAGCTGGTAGACCCAGCGGCTCTGCACGTTGGTCTCCGGCAGGTGGGCCAGTTGCGTTTCGGCCGTGGCCAGCAGGTGACGGACGCCGTACCGGAGCGGCTCGAATGCCTCGGCGGTGTCGGCGTCGCGCTGGCTCGCGCGCCTTCCGTAGGCGTGGTCGTCGTAGGGCCATCCGTCGAGGTCGGTGTGCTCGTCGGAGTAGGCGTCCCAGGCGTCGAGGATCTTCTTGCTGTCGCTCACGTAATGGTCGAGGTGGCGGAGGAGGTCGCGGTGTGCGCGGTGATCGGCGGAAATGGGAAAGGGGTCCTGTCGGTTCAGCGACGGGCGGCCGGCTGGGCGGTGTGGGCCGGCGCCGGGGTCGGTGCGGGTTTCGTCTGCTGCTTGCGGGCGGAGCGTGCCCGGCCGCGGAGCGACGCGATACGGGCAGTGTGGGCGTCGACCACCTGCTGCGGGCGCAGCGGGCTGGGCTCCTGTATGGCGCTGTAGTGGCCAGTGCGGTCGTACATGCCGCGCTGGAGCGGGCTGCGGTCGGCCAGCGCGGTGAGGAACGATCCGACATGGTGGGCGGGGACGTCCTCATCGAAGTAGGCGTGCCAGATGCGCGGGCCGGGGAACTGCCCGTCGCCGGGCTCGCAGGTCTCAACGTGCCAGGACGACCGGCCACTGAATTCGCTCAACGGGCGCAGTTCGATGTGGCACATGGAGTCCGGCGAGCGCGCCGTACCATCCGAGTCGCGGTGCCAGCCCGCCGAGGTCACCGGCTGCCACGGGTCCGGCTGTTGTGGCGGCGGGGCGATGAGGGCGTCCGTGAGACGTGAGAGGGTCTGGGGCGTGAGTGAGACACCACCGAACACCCTGCAATACCGCTTTGACGGGCCAGAAGACGCTCCGGTCCTGATCTTGGGTCCCTCACTGGGTACCACATGGCACATGTGGGACCGGCAGGTCCCGGAGCTGGCCAAGCAGTGGCGTGTCTTCCGGTTCGACCTGCCGGGCCACGGCGGCGCCCCCGCCCACCCGGCCGGATCGGTCTCCGACCTGGCGGCCCGGCTGCTCGTCACGCTCGACGGACTCGGCGTGCAGCGCTTCGGCTACGCGGGCTGCGCACTGGGCGGCGCGGTCGGTGTGGAGCTGGCCCTGCGCCATCCGGAGCGCCTCGCCTCGCTCGCGCTGATCGCCGCCTCGCCGCGGTTCGGCACGGCCGACGAGTTCCGGCAGCGCGGGGTGATCGTCCGCACGAACGGGCTCGATCCGATGGCCCGTACGTCCCCCGACCGCTGGTTCACCGCCGGGTTCGCGGCTGCCCAGCCCGCGATCACCGACTGGGCCGTGCAGATGGTGCGTACCACCGACCCCGGCTGCTACATCGCCGCCTGCGAGGCGCTCGCCGCCTTCGACGTCCGCGCCGAACTCGCCCGGGTCGGCGCACCGACGCTCGTCCTGGTCGGCTCGGACGACCAGGTCACCGGTCCCGCCGAGGCCCGCACCCTGGTCGCCGGGATTCCGGACGCGCGCCTCGCCGTCGTACCCGGTGCCTCCCACCTGGTGCCCGTCGAGCAGCCCGCAGCCGTCAGCGACCTGCTGGTGCGGCACTTCTCCACCGCGTGGCAGCCCGCCTTCGACACCACCACCGGCCGGATGCCGATCCTCGCGCCCCCGGCAAGGCCTGTCCTCGCCCCGCCCCCGCAGGCCGCGCCCATCGCCGAGATAGGTCCGGCGGCCGCGCCGCCCCGGGCCGCGGAGCGGCCGGACCGGTACGACATCGGCCTGAAGGTCCGCCGGGAGGTGCTCGGTGACGCCCACGTCGACGAGGAGCTGGCCCGCACAGACGACTTCTCCGGTGACTTCCAGGACTTCCTCACCCGCTACGCCTGGGGAGAGATCTGGGACCGGCCGGGCCTCGACCGGCGCGCCCGCAGCTGCGTCACCCTCACCGCCCTGGTCGCGGGCGGTCACCTGGAGGAACTCGCCTCCCATGTCCGGGCCGCCCTGCGCAACGGTCTCACCCCGGACGAGATCAAGGAGGTGCTGCTGCAGGCGGCCGTCTACTGCGGCGTTCCCGCGGCGGGCAGCGCGTTCAAGGTGGCCCAGCAGGTGATCCGCGAGGAGACCACTCCGACGGAGTGACCGGGGTGGTACCGCGGGTGGCCGGGCAGTGCCGCCGCTCGGGCGGCCGACGGCTCGCCCGTTGGCCGTCGGCCGCCACGCCGGGTGGCGTTCGGTGATCGTCACCCTGCCACCAGGGGCACCAGGCTCGAACCGCCCGCCCGCTCCCCGGTAGGGGCAGGATGGTGCCATGAGGCTCACGAAGAAGTCGCACGCCTGCATTCGCCTGGAGAAGGACGGACGCACGCTCGTCGTCGACCCCGGCACCTTCAGCGAGGAGGACGCGGCGGTCGGTGCGGACGCCATCCTGGTCACGCACGAGCACCTCGACCACTTCAACGAGGACCGGCTGCGGGCAGGCCTGGAGACCAACCCGGCGGCCGAGATCTGGACGCTGAAGTCGGTCGCGGAGAAGATCTCGGCGGCGTTCCCGGGCCGGGTGCACACCGTCGGCCACGGCGACACGTTCACGGCCGCCGGGTTCGACGTCCAGGTCCACGGCGAGCTGCACGCCGTGATCCACCCGGACATCCCGCGCATCACGAACGTCGGCTATCTGATCGACGGCGGCAAGGTCTTCCACCCCGGCGACGCCCTCACTGTCCCGGACCACCAGGTGGAGACGCTGATGCTCCCGGTGATGGCGCCCTGGAACAAGATCGCCGAGGTGATCGACTACGTGCGCGAGGTCAAGCCCCTGCGCGCCTACGACATCCACGACGCCCTCCTCACCGACCTCGCCCGCCCGATCTACGACAACCAGATCGGCGCCCTGGGCGGTACGGAGCACCTGCGGCTGACGCCCGGCGCGTCCGCGGAGGTCTGAGGGACGGAGCCCGGAAGAACCGGGCGGGGGAGCGTTGTCGTACCCGCCCGGTAGGTTGTGAGGCATGCGCATCGCGACCTGGAACGTGAACTCGATCACCGCCCGCCTCCCGAGGCTGCTTGCCTGGTTGGAGAGCAGTGGCACCGACGTACTGTGCATCCAGGAGGCCAAGATCCCCGAGGAGCAGTTCCCGTTCGACCAGTTGCGCGAGCTGGGCTACGAGGCCGCCGTCCACGCGACCGGCCGGTGGAACGGCGTGGCGGTGCTCTCCCGCGTCGGCCTCGAGGACGTGGTCAAGGGCCTGCCCGGGGACCCCGGCTACGAGGGCGTACAGGAACCGCGCGCCATCTCCGCGACCTGTGGCCCGGTCCGCGTCTGGTCGGTCTATGTGCCGAACGGACGTGAGGTGGACCACCCCCACTACGCCTACAAGCTGCAGTGGTTCGAGGCCCTGAAGGCGGCCGTCGCCGGCGACGCCACGGGCAGCCGCCCGTTCGCGGTCCTCGGCGACTACAACGTGGCGCCGACGGACGACGACGTCTTCGACGTGGCCGCGTTCGAGGGCAGCACCCATGTCACCCCGGCCGAGCGGGCCGCCCTGGCCGCCCTGCGCGAGGGAGGACTCACCGACGTGGTCCCGCGCCCCCTGAAGTACGACCACCCCTTCACGTACTGGGACTACCGCCAGCTCTGCTTCCCGAAGAACCGCGGCATGCGCATCGACCTGGTGTACGCCAACGAGCCGTTCGCGAAGGCGGTCGCCGACGCCTACGTGGACCGCGAGGAGCGCAAGGGCAAGGGGGCCTCGGACCACGCGCCGGTCGTGGTGGACCTGGACGTGTAGGGCCACGGGCCCGCCATCGGGTACTCGTCGCACCGCCGTCCGCACTGGTGCGCGACGGCGGTGCGAGTGACAGGCTGGGCGTATGAACATCCCCTTCCCCGGCAGGCGCAAGAAGCGTGGACTCGCCCGCGGTGTCGCGGTGTTCTCCTCCGGTGGCGCGCAGGACGGCGGTGACGGCGCGGCCGTCGCGGACCTGCTCGCCGAGTGCGAACTGCTGCGCTCGCAGGCCTCCCTGGCGGGGATCCGGCTCGACGACTCCGCGGCCTCCCTCGAGGCACTGGACCAGCTGCTGCCGCGCTGGCGCGACGACGACGAGATCCTGCCCTGGCTCGGCAACGACGCGGGTCTCTACCTCGGTACGGTCCTCGTCCGCACCGTCCCCGGCGCGGCCTGGGACATCTGGCCGAACGGTCAGCCCGTCGTCAAACTCGCCTCCGGCCGCGAGTTCGACGTGGTGGCCGCCGGTCACACCTGGGTGGCGAGCGGGGTCCCCGAGCTCTCACAACTGTACGCCGAGGTCTCGGAGACCTGACCCGGCGTCAGTCTCCGGACGCAATACCAGGTAAATACGGCTATTGCCCAAAAGGTGCGTGTCGTTTATCAACTCCGGTCGTGTCTGGATAGTTTGCGGACACCACGGAAACAGCTGAGAGGGGGTGGGGCTGCGGATGGGCGTGGAACCCGTGAGCGAACCTCGACTACGATGTGCCGTTCATCCCCCGAGGACGCTGCTGCGGCGAGGGGATACCCCCACGGCCTCCGGGCCGTAGGGGGCGGCGTTCACCAGGGCCAGGCCCGCCCGGCGGCAGCCGGAGATCACTGCTCGCGCAGCGGAACGGACAGGTAGGAAGGGTTGTCCGCGGGCGAGGAGAAGGTCAGCTGCGCGCCGGACGGGTTGTGCTCGATGTAGAGCGGGTCGACGGTGTCCACGACGAGGGCGAGCCGGTGCCCGGCCGGGACGTCGTAGGCGGTGGAGTACAGCGGCAGGTCCACGCCGAACGGCTCTCCGGGGGTGCGCCCGTGCCAGGTCAGCGGCGCGTGCGTGACCAGCTTGCCGATCCCCAGCGGACCCACGTCGTACAGGTAGGCGATGAAGGTGCCGCTCTCCCTGGTGGGGGTGAGCGTCGTGTGGAACGTCGCGGTTCCCCGCACCCGTTGGACGCCGCCGTACTTCTCCGACTGCCACACCGCGGCCCAGCGGCGGGGAAGAAGGGGGATCCACGCCATCGGGGGAATACGGGCCGCCTGGTCGAGGATGCTGGACAGGAAGATGATCCCGCCGTCTGCGCCCGAGTCGACGTTGGCGTGGATCGTGGTCGCGCCCGCCAGGTCGATCTTCTTCTTCGTCCGGCCCACCGACTTCCAGTCGGGGTAGCCCTCGTAGCCGTCCGAGGAGCGGGTCTCCAGCTGCACCGGCTGCTCGCGGTCGATGCCGTTGTCCTCGCCCTTGAGGTAGTGGTCCAGCCAGCGCCGGGTGTCGGTCCAGACGTCGTTGGGCAGCCCGAACAGTCCGGGGATCTCGGCGGTGGCGTGGTCGCCGGGCCGCAACTCCAGTCTCTTCGGGCCCGTCAGCCGGTCGTAGAAGTCGGCGTACTCGTTGGGCGAGAAGATCGTGTCGCCCCAGCTGTTGGCCAGCAGCACCGCCGTGCCGTTCTGGTTCAGCTGGTCGACGTAGGTCGCGGGAGAACGTATCTTCCCCCAGTCGATGAGCCCCTGTTCGTTCGTCAGGTCGGAGGCGTAGAAGTCGTCGAACACCTTCCGGAGTTCGGGGCTCTCGCGGCCGGTGAGGGTGCCGGCGCCGTCCAGCAGGGCCGCGGCCTGGATGTGCTGGGTACGCCCGGAGTAGATCGAGTCGATCAGATCCCCCCAGCCGCTGAGCGCGGCGACCGTCTTGATGCGCTTGTCGTGCTCGGCGGCGAGCAGGCTGATGCCGGCGCCGTAGGAGACGCCCGCCATGCCGATGTGCCGCGGATCGGCCGGCGTGTTGGCCAGTGCCCAGTCGATCACCTTCGAGGCGTCGGCCCAGTCGGGTGGGCCGGCCACTTCTATCTGCCCGCCGGACTGCCAGAAGCCGCGCACGTTGTAGGTGACGACGACATAGCCGGAGTCGGCGAGCTTCTGGGCCTGGGTGAGGTACTCGATCTGGGGCAGCCCCCAGCTCGTGGGCAGTACGACGAGCGGGTAGCTGCGGGAACCGTCGGCGTTCGCCGGGGTGACGACGTTGGCCTTGAGGACGGTGCCGCCGTCGCCGGTGATGTCGACGAAGCGGACGCCGTTCGGGGCCGCCTGGGCGACGGGGGCGAGGCCGAGGGCGCTGCCGGCGATCAGGGTCGCCGAGACGGCACCCACGGCCGTGGTGCGCAGGGTCCTGCGGTGGTGTCCCACGGGGGCACTCCTTACTGGTGTCAGCACAAAGTGACCCGAAGGTAACCTCAGACCCTTACCAGAAGTAACCCGTTGGTAAGTTACGTGCGGGTAAAGCTTGTTGAAGTGTTGATTTCGTTTGCGGCGGTGTGGCTGAAGTGCGCCCTCCGCATACTCAGCCGGTCGCCCGGTGCGAGGTGCGGACCGGTGCCGCCTCCGGCAGTGGCGCCTGCGCCGCCCGCGTCACGTCCGCGACGAGTTCGACCACGTCGGGCCCGTACGCCTGCGAGTTGACCACCTTCAGCAGCAGCGCGAAGGAGGAGTTGCCGTACTTGCGGGCCAGCCGGGCGTGGTTGCGGGCCAGATAGCGGGTCGCGGCCTGGTTGGTGATCGCCCGCTGGCCGCAGAAGAGGAACACCGGCCGGGCCTCCCGGCGCTCGCCTGCGGTGAGCCGGGCCAGCAGCACGTACTCGTTGCGGCCGCCCTCCAGCCGGTAGCGCTCGCTGCCGATCTGGAACGCCCCGCGGTCCGGACCGGGCTCGGCGTCCACATTCACCCGAACGCCGGGCAGCAGGGAGTGCAGGTGTGCGGCCATTCGGCGGTTGGAGGCCGGGCCCCCGACGCAGAACTCGGTGCGCTCGCCGAACCCCTGCTGGGCCGCGTCGTGCGCGACGACCTGGGCGTGGGCGTTGCAGTCCTTGATCAGGGCGGAGAGTTCGAGCAGGGCGAACACGTCGTGCCGCATCACCGTCAGTTCGGGTCCGCCCGCCTCGCGGTTGACCACGAGAAGCGACTCGGAGTTGTCGGGCAGCCCGAAGAAGGCCTGCTTGCGCCGCAGCTTCCGCTGCCACAGGTAGGTCCGGGCCAGCCAGCCGAGCGCGGCGCTGACGCCGGCCGCTATCACACCCAGGACGATGTTGCGCACGTCGTCGTTCATGGCCGCGCATGGTAGCGGGTCGAGTGAAACGGTGTTCGAGACACTCCTGACGGGATCATGGCAATGGAATAGGCTGCGCGGACGGTCTCTGACTGGAGGTGCGCATGCGTCGCCCTGGTGTTCGGAAGCTGGCGGTTGTGGCGGTGTCGGCCGCCGTGGTGTCGGTGGGGGCGGCGGCGCCGCCCGTCGCGAGGACGAGCGCCGGCACGGGGACGACGGCGAAACCGGTCGGGAAGGTCCCCGTGGCCGTCGGCTACGGCGGTGCTGTCGCCAGTGTGGACGCGGACGCCTCCGCCGCCGGCATCGAAGTCCTGAGGAAGGGCGGCAACGCCGTCGACGCGGCTGTCGCCACCGCCGCCGCGCTCGGCGTCACCGAGCCCTACTCCTCCGGCATCGGCGGAGGCGGCTACTTCGTCTACTACGACGCCCGCTCCCGCACGGTGCACACCATCGACGGCCGGGAGACCGCGCCGCTCACCGCCGACTCCGGCCTCTTCGTGGAGAACGGCAAGCCCCTCGCCTTCAACGACGCCGTCAGCAGCGGCCTCAGCGTCGGCACACCGGGCACGGCCGCCACCTGGCAGACGGCGCTGGACGAGTGGGGCACCAGACGGCTGGGCACGGTCCTCAAGCCGGCCGAGCGGCTCGCCCGCGACGGCTTCACCGTCGACGACACGTTCCGCTCGCAGACCGCCTCCAACGAGACCCGGTTCCGCTACTTCCCGGACACCGCCAGGCTGTTCCTGCCCGGCGGGCGGCTCCCGGCCGTCGGCTCCACCTTCAGGAACCCGGAACTCGCCCGCACCTACGAGGAGTTGGGCAGGAAGGGGATCGCCGCGATCTACCACGGGGACCTCGGCGACGACATCGTCAAGACGGTCGACCACCCGCCCGTGGACCCGGCCTCCGGGTGGAACGCCCGCCCCGGCAAGCTGTCCGACAAGGACCTGGCGGCCTACCGCGCCAAGCTCCAGGCGCCCACGAAGACCTCCTACCGCGGGCTCGACGTCTACTCCATAGCGCCCTCCTCCTCCGGCGGCACGACCGTCGGCGAAGCGCTCAACATCCTGGAGAACACGGACCTTTCCAGGGCGAGCGAGGTCCAGTACCTGCACCACTTCATCGAGGCGAGCCGCATCGCCTTCGCCGACCGCGGACGCTGGGTCGGCGACCCCGCCTTCGAGGACGTACCGACCAAGCAGCTGCTGGCGCAGCGGTACGCCGACTCGCGCGCGTGCCTCATCAAGGACGAGGCGGTCCTCACCAGCCCGCTCGCGCCCGGCGACCCGCGGCACCCGACCGCCTGCTCCGTGGCCGGAAAGGCCGCCCCGACCACGTACGAGGGCGACAACACGACCCACCTCACGGTCGCCGACCGGTGGGGCAACGTCGTCTCCTACACGCTGACCATCGAGCAGACCGGCGGCAGCGGCATCACCGTCCCCGGTCGCGGCTTCCTGCTCAACAACGAGCTGACCGACTTCTCCTTCACCCCGGCGAGCCCGGCCGTGCACGACCCCAACCTGCCGGGTCCCGGCAAGCGGCCGCGCTCGTCGATCTCACCGGCGATCGTGCTGGACAAGTCGAACAGGCCGGTGGTGGCGCTCGGTTCGCCCGGCGGGGCGACCATCATCACCACCGTGCTGCAGACGCTCACCGAGTTCCTCGACCGGCACCTGCCGCTGGTCGACGCCATCGCCGCGCCGCGCGCCAGTCAGCGCAACGCGGCCCAGACCGAGCTGGAACCCGGACTGTACGACAGCGGGCTGAGGAAGCAACTCGAGGCGATCGGGCACTCCTTCAAGCTCAATCCCGAGATCGGGGCCGCCACGGGCGTTCAGCGCCTGCCGGACGGCAAGTGGCTGGCCGCCGCGGAGAGGGTACGCCGCGGCGGCGGCTCGGCGATGGTGGTGTACCCGGCGCCGTAGCGCGCTCGGCGACGGCGGGCGACGGCCGACGACGCGGGGCAGGGCGTCACGCCTCCGGGCCGGAAGGGCCAAGGTGCCCTCCGCAGGGCAGGACTTCACGCCTCTGGGCCGTCACGCCTCCGGGCCGGACGGGTCAGGACCGTCCGTCGTCGCCGCCGCCGGTGGCGTGGCGTCCGGGGTCCCGGGCCCGGGCGAGGGCGCCGCGTCCCCCGGTCCGGGGGCGGACCTCCCGGCCTCCGTGCGGAAGACCAGACGTTTGTCCTCGACGTCCACCGTGACCCTGCCGCCCGCGCCGATCCGGCCGTCGAGGAGCAGGTGGGAGAGCTCGTTGTCGACCTCGCGCTGGATGACCCGGCGCAACGGGCGGGCGCCGTACTCGGGCTGGAAGCCGCGCTGGGCGAGCCAGTCGACGGCCGCCGCGGTGAACTCGACGGTGACGTCCTGCGCGTGCAGCAGACGGCGGGTCCGCTCCAGCAGCAGGTCGGTGATCTGCCGCAGCTGCTCCGCGGTGAGCTGGCGGAAGACGACGATCTCGTCGATGCGGTTGAGGAACTCGGGCCGGAAGTGCTCGCGCAGCGGGCGCAGGATCTGTTCACGCCGCGCCTCCTCGTCCGCCTCGGCACCCCCCGCGCCGAACCCGATTCCGGCGCCCCGCCGGGTGATCGCCTCGGAGCCCAGGTTGCTCGTCATCACGATGACGGTGTTGGTGAAGTCCACCGTCCGGCCCTGGGAGTCGGTCAGCCGCCCGTCGTCGAGGACCTGCAGCAGGATGTTGAAGACGTCCGGGTGCGCCTTCTCCATCTCGTCCAGCAGGAGCAGCGAGTACGGATGCCTGCGCACCACCTCGGTGAGCTGACCGGCCTCCTCGTGACCGACGTATCCGGGCGGGGCGCCGATCAGCCGGCTCACCGTGTGCCGCTCCTGGTACTCGCTCATGTCCAGGCGCACCATGCGGTCCTCGCTGCCGAACAGGGCCTCCGCGAGCGCGCGGGCCAGTTCGGTCTTGCCGACGCCGGTCGGGCCGAGGAACAGGAAGCTGCCGATCGGCCGGTCCGGGTCGGCCAGCCCGGCACGGGAGCGCAGCACCGCCTCGGCGACGACGCTGACCGCCTCGTCCTGACCGACCACCCGCCGGTGCAGATGCTCCTCCAGTCCCAGCAGGCGCTCCTTCTCCTCCTGGGTGAGGCTGCTCACCGGGATGCCGGTCTGCCGGGACACCACCTCGGCGATCGCCTCGGTGGTGACCACGAGTGTGAGCCCCTCGTCGACCTCCCCGCCGCCGGACTCCCGGGTGATCCGCTCCTTCAGCTGAGTGATGCGGTCCCGCAACTGCGTGGCCTGCTCGTACTGTTCGTCCGCGACCGCCTGGTCCTTGTCCCGGGCGAGCTGCTCGACCTCGCGCTCCATGGCCCGTACGTCCGTGCCCTTCGTGCGCGCCTGCAGCCGCACCCGGGCGCCGGCCTGGTCGAGCAGGTCGATCGCCTTGTCCGGCAGGCGGCGGTCGGTGAGGTAGCGGTCGGACAGCTCCACGGCGGCCACCAGCGCCTCGTCGGTGTAGCGGACCTGGTGGTGGGCCTCGTAGCGGTCGCGCAGGCCGCGCAGGATCTCGAGCGCGTCCGGGACCGACGGCTCGGGTACCAGGATCGGCTGGAACCGCCGGGCCAGTGCCGCGTCCTTCTCGATCCGCCGGTACTCCTCCAGCGTCGTCGCGCCCACGACGTGCAGCTCGCCGCGGGCCAGGGCGGGCTTGAGGATGTTGCCCGCGTCCATCGAACCGCCCTCGCCGCCTCCGCCGGCGCCGACGACGGTGTGCAGCTCGTCGATGAACACGATCAGCTGCCCGGAGTGGTCCCGGATCTCGCCGACGATGTTGTTGAGCCGCTCCTCGAAGTCGCCCCGGTAGCGGGTGCCCGCGACCACGCCCGTCAGGTCCAGGGCCACGACCCGGTGGGCGGCGAGGATGTCGGGGACGTCGCCCTCGACGATCCGCTGTGCCAGCCCCTCCACGATGGCGGTCTTGCCGACGCCGGCATCCCCGATCAGCACCGGGTTGTTCTTGCCACGCCGGGAGAGCACCTCGATGGTCTGCTCGATCTCCTCGTCCCGCCCGATCACCGGGTCGATGCGCCCCTGCCGGGCCAGCTCGGTGAGGTCGCGCGAGTACTTGTCCAGGGTCGGCGTCGAGGAGTGCCGCTGCCGCTGCCGTTCGGCGAGGGGCGGCGCGGCCTCCGGCGCCTCGGAGGAGCCACCGGAGGCGGCGAACCGGGCCGCGTTCAGGATGTGCCCGGCCGCCGAGTCCGGGTTGGCGGCCAGGGCACTCAGCACGTGCTCGGGGCCGATGTATCCGGCGCCGCTCGCCCGCGCCATGTCGTGGGCGTCGAGAAGGGCGCGTTTGACGGCCGGGGTGAGCGAGAGCGAGGTGGGCGGCGGTGCGTTGCCCTGCGGGCGCTGGACCGGGCCGGACCGCTCGTCGATCTGCGTCGCCATGGAATCGGGGTCCGCGCCGGCCCGGCTGAGCAGACTTCGGGTGGGTTCGGTGGCGAGCGCCGCCCGCAGCAGGTGTTCGGTGTCCAGGTCCCGGCTGCCGTGCTCGGCGGCGTACTGGGCGGCGCCCCGCACGAGTTCCCGGGCGGGCTGGCTGAGCAGCCGTCCGATGTCGATGTGCCGGGGCCCCTGGGACGATCCGCCGAAGTAGCGGGAGAGGAATTCGCCGAAGGGGTCGCCCTCCGGGCCGATGAAGCCGCTGGTCATGGCTTTCCATTCCTTCGCTGACGACGTGCCGGGGCCGGGTAACCCGACGCGGGGCCGTTCATGCCACGATGGCACGGGTTCCCGCGGAAGGCATGTGCAGGGACGGCCGCCTCGATGCCCGCGGTGGTGCGACCTCACCCCGGCTTGCCGCGCCCGCGGAGGTCCCTGCACGCCCCGGCGCAAACTCCCCGTAGCCGCCCCGTAACACGAATGGTGTTCGCTACGAGTCGGAGTGCTCCGGTCTGACGGGAGTTGGACGATGGCTGTGGATCATCTCCCGGGTCGGCTGCGGGAGTTCGCGACCTACCTGGACGGTCTGCTGGCGTGTCTCGACCAGGGCGGCGGCTGGTGCGGCGTCTTCTGGCGGCGCGACCCCGAGGGCATGCGGGCCTGCCGCGAGGGACGTGAGGTGCCGCCGTGGGACGTGGTGGAGGCCCTCCTGCAGGACCTCGCCGCGGAACACGGACCGGCGGCCGCCGCGCCGGAGCGGGAACGGGCCCGCCTCCTGCACGCCGCGGCGCTCGCGGCGTACGACGCCCGGCCCGGCGCCCGGGACTCCCTCCGGGACCGTCTCGGCGCGATGCTCCGCGAACAGAGGTACGCGGCCGAACGCCAGGCACAACTGAGCCGCCGCCTGGCCTCGGCAGCCACCCGCGAGGAGGCCGACGCCCTCCGCGTCGACCTGGCCTGGGCCCAGGACGATCACGAACGCGCGACCGCACGATGCGCGGAACTACGGGCCAGGATCGACAGGCCGGACCGACTCCCGGCGGACGACCACCGGCCCCCGCACGGGCTCGTCACGGGCGGGGGAGCCGCCTCGGCGGAAGGGGCCGTGCCTCGGGGGGAGGGCGGCGTTGGACTCTGGGGGCGTGGCGGCCCGGGGGACGAGGCTGGGGGTGTGGATCCGCGCGGTGACCGGGGCGGTCCGTACGTGGGTGAGCGGGCCGCGTCTGTGGTGCGGCGGCGGGACGAGTGGTCCGCGACCGATGTCCCTGCGGACGGGACGGCCGACGGAAGGGCGGCCGGAGCGGCAGCCTTCCGGGACCGCGGCGAGCGGACCGCGCCCGGAGCCGCCGAGGGGCCCGGCGTGCACGGCCCGGCGGCAGGTGGCCCCGCGCCTTCTGCGACCGGCTCGGCGGTAGGTGGCCCCGCGCCTTCTGCGACCGGCTCGGCGGTAGGTGGCCCCGCGCCTTCTGCGACCGGCCCGGCGGCAGGTGGCCCCGCGCCTTCTGCGACCGGCTCGGCGGTAGGTGGCCCCGCGCCCTCTCCGACCGGCCCGGCGGCAGGTGGCCCTTCGCCATCTCGGATCGGCCTCGCCCCCGGAGCGGCCGGGCGGAGCGGCGTGCACGGCCCGGCGGCGACAGGCGGCCCCGCCCCCGGAGCCGAGGGGAGCGGCGTGCACGGCCCCGCGGCAGGCGGCCCCGCACCCTCTCCCGTCGGCCCCGCCCCCGGAGCCGAGGGGAGCGGCATGTACGGCCCGGCGGCAGGCGGTCCCGCGCCCTCTGTCGCCGGCCCCGCGGCAGGCGGCCCCGCGCCCTCCCCGGTCGGCCCCGTCGTCGGCGCTCCCGCCTCGGCGGCGGGCGTGCCGGAGGTGTCTGCCGACGGTTCCGCCCGTGCTCCCGGGCAGCGCAGGCGGCGGCGTGGCAGTGCTCGGTTCGCCGGGGCGGTCGAGGAGGAGACTCCTGCCGTGGCCGTACCGCCGGGCGGTGCCGGGCCGGTGCTGCCCGCCTCGGCGGCGGGCGTGCCGGAGGTGTCTGCCGACGGTTCCGCCCGTGCTCCCGGGCAGCGCAGGCGGCGGCGTGGCAGTGCTCGGTTCGCC
>NZ_JBEYZY010000011.1:55328-126092 GCF_040646295.1 Streptomyces sp. NPDC046197 | reverse complement strand
GCCGGGGCGGTCGAGGAGGAGACTCCTGCCGTGGCCGTACCGCCGGGCGGTGCCGGGCCGGTGCTGCCCGCCCCGGGGGCGGCCACCGGCCGGACTCCGCGCGGTGCCCGGTTCGCCGGGGCCGCCGCCGAGGTCGTGGAGCGCTCCCCAGTCCGGGCCCAGGCCCCGGACGCCGGCGACAGGCAGGCCGTCGCCGATGCCGTCGAGACCCTCGCCGGGCTGCGCGGCGAGGGACGCAGCGGCGAGGCGCACGCGCTGCTGGCCGAGGCCGCGCACTGGCCTGCCGCGCGCCTGCCCCTGCTCGCCGCCGCGCTGGAGCGGGCCGGGCTCGGAGCCGACTGGACCACCCTCCTGTGGGAGGCCGCCTCGCTGCCCGCCGACCGCCTCGTCACGGCCGCCGACGCACTGGTCGCGGCCGGTCGGACCGCCGACGGGGAGCAGATCGTCCGGCAGGGCGTGCTGCGGCCCGCCGCGGACCTCGGTGAGGCCTTGCTCGGCCTGGCCGGCCAGGGGCGCCACCGCGAGGTGCGCGTGCTGCTCGACGCCTACGTGCGGGTCCGCACCCCGGAACAGGCGGCCCGCAGCGCCGAGCCCGATCCGCGGCGACTCGTCCCCCTGCTGCTGGAGGCCGCCCGGGGCGTGTCCGACGAGCGTCACTGGGACCTCGTCCATGCGCTCAGGGTCGCCGGTTTCGCCACCTGATCCGGTACGCACCCCCTCCGACCTGCCCGGGCACTCACCCACCGGAGTGTGAAACATGATCGACTCCGCGGGTTGACGACGATGGTCTTGGCAAGGCCGTCCCGGAGGCTTACGTTCGTCCCTCTAGGCCTGCTCTACGGGCGTAGAGGCTGCGACGTACAGTCGAAGGAGCAGCTCATGGCCAACGTCGTCCGCGCGGCCCTGGTCCAGGCCACCTGGACCGGCGACACCGAGTCCATGGTCGCCAAACATGAGGAGCACGCCCGTGCGGCGGCCCGTCAGGGCGCCGGGATCATCGGGTTCCAGGAAGTCTTCAACTCGCCCTACTTCTGCCAGGTCCAGGAGCCGGAGCACTACCGCTGGGCCGAGCCGGTCCCGGACGGTCCCACGGTGCGCCGGATGCGGGAACTCGCCCGCGAGACCGGCATGGTGATCGTCGTTCCGGTCTTCGAGGTCGAGCAGTCGGGCTTCTACTACAACACCGCCGCCGTGATCGACGCCGACGGCACCTACCTCGGCAAGTACCGAAAACACCACATCCCGCAGGTCAAGGGCTTCTGGGAGAAGTACTACTTCAAACCCGGCAACCTCGGCTGGCCCGTCTTCGACACCGCCGTCGGCCGGGTGGGCGTCTACATCTGCTACGACCGTCACTTCCCCGAGGGCTGGCGGCAACTCGGCCTGAACGGCGCCCAGTTGGTCTACAACCCCTCCGCCACGCACCGCGGCCTGTCCGCCCACCTCTGGCGGCTGGAGCAGCCCGCCGCGGCCGTCGCCAACGAGTACTTCGTCGCCGCCATCAACCGCGTCGGACAGGAGGAGTACGGCGACAACGACTTCTACGGGACGTCGTACTTCGTCGACCCGCGCGGGCAGTTCGTCGGGGACGTGGCCAGTGACTCCAAGGAGGAACTCGTCGTCCGCGACCTCGACCTCGACCTGATCGAACAGGTGCGGCAGCAGTGGGCCTTCTACCGCGACCGCCGCCCCGAGGCGTACGAAGGGCTGGTGCAGCCGTGAAGGACCTCTACGACCGCCACAAGGCCGTTCTGCCCGACTGGCTCGCCCTCTACTACGAGGACCCGATCGAGATCACCCACGGCGAGGGCCGCCACGTCTGGGACGCCGCCGGCCACCGGTACCTCGACTTCTTCGGCGGCATCCTCACCACGATGACCGCGCACGCGCTGCCCGAGGTGACCAAGGCGGTGAGCGAGCAGGCCGGACGGATCATCCACTCCTCCACGCTCTACCTCAACCGGCCGATGGTCGAACTCGCCGAACGCATCGCCCAGTTGAGCGGTATCCCGGACGCCCGGGTGTTCTTCACCACCTCCGGCACCGAGGCCAACGACACCGCGCTGCTGCTCGCCACGACGTACCGGCGCAGCAACACGATCCTGGCCATGCGCAACAGTTACCACGGCCGCTCCTTCAGCTCGGTCGGCATCACCGGCAACCGGGGCTGGTCCCCGACCTCGCTGTCCCCGCTGCAGACCCTGTACGTCCACGGCGGTGTCCGTACCCGCGGACCCTTCGCCGAGCTGAGCGACGCCGAGTTCGTCGCGGCCTGCGTCGAGGACCTGAAGGACCTGCTCGGCCACACCCGTCCGCCCGCGGCCCTGATCGCGGAGCCCATCCAGGGCGTCGGCGGCTTCACCTCCCCGCCCGACGGCCTCTACGCGGCCTTCCGGGACGTGCTCCGCGAGCACGGCATCCTGTGGATCGCCGACGAGGTGCAGACCGGCTGGGGCCGCACCGGCGACCACTTCTGGGGCTGGCAGGCGCACGGACGGAGCGGCCCGCCGGACATGCTCACGTTCGCCAAGGGCATCGGCAACGGCATGTCCGTCGGCGGAGTCGTCGCGAGCGCCGAGATCATGAACTGCCTGGACGCCAACAGCATCTCCACCTTCGGCGGCACGCAGATCACCATGGCGGCGGGCCTCGCCAACCTCGCCTACCTCCTGGAACACGACCTGCAGGGCAACGCCCGGCGCGTCGGCGGGCTGCTCATCGAGCGGCTCCGAGCGGTCGCCGCGCAGCTGCCTGGCGTACGCGAGGTCCGCGGGCGCGGGCTGATGATCGGCGTCGAGCTGGTCAGGCCTCGGACGGACGAGGCCGATCCGCAGGCGGCCGCCGCCGTGCTGGAGGCGGCGCGCGCGGGCGGCCTGCTCATCGGCAAGGGCGGCGGCCACAGCACCAGCGCCCTGCGCATCGCCCCGCCGCTGTCCCTGACCGTTGCGGAGGCCGAGGAGGGCGCCACGATCCTCGAACGGGCGCTGAGGAGCACGTACTAGTACCGAGCGAGCAAGGGAATACCGCAATGACCACCGCCCCGGGGCGCGCCCCGACATCGTGGCAGCCGTTGGAACCGGCCCTGTCGGTCCGTCAGGTCCTCGGCCTGGAGCGGGTGCTCGCCGGGGAGCCCGAGGTGGTGGCCGGCGCGGGCCAGCTCGACCGGGCCGTGCGCTGGGTGCACGTCGCCGAGGCGGCCGACGTCGGGGTGATGCTCAGCGGCGGCGAGATGGTGCTCACCACCGGGGTGCTGCTCGCCGGCGACGAGGACAAGCAGGCCGAGTACATCCGGTCCCTGCACCGGGCGGAGGCCGCGGCCGTGGTGCTCGGCCTGGGGCGGGCCTTTCCCACCCCGCCCGAGGTGATGCGCCGGGCCGCCGAGCGCTGCGGACTGCCCATGGTCGTCCTGCACCGCCCCTTCCCCTTCGCCGAACTGACCGAGGAGGTCCAGTCCCGGCTGGTGCGGCGGAAGTTCGCCGCCGTCAGCCTGTCGGAGTCCGTACGCACCGCGCTCACCTCGCTCATCACCGCGGGCGCCCCGCTGCAACGCCTGCTCGACGAGATTGCCCAGCACACCGCCTGCCCCGTCGTCGTCACCAACCTCGCCCACCGCGTCCTGGCCACGGCGGGGGAGCGGCCCGCGGTGGACGACGTGCTGCGCGACTGGGAGCGCATCGCCCGGCAGGCCGGCGGCAGTGAGGGCGACGGCTGGATCCGCGCCGAGTTGGGCGGGCGCGGGGAACGGTGGGGCCGGATCGTACTGTGCGGCTACCGCGGCGACACCGCCACCGCGCGGCTGCTCGCCGACCGCGCCGCCGAGGCGCTCGTGCTGCACCGCATGCTCGCCGGCAACGCGGTGTGCTCCTGGGAGGAGCAGTCCGCGCAGAGCCTGCTGACCGACCTGGTGAGCGGGGTCGTACCGGCGCGGCAGTTGCTGCCCCGCGCGCGGGCCGCCGGACTGCCTGTCAACCGGCGGACGTTCGTGCCGCTGGTCGTCCGGGACGGCGAGCCCGCCGAACTCGACCGGCTGCTGCGCGTGCTGGGCCTGTCCGGTCTCGTCGGCGAGTTCGCGGAGGGCGCCACCGCCGTGCTGCTCAGCCTCGCCCGGGACCAGGACCCCGACGCGCTCGCCGGGCACTTCGCCGCCCGGCTTCGCGCGGAGTCCGGGGCCGCCCGGACGGTCGTCGCCGCCGCGGACGCCCGTACCGCCTGGGACGAGGTGCCCGCCGGGCTGCGCGAGGCCCGGCACGTGGCGGACGCGGTGACCGACTCCTCGACCGCCCTCGACCTGCCGGCCGTCGTCCGCCTGAAGGACGTGCACCTGCGCGGCCTCATCCGGCTGCTGCGGGACGACCCGCACGTGCAGTCCTTCGCCGAGCGGGAACTGGACGGGCTGCTGTGCGCGGCCGACGACGACCTGCTGTCCGTGCTGCGGACCTACCTCTCCACCGGCCGCAACAAGTCCCGCACCGCCCTGCTCCACCACGTCTCCCGGCCGGCGCTCTACCGCCGTCTGGAGGCGATACAGACGCGGCTCGGGGTGGACCTGGACGACTTCGAGCAGGCCGCCTCGGTGCACATCGCGCTCCTCGCGCACGACGCGCAACAGGGGTGAAACATGCCATGACCTGGGAGAACGGCGGTGAAACATGGGCTCGCAGACATGTGACACGGTGGCACGCCGAGCGCCCGCAGACGTGACACGCTGCCACTCAAACGCTCACCGTGGACTCCCTAGGCTCGCCGCACACCGAGCTACCGGAGGTCCCGATGAGCCGAGTGATCCGTGCCGCCCTCTTCCAGACGGCCTGGACCGGCGACAAGGAATCCATGATCCAGGTGCACGAGCAGGCGGCCCGCGACGCGGCCGCGCAGGGTGCCCAGGTCCTGTGCTTCCAGGAGCTGTTCTACGGGCCCTACTTCTGCCAGGTCCAGGACAAGGCCTTCTACGAGTACGCCGAGCAGATCCCGGACGGACCGACCGTCAAGCGCTTCCAGGCGCTCGCCAGGGAGCTGGGCATCGTCCTCGTCCTGCCGATGTACGAGGAGGAACAGCCGGGAGTTCTGTACAACACCGCCGCCGTCATCGACGCGGACGGGTCCTACCTGGGCAAGTACCGCAAGACCCACATCCCCCAGGTCCAGGGGTTCTGGGAGAAGTTCTACTTCCGCCCGGGCAACAGCGGCTGGCCCGTCTTCGAGACGGCCGTCGGCAGGATCGGCGTGTACATCTGCTACGACCGTCACTTCCCGGAGGGCTGGCGGGCGTTGGGCCTGGGCGGCGCCGAGATCGTCTTCAACCCCTCGGCCACCTCGCGCGGCCTGTCCCGCTACCTGTGGCAGCTGGAGCAGCCGGCGGCGGCCGTCGCCAACGAGTACTTCGTCGGCGCGATCAACCGGGTCGGCGTGGAGGACCTCGGCGACAACGACTTCTACGGCACCACGTACTTCGTGGACCCGGAGGCGCAGTTCGTCGGCGAGGTGGCGAGCGACAAGGAGACCGAACTCGTCGTACGCGACCTGGACCTGGCCAAACTCCGCGAGGTCCGCGACCGCTGGCAGTTCTACCGCGACCGGGCACCGGGGACGTACACGCCGCTGACCGCGCCCTGACCCAACCGTCCACCCTGGCAGGAGAGGGATCATGAGCAGCCGTACCGTCATTCGCGGTGGCCTCGTCGTCACCGCGTCCGACGAGATCCACGCCGACGTCCTGATCGAGGACGGCCGCATCGCCGCCCTCGCCGCCTCCGGCACCCCGGCCGCCGAGGCCTGGACGGGGGACCGGGTGATCGACGCGACCGGGAAGTACGTGATCCCGGGCGGTGTCGACGCCCACACCCACATGGAGCTGCCGTTCGGCGGCACCTTCGCCTCCGACACCTTCGAGACCGGCACCAGGGCCGCCGCCTGGGGCGGCACCACCACCGTCGTCGACTTCGCGGTGCAGAGCGTCGGCCACTCCCTGCGCGAGGGCCTGGACGCCTGGCACGCCAAGGCCGAGGGCAACTGCGCCATCGACTACGGCTTCCACATGATCGTCTCCGACGTGAACCAGGACACCCTGAAGGAGATGGACCTGCTGGTGGAGGAGGGTGTCACCTCCTTCAAACAGTTCATGGCCTACCCCGGCGTCTTCTACAGCGACGACGGGCAGATCCTGCGCGCCATGCAGCGCTCCGCCGAGAACGGCGGTCTGATCATGATGCACGCCGAGAACGGCATCGCCATCGACGTCCTCGTGGAGCAGGCGCTGGCCCGCGGGGAGACCGACCCCCGCTACCACGGTGAGGTCCGCAAGGCCCTGCTCGAGGCCGAGGCCACCCATCGCGCCATCCGGCTCGCCCAGGTCGCCGGGGCCCCGCTGTACGTCGTGCACGTCTCCGCACAGGAGGCGGTCGCCGAGCTGGCCAGGGCCCGCGACGAGGGACTGAACGTCTTCGGCGAGACCTGCCCGCAGTACCTGTTCCTGTCCACCGACAACCTGGCCGAGCCGGAATTCGAGGGCGCGAAGTACGTGTGCTCGACACCGCTGCGCCCCGCGGAACACCAGGCCGCCCTGTGGAAGGGCCTGCGCACCAACGATCTCCAGGTCGTCTCCACCGACCACTGCCCCTTCTGCTTCAAGGGTCAGAAGGAGCTCGGGCGCGGCGACTTCTCCAAGATCCCCAACGGTCTGCCGGGTGTGGAGAACCGCATGGACCTGCTCCACCAGGCCGTCGTCGACGGGCACATCTCCCGCCGCCGCTGGATCGAGATCGCCTGCGCCACCCCGGCGAGGATGTTCGGCCTGTACCCGAAGAAGGGCACCATCGCCCCCGGTGCCGACGCCGACGTGGTCATCTACGACCCGCACGCCGAGCAGGTCCTGTCCGCCGAGACCCACCACATGAACGTCGACTACTCGGCGTACGAGGGCAGGCGCGTCACGGGCCGCGTCGAGACGGTGCTCTCCCGGGGCGAACTCGTCATCACCGGGCGGGAGTACACCGGACACGCCGGTCACGGCGTCTACACCCCGCGTTCCACCTGCCAGTACCTCGACTAGGAGTGGCGCCATGGACTTCGGACTCGTCCTGCAGACCGACCCGCCGGCCTCACGTGTCATCAGCCTCATGCAGCGGGCCGAGCGCAACGGCTTCACGCACGGCTGGACCTTCGACTCCGCCGTGCTGTGGCAGGAGCCCTTCGTGATCTACAGTCAGATCCTGGCGAACACCCGCAAACTGACGGTGGGCCCGATGGTCACCAACCCGGGCACCCGTACCTGGGAGGTCACCGCCTCCACCTTCGCCACCCTCAACGACATGTTCGGCAACCGCACCATCTGCGGGATCGGCCGCGGCGACTCGGCGATGCGCGTGGCCGGCCGCAAGCCCAACACCCTGGCTCGCATCAGCGAGGCCATGTCCGTCATCCGGGCCCTCGGGCAGGGCGAGGAGGCCGACCTCGGCGGCGGCACCGTCATCAGGTTCCCGTGGATCAAACCGGGCGCACAACTCCCGGTCTGGATGGCCGCGTACGGGCCCAGGGCGCTGAAGATGACCGGCGAGGAGGCCGACGGGTTCATCCTCCAGCTGGCCGACCTGTACCTCACCGAGTACATGGTCAAGGCCGTCAAGGCGGCGGCGGCAGCGGCCGGCAGGGACCCGGCCGAGGTCAAGATCTGCGTGGCCGCCCCCGCGTACGTCACCGCCGACGACTCGCCCGAGGCGCTCGCCCACGCCCGCGAGCAGTGCCGGTGGTTCGGCGGGATGGTCGGCAACCACGTCGCCGACCTGGTCGCCAAGTACGGCGAGCACTCCGGCGACGTACCCGGCGAACTCACCGACTACATCCGGGCCCGCGAGGGCTACGACTACGCTCACCACGGTCGCAGCGGCAATCCCGACACCCAGTTCGTGCCCGACGAGATCGTCGACCGCTTCTGCGTGATCGGACCGGCCGAGGCACACGTCGAGAAGCTCAGGGCGCTGCGCGACCTCGGAGTCGACCAGTTCGCCGTCTACGACATGCACGACGCGCAGGAGGCCGTCATCGACGCCTACGGCCAGAAGGTCATCCCGGCCCTCAATAACTGAGCCCACCGGTCCACCGTCAACTCCCGTCCCGCCGAACGCACTTCCCCAACCCCCCATCCCCTGTCCCCCCTCCCCACCTCCCCGGGGAGGGGCCGGGCGCCCGTACCGCCTCACATCGACCCACCTCATCGATTGGGCTGCCCATGACCGACACCGCTCCCACGGCCATACCGCCGTCCGCCCAGGTCACCCTCCCCGACGGGCGGGTGGAAATCACCCCCGGCACACCGCTGCCCAGCGGCCCCTACGCCAACGTGGACCTGTTGCCCGTCCCGGTCGCGGGGCGCACCTGGACCACGTACAACTTCTCCGCACTGTGGGTCGGCATGGCCCACAACACGGCCTCCTGGACCCTGGCCTCCGGTCTGATCGCCGTCGGCATGGACTGGAAGCAGGCGGTGTTCACCATCGCCCTGGCCAATGTGATCGTGCTGGTCCCCATGCTGCTCACCGGGCACGCCGGACCCAAGTACGGCATCCCCTTCCCGGTCTTCGCCCGCGCCTCGTTCGGGGTGCGCGGTGCCAACCTGCCCGCCGTCGTACGGGCGTTGGTGGCCTGCGGCTGGTTCGGCATCCAGACCTGGATCGGCGGTGAGGCGATCTACTTCCTCGCCGGGAAGCTGATCGGACACAGCTGGACCAACGCCTCCGAGGTGGGCGGCCACGCCTGGACCATGTGGCTCTCGTTCGCCGTCTTCTGGGCGATCCAGGTGGCCATCATCTACCGGGGCATGGACACCATCCGCCGGTTCGAGAACTGGGCGGCGCCCTTCGTGCTGGTCGGCGCGTTCGTGATGCTCGGCTGGATGAGCAGCAAGACGGGCGGCCTCGGCCCGCTGTTCGACCAGCCGTCCAGGCTGGGCTGGGGAGCGGACTTCTGGAAGCTGTTCGCGCCCTCCCTCATGGGCATGATCGGCTTCTGGTCCACGCTGTCGCTGAACATCCCCGACTTCACCCGGTACGGCAAGAGCCAGAAGGCCCAGACGTGGGGTCAGGCGCTCGGCCTGCCGACCACGATGACCCTGTTCGCGTTCCTGTCGGTGCTCGTCACCTCCGGCTCCCAGGCGGTGTACGGCAAGCCGGTCTGGGATCCGGTGCAGTTGGCCGCCAAGACGGACAACGTGGCCGGTCTGCTGTACGCGTTGGTCACGGTGCTGGTGGCGACCCTGTCCGTGAACATCGCGGCCAACCTGGTGTCCCCGGCGTTCGACTTCTCCAACGTCGCGCCGCGCAGGATCAGTTTCCGGGCCGGCGCCCTGGCCACCTGCGTGCTGGGCGTGCTCATCCTCCCGTGGAAGCTGTACTCCGACCCGCAGGGCTACATCTTCACCTGGCTCGGCCTGGTCGGCGGGCTGCTCGGCACCGTCGCCGGCATCCTCATCGCCGACTACTGGATCCTGCGCCGGTCCTCCCTGAACCTGGCCGACCTGTACCGCGCGGGCGGGCGCTACTGGTACGACGGCGGCTGGAACTGGCGGGCCGTCGTGGCCTTCGTGACGGGCGGCGTCCTCGCCATCGGTGGCGCGGACTTCCACCCGTTGATCGACGGCCGCCCCCTCCCGGCCCTGAAGCCGCTGGCCGACTACGGCTGGGCCGTGGGCCTGGGCACGGCGATGCTGCTGTACCTGCTGCTGATGCTGCCCCGGGGCCGGGACCGGGCCACCGTCTGACGCCGGGCGTGGAGGACGGTCAGCCCTTGCGGCCGTCCTCCAGCGCGGCCACCGCCTCCTTGGCGGCCTTGATGGCGCCGGTGTTGATCTCGTCGGTGCCGGGCGCCTGCTTCGTCTCGAAGTCACTGCCGTTGTACGTCACGACGACGAGCGCGTTGGAGGCGCGGACCACCACCACGCCCTCACGGGTCTGCTGCTTGTCCTCGGTGGTGAGGTTGACCACGGAGTACGCCCCGTCACCGAGCCCGGGGACCGCCCCTCCGCCGCTCTTCTCGGACGTCCGCTCGGAGAAGGACTTCTGGGCCGCCGCCTCCGACCCCATGATCTCGAAGGACACGTCGAGCCAGCGGTACTCGTACCCTTTGAGCGCGTTCCAGGAGCAGGTGCGGCGCACCTGCGTGTCCGTCGACGTGATTTCCTTGCCCGCCGTCTTGGCGTCCGGCACCAGGGACGTGATGGTCTTCGCGGAGATGCTGGTGCACGGCGCGGGAGCGGACGTGTACGTCTTCGACGCCGCGGTCGACGAAGGGGCGGTGGCCGACTGGGTGTTGGTGTCGCCGGCCGCCCGCTGGACCGGTTTGTGCTCGGCGGTCGCCGACGCGGCGAACGGGCCGGACGTGAGCGCCCAGCCGGCGCAGGCCAGCACGACGACCGGGCTCAGGCGCGCGGTGAGCGCGAGCGGCAGGGGAAAATCACGCACGGCGCACTTCTCGTGTGGGGACGGACGGTGCGGAGCAGGTCCGCACTGCGGACGGGACGCCAGTGTCACACGTCTCCCGGTGGGGCGGAAGTGTGAACTCCGCTCCGTACCCGCCCCGTCACCGAAGCCCACCCGTGACGCGCCGATTGTCCGTTACATCCCGTCCGGGAGGCGCGACCGGACGCTGCGCCCCGTCTCGGCCCGCGCGGTTCGCCGGGCCGGCGGCTGCTGACGGCGCGTGGGAACGCTACGGCACCCTGGCCGTCCACTCCTGCGATGCGAACTTCGTCCGCGCCAGCTCGTTCGCCTGCGCCCGCTCCTCGTCCGTCACCCTGCCCTGTGTCAGCCCGTACCGGCCGCGGAACGAGCCGATCATCCGCTCGATGACGGCCTCGCGCGCCAGTCCGGTCTGCCGGCGCAACGGATCCACCCGCTTCTTCGCACTCATCGTCCCCTTGTCGGACAGCTTCTCCCGCCCGATCCGCAGCACCTGCACCATCTTGTCCGCGTCGATGTCGTACGACATGGTCACGTGGTGCAGTACCGCACCGGGGCCTCCGCCCGGCCCGACGATCCGCTTCTGGGCGGCGCCCGCGATCTTGCCCTGGTCGGTGGCGATGTCGTTCAGCGGCTGGTACCACGCCCTGATGCCCATCTCGCCGAGCGCGCCGAGCACCCAGTCGTCGAGGTAGGCGTAGCTGTCCTGGAACGACAGCCCCTGGACCAGTGCCTCGGGCACCGACAGGGAGTAGGTGATCGTGTTCCCCGGCTCCACGAACATCGCTCCGCCGCCCGAGATCCGGCGCACCACCCCGATGCCGTGCCGGGCCGCGCCCTCCGGGTCGACCTCGTTGCGCAGCGACTGGAAGCTGCCGATGATCACCGCCGGGGCGCCCCACTCCCACACGCGCAGCGTCGGCGGCCGCCGACCCGCGGCGACCTCCGCCGTGAGCACCTCGTCCAGGGCCATGTGCAGGGCCGGGGACTGCGGACCGTCGTGGATCAGCTGCCAGTCGTAGTCGGTCCAGTCCGTGGCACGCGCCAGGGCGCGGCGCACCGCGACGCCGACGCCCTCGGACGTCAGCCCGTACATCACCGTGCCCGCGGGGAGCGCGGCATCGATGCGAGCGGCCAGATCGGTGGCGCCGGTGTCCGCAGGGGCGCCTTCCAGCGCACGGTTCACGGCGTCGAGCGCCTCGTCCGGCTCCAGGAAGAAGTCACCCGCCACGCGCGCGTGCCGCAGCGCGCCGTCCTCGACCTCGACGTCCACGACGACCAGCTTGCCGCCGGGCACCTTGTACTCACCGTGCACCGAATCACTCCGTTCCCCGGTCCCCTTGCCGGGCAACGCCTGCGCCGGGCGAACGATTCCGGTGCGTCTCGCCGCGCGGGGGGCTATCGCAGCCGAGGCGTGCCCATGCGAACGGTGTCGCAGAACACCGCGCGCAGACGCCGACCGTGTGCGTCGGTGATCTGCACGACGGCGCCGTGGTCGGTGTGCGCGTGGTGCGGTGGCAGTACCTCGATCCTGGGGTTGTCGTCGACGGGAATGGCACAGGATCCGCCGGCGGCGGGGGAGGCCGGGTAGAAGAGCGGGAAGTCGACCGTGTGGCCGGGGTGCAGCACCAGCCGCACCGGCACCTTCGTCCTCGGCTCCGACCAGACGGCCGGCCCCTTGCCCGCGTAGGCGTGCAGATCCGGGTAGCCGTCGAACGCGCAGGGGGCGGTGCCGGTGTTGGCCGCGGTCAGCAGGGCCGTCGGCGAGGTGCTCGTCCGGCCGGCGAGACGGGTGAGTTTCCACCGCAGTTGCGGGGTGCGGCAGCCGGCGACGTGCCCGGCGCCCGCGGAGGCCGAGGGGGACGCGTTCGTCGGTGACGGCTCGGGGGTCGGTCCGGCCGGTCCGGTCGGTCCGGCCGGTCCGGTCGGTCCGGTCGGTCCGGCCGATTCTGTTGGCGCGCTCGTGCGCGACGGCCCGGCGGTCGGCTGTGCGGTGTGGCCGCCCCCAGCACAGCCCGCGACAGCCAGAACCACCGTCACTCCGATTGCGAAGACCGCCGCCGTACGCCGTGCCATCAGGACATCCCCGGGTGAAGCATCCCTGCGGAGGCCGGGTGCCGCCGCTCCTGCCTCCCCGCCAGGGAGATGCAGGTGCCTGCCCGGAGGTTCCGCGGGCATGCCCGCGCCGGGCACTCGCAATGGTGGGAAGCGGGCGATCGGTAGCCTGCCCGTCCAGGGATCCCAGCAGCGAGGTGAGAGCCGCATGTTCACCACCCGCCCCACCCTCCAGGGCACCTTCGGCATGGTGTCCTCCACCCACTGGCTGGCCTCGCAGTCCGCGATGGCCGTGCTGGAGGACGGTGGCAACGCGTACGACGCGGCCGTGGCGGCCGCCTTCGTGCTGCACGTCGTGGAGCCGCACCTCAACGGTCCCGCCGGGGAGGTGCCGATCCTGCTCGCCCCGGCGGGCGGCGAGGTGCGGGTGCTGTGCGGGCAGGGCGTGGCACCGGCCGGGGCGACGGTCGCGCACCACAGGGGACTCGGCCTGGATCTCGTCCCCGGCACCGGGCCGCTCGCCGCCGCCGTCCCGGGCGCGTTCGACGCGTGGCTGCTCCTGCTGCGCGACCACGGTACGAAGCCCCTCGCCGAGGTGCTGACGTACGCAATCGGATACGCCGAGACGGGGCACGCGCCCGTGGAGCGCGTCGGTGAGACCGTCGAGACCGTGCGGGAGCTGTTCGAGACCGAGTGGACCTCCTCGGCCGAGGTGTACCTGCCCGGCGGACGGTCGCCGCAACCGGGCGAACCGTTCCGCAACCCCGCGCTCGCCGCCACCTGGAAGCGGCTGCTCGCCGAGGTACGCGGGGCTGGGGACCGGGAGGCGCAGATCGAGGCCGCGCGCCGGGTGTGGCGGTCCGGATTCGTCGCCGAGGCCCTGGTCCGGCAGGCACGCCGGCCGACGCTCGACACCAGCGGCGGGCACCACACCGGCACGCTCACCGCCGACGACCTCGCCGCCTGGTCCGCGACCTACGAGCCTGCGGCCACGTACGACTGGAACGGCTGGACCCTGTGCAAGGCCGGCCCCTGGAGCCAGGGACCGGTCCTTCTGCAGCAGCTCGCCCTGCTGCCGCCGGAGCTGCCGCCGTACGGCTCCGCCGACTACGTCCACCTGCTGATCGAGGGCTGCAAGCTCGCCATGGCCGACCGCGAGGCCTGGTACGGGGACGCCGCCGAGGTGCCGCTGGCCGACCTCCTGTCGGCCCGGTACAACGCCGCCCGGCGGCAGCTGGTCGCAGACACGGCCTCCCACGAGTTGCGGCCGGGCAGCCCCGGCGGGCGCGCCCCGCGGCTGAGCGCGCACGCGCACGCGGTGCTCACCGGCGAGCCGGAGTTCCGCGTCATGGGCGCCGGCGAACCGACGGTCGCCAAGAGTGCGACGTCACCGGTACCGGGCGGACCCGACGTCGCCGCCGACGGCGGCACCCGGGGCGACACCTGCCACCTCGACGTCGTGGACCGCTGGGGCAACATGGTCGCCGCCACACCCAGCGGCGGCTGGCTCCAGTCGAACCCCGTCGTACCCGAACTGGGCTTCCCGCTCGGCACCCGGCTGCAGATGACGTGGCTGGAAGAGGGCCTGCCCAACTCCCTCACGCCGGGGCGCCGCCCTCGTACCACCCTCAGCCCCTCGATCGCGCTGCGCGACGGGGTGCCGGTCATGGCGTTCGGCACGCCCGGCGGGGACCAGCAGGACCAGTGGCAGCTGCACTTCTTCCTTGCGGTCGCCCTGCGCGGCGCGGTACGCGGCGGGCTCGACCTGCAGGGTGCAATCGACGCCCCGAACTGGCACAACGACGCCTTCCCCGGGTCCTTCTACCCGCGCGGGATGCGGCCCGGCAGCGTCACGGTGGAGTCCCGGACGGACCGGGAGGTCGTCCAGGAGCTGCGGCGCCGCGGCCACGACGTGACGCTCGGCCACCCGTGGTCCGAGGGCCGACTGTGTGCGGTCGCCAGGGATCCGCGGACCGGGATCCTCTCGGCGGCGGCGAACCCGCGCGGGATGCAGGGGTACGCGGTCGGGCGCTGAAGATCCTGCTGGCTTACCCGGTCACGCGGCGAGGGAGAGGCTGAGGCTGGCAAGGTGGCTGACGCGGGTCCATTCCACACCCCACCCGCGACCGGGAACGCCAAGACGGCCGCTGCTGTCCCGACCAACGAGCCGCCAGCACCGCTGGGCCCGGAATAAGCCAGCAGGATCGCTGAAGGGCACAAACGCTCATGATGTCCGACGACGGGTGTTCATCCCGATTCCACTCGCAGTACACCGGGGGTGGGCGGGGATTGTCAGAGGCGCATGCTCTCATGGAGGCATGATCGAAGAGATGGAAACCATCGACGAGTTTCTCGTACGTCACTCGGCCGACGTGGAGGAGGCGGTCCGCAAGGCCGCCGCGGCCGAGATCATGCCCCGCTTCTGCAGGCTCGCCGACCACGAGGTCGACCAGAAGTCCGGACCGCACGACCTGGTGACGGACGCCGACCGGCTGGCCGAGCGGTACCTCACCGACACGCTCGGCGCCCTGCTGCCCGGCTCCGTCGTGGTCGGCGAGGAGGCGGTCCACGCCGACCCGGCCGTCTACGCGGCGGTACGGGGGGAGGCGCCCGTCTGGATCGTCGATCCGGTGGACGGGACCCGGCAGTTCGTGCAGGGCGACCCCGGCTTCTGCACCATGGTCGCGCTGGCCCGGGACGGAGTCGTGCTCGCCTCCTGGACGTACGCACCGGTACACGACCGACTCGCCACGGCCGTGCGGGGCGGGGGCGCCTTCCTCGACGGCGAACCGCTGCGCTCCGGCGCGGTGGAGCCCGGCCGTGACCTGCGGGTGGCCACGTCCCACCCGGACTACACGACGGACGAACAGAAGCGTGCCCTGCTCGGCCTGTGGAGGGACGGTGTCGCGCCCCGCCCCTGCGGCTCGGCCGGCCTAGAGTACCTCGCCATCGCGCGCGGTGAGTTGGACGCCACGGCCTTCTCCTGGGAGGCGGCCTGGGACCACGCGGCGGGTCTGCTGCTGGTCGAGGAGGCGGGCGGCACCCACCTGACCCTGACGGGCGCCCCCTTCCGCATCACCGGCGGCAACACCCTGCCGTTCACCGCGGCCCGCGACGCAACGACGGCCCACCGGGTGCTGAGCCTGCTCACGGCCTGACCCACCACCCCCTCCGAGCGCGCGTCCCCCCGAGCGCGCCCACCGGCCGCCGGTCCACATCGGTCTCCGGCCTGCACCGGTCTCCGGCCCGCACCGGCCGAGGGCCCGGTCGGCCGCGCCCGTCCGCTGCCCCGGACCCCGGGTCGCATCCCGGCCCGCGGGCCGAATGCGTCAGTCCTGCGGCATATCCTGGCCCCGAGTGGCCATCGGCTGACGAAGGGGTCCGAAGGTGCCGTCGATGCTCGATGCGGTCGTGGTGGGTGCGGGGCCGAACGGACTGACCGCTGCCGTGGAGCTCGCCCGCCGCGGGTTCTCCGTGGCCGTGTTCGAGGCCCGCGACACCGTCGGTGGAGGCGCCCGCACCGAGGAGCTGACGCTGCCCGGCTTCCGGCACGACCCGTGCTCCGCGGCGCACCCCCTCGGCATCAACTCACCCGCCTTTCGCGCCCTGCCCCTCAAGCGCTACGGCCTCGACTGGCTGCACGCAGAGCTGCCCATGGCGCACCCCTTCCCCGACGGCACCGCGGCGGTGCTGTCGAGGTCGGTCGCCGAGACGGCCGCCTCCTTCGGACCGCGCGACGCGGGCCCGTACCGCAGACTGGTCGCACCGTTCCTGCCCAGGTGGGACACCCTCGCCCGCGACTTCATGTCCCTGCCCCTCACCGCGCTCCCGCGGGACCCGCTCACCCTCGCCCGCTTCGGCCTGGTCGGCCTGCCGCCCTCCACCTGGCTGATGCGCCGCTTCCGCGACGAACGCGCCAAGGCCCTCTTCGCCGGTCTGGTCGCGCATGTGATCGCCCCCCTCGGCGGCCTCGCCACCAGCGCGGTCGGCCTGGTCTTCGCCCTGGCGGCGCACGCCCGCGGCTGGCCGGTGGCCCGCGGCGGCTCCCAGGCCATCTCCGATGCCCTCGCCGCGTACCTGAAGGACCTCGGCGGCGCCGTCCACACCGACTACGAGGTCAAACGCCTCGACGACCTGCCGCCCGCGCGGGCCTACGTCTTCGACACCTCACCCACCGCCCTGGCCCGCATCGCCGGCCTGGGCCGCTACTACGACGGGTACCGGTACGGCGCCGGCGTCTTCAAGATCGACTACGCTCTGGACGGCCCGGTGCCCTGGACCGCCCAGCAGGCCCGCGTCGCCGGCACCGTGCAGGTGGGAGCGGACAGCGCCGAGGTCGGCACGGCCCTGCGTGCCGCGTCCCGTGAGGGCCGCGCCCCCGACCCGCCGTTCCTCATCACGGTCCAGCCCAGCGTCGTAGACCCCACCCGTGCCCCGGCCGGCAAGCACGTGTTCTGGGCGTACGGCCATGTGCCGAACGGCTGGACGGGCGACCTCACCGACGCCATCGAACGCCAACTGGAGCGCTTCGCCCCGGGCTTCCGGGACCGTGTCCTGGCCCGCGCCACCGCCGGCCCGCCCGAACTCGCCGCCCGCAACGCCAACTACGTCGGCGGCGACATCGCCACCGGCGCGGCCTCCGGCCTCCAGCTCCTGCTGCGCCCCAAGGTGTCGCTGCTCCCCTACAGCACCCCGCACCCGGCCGTCTTCATCTGCTCGTCGGCCACCCCGCCGGGCCCCGGCGTGCACGGCATGTCGGGGCACAACGCGGCGAAGGCCGTCTGGAGGAGGCTGCGACAGACATGACCACCATCATCCTCGTCCAGGGCGACATCACCCGGCAGACCGCCGACGCGATCGTCAACGCCGCCAACTCCTCACTGCTCGGCGGCGGAGGAGTCGACGGCGCGATCCACCGCCGCGGCGGGCCCGCCATCCTGGAGGAGTGCCGCAGGCTCCGGGCCGCGCACTACGGCGGAGGCCTGCCCACCGGCAGGGCAGTGGCCACGACGGCCGGCGAACTGGACGCCCACTGGGTGATCCACACGGTCGGTCCGGTGCACAGCAGCACCGAGGACCGTTCCGACCTGCTGGCCTCCTGCTACCGCGAATCGCTGCGCGTCGCCGACGAGTTGGGCGCCCGCACGGTGGCGTTCCCGGCCATCTCCACCGGCGTCTACCGCTGGCCCATGGACGACGCGGCGCGCATCGCCGTGCAGACGGTCCGGTCCACGCGGACGGCGGTCGAGGAAGTCAGGTTCGTGCTCTTCGACGAGCGGGCCTACGAGGCGTTCGCCGCGCAGGCAGGCTGACGTGACGCCGGCGGCTCTGAGCGGCCCGCTCAACGCGGCCCCGACAACCACTCGCTGAGCCGGCCGAAGGCCGCCGGGTACTGCGCGGTCCAGGTCTTGTAGTTGTGTCCGCCGCTGGGCAGCACCAGCGTGCGTACCCGCACGGGCGACGACGCGGCGGCCGTCACGAACGCCTCGATGGCGGACGGCGGGCTGATCCGGTCCTGGCGGGACGTCGCGAGGAACAGGCTGACGGAGGCCCGGGTGCCGGCGACCAGATGGGTCGGGCTGTTGCTCCGGCGCAGTTCGTGGTCGGTGAGGACGGCGGGGTCGCCCGACAGCCGGTCGGGATCCAGGGCGGCACCCGCGCCGAAGACCTTCGGGTACTGCAGGGGCAGCTTCGCGGCGCAGAATCCGCCGGTCGAGTAGCCCATCAGACCCCAGCCGTCGGGCCCGTTCAGGGTGCGGAACTTGTGCCGGACAAGGTCCGGGACGTCGTAGGCCAGCCAGGAGGCGACCTTGCGGTGCGGCAGGTCGGTGCAGTCGGTGTCCACGCTGCCCGGGTCGACCACCGGCATCACGAGGATGAAGGGGTGCACCCTGCCCTGCTTGAGCAGGTCCGCGAAGGCCCCGGGCATGCCGCCGTGCTCCAGCCACGACTGCGGCGAACCCGGGACGCCGTGCAGCAGCATCAGCACCGGGAACCGCTTCGTGCGGTAGGCGGCCCGGCCGTACTCGGGCGGGATCCACACCAGTACCTGCCCGGACAACGCCGAGCGCGCGCCGTGGAAGTAGGTGTCCAGCATGCCCTGGCTGCCGTGGTTGAACTTCGCCCGCTGGACCGGCGGTCCGGGCATCGCCACCGCATTGGGGCTGCGGGTGGTGCCGAACAGGTCCGACCACGAGGCGTACAGGCCGTAGCTGTTGTTGATCCAGGTCGCCACCACACAGACGGCGGTGAGCTGGCACAGGGCGATCATCGCCGCGTGCACCAGCCAGCGCACCGGCCTCGGCCCGCGCACCCGGGACCACACGGCGATGGTGCCGATCATCACGAGGCCCGTCACGACGACGAGGACGACGAAGAAAGCCGTGCCGGTCAGGTCCACATGGTCACCTCCCCGAACCGGTGGACCGTCACCGGACCACCACCCGGCAATGACGAAGCGGAGGATTTCGGGACAGTTCCGCCAGGACTCCGCTTTCTACGCAGCGTACTGGCAAGTACCCTCCAGGGGATCAAGGACCGCTCGGTGCCGCGCCCGTCCGTCGCGCCGGTGATCCGGGCTGGTGCAGCACACGCGAGGTTGATGTCGGATTCTCGCCAGCCCTCGGTCCGTCCGGTGGCCGATGCTGGACGCATGGAGAACGGGATGCACACCGACCGGGAGCGCTGCGTGCGCGCCGTCCAGTCCAAGGACGCGCGGTTCGACGGATGGTTCTTCACGGCCGTCCTCACCACCCGCATCTACTGCCGGCCCAGCTGTCCGGTGGTGCCGCCCAAGCCGGAGAACATGACCTTCCACCCGAGCGCCGCCGCCTGCCAGCAGGCCGGATTCCGTGCCTGCAAACGCTGCCGCCCGGACACCAGCCCCGGCTCACCGGAGTGGAACCAGCGGGCCGACCTCGTGGCCCGCGCCATGCGGCTGATCGCCGACGGCGTCGTCGACCGCGAGGGCGTGCCCGGACTCGCCACCCGCCTCGGCTACAGCACCCGCCAGATCGAGCGCCAGCTGCTCGCCGAGCTCGGCGCCGGCCCGCTCGCGCTCGCCCGCGCCCAGCGCGCCCAGACGGCCCGGCTGCTGATCGAGACGACGGGACTGCCGATGGCGGAGATCGCGTTCGCCGCCGGCTTCTCCTCGATCCGCACCTTCAACGACACCGTGCGCGAGGTCTTCGCCCTCTCGCCCAGCGAGCTGCGCACCCGCCCGCCCGGCAAGAAGACCGGGAAGACCGGAAGGACTCCCGGAGCGCCACAGGCCACCCCCGGTGTCCTCTGCCTCCGCCTCCCCTTCCGCGCTCCGCTCAACCCCGACAACCTCTTCGGTCACCTCGCGGCGACCGCCGTACCGGGCGTGGAGGAATGGCGGGACGGTGCCTACCGGCGCACCCTGCGGCTGCCGTACGGACACGCCGTCGCCGCCCTGACGCCCGCCTCGGACCACATCGCCTGCCGCCTCACTCTCAGCGACCTGCGAGACCTGCCCGTGGCCATCAGCCGCTGCCGACGCATGCTCGACCTGGACGCCGATCCCGTCGCGATCGACGACCAGCTGCGCACCGACCCGGTACTCCAGCCACTGGTCGACAAGGCGCCGGGCCGCCGCGTGCCGCGCACCGTGGACGGGGCCGAGTTCGCCCTGCGCGCGGTGCTCGGCCAGCAGGTCTCCACCGCCGCGGCCCGGACCCATGCGGCCCGCCTGGTCACCGCGCACGGTGAGCCGGTCGACGACCTCGAGGGCGGACTCACCCACCTCTTCCCCGCCCCCGAGGCGCTGGCCGCCCTCGATCCGCAGTCGCTCGCGATGCCACGCACCCGCCAGGTCACCTTCACCACACTCGTACGCCAACTCGCCGACGACACGCTCCACTTGGGGGTGGACAGCGACTGGCAGGAGACCCGCGCCCGCCTGCTGGCCCTGCCCGGCTTCGGACCCTGGACGGCCGACGTCATCGCCATGCGTGCCCTCGGCGATCCCGACGCCTTCCTCCCCACCGACCTCGGCATCCGCCGAGCCGCCCGGGAGCTGGGCCTGCCGTCCACCCCCGCCGCACTCACCGCCCGCGCGGCGGCCTGGCGGCCCTGGCGGGCCTACGCGGTGCAGTACCTGTGGGCCACGGACAACCACCCGATCAACTTCCTTCCCGTCTGAGGACGTTCCGCGATGAAGCAGCACACCGTGATCGACAGCCCCCACGGCCCCCTCACCCTCGTCGCCGACGACGGCGTCCTGTGCGGCCTCTACATGACCGACCAGCGCCACCGCCCGCCGCAGCAGAGCTTCGGTGAACGCGCCGACGCGGCCTCGTTCAAGGCGGCACAGGAACAGCTGGAGTCGTATTTCGCAGGCGAGTTGACGGAGTTCACCCTCGAACTGCGGCTGAACGGCACGTCGTTCCAGCGCACCGTGTGGGAACAGCTCCGCCGCATCCCCTTCGGGGAGACCCGCTCCTACGGCGATCTGGCCCACGCCCTCGGCAACCCCGGTGCCTCCCGCGCCGTCGGCCTCGCCAACGGCAGGAACCCCATCGGCATCATCGTCCCCTGTCACCGCGTCATCGGCGCGAGCGGCAGCCTGACCGGCTACGGCGGCGGGCTGACCCGCAAACGCCGACTGCTGGACTTCGAACGGGGAGCGGGGCTCTTCTGACGGTCAGGCTCTTCCGGAGGTTGACGGTCAGGCTCTTCCGAAGGTCAGGCCCGTTCCGAAGATCAGGCCTTTCCGAAGGCCGTACTGGAACCGGTGGAGGGCCGGCCGACCGCAGGCACGTGTCCTGCCAGGGTCGGCCGGCTCCGAGCCGTTGCGGGGCTGACCGTCACCCAGGCGATGCGAACACCTGTACCGCGTAGTTGCCGCTGACACCGACACCGGTGTCGGTGTAACTGCAGTTGAGGATCGTCTCCTTGTGGCCCTTTGTGCTCTTCAACCAGCCGTCGACGATCTGCTTGGCGTCCGTGGTCCCCCAGGACATGTTCTCCGCCGTCGGACCCGCGTTGTAGCCGGCGTCCTTGATCCGCTGCTGCACGGTGGAGCCGTCGGAGCCGGTGTGGTTCGTCAGGTTGTGCTTGCTCGCGTCGTCCGCGAAGGTCTGGGCAGCCTTGGTCAGCTGCGCGTTCTCCTTCAGCGCGGGACAGTTGGCCTTGGCGCGTTCGGAGTTGACCAGTTGCAGGATCTCGCTGGGCGAGGCTTGCAGGGCCCTCGGTACGGAAGCGGGGGCGGGCGCGGCCGCCGTGGCTCCGGCGCCGACCGCTCCGGCAAGCACCAGCAGGGGAGCCGCGCAGGCGGCAGCGCACAGACGGCGTATTCGGGTGGTGGTCGTCCGCATGGCGAATACCTTCCTTATTGCGAGGTTCGGAAGGGTCCGGAAGGGTGGGGACTCCTCGCCGGGGGAGGCCGCGAGACGTGTGCGGGGCCCGCGCGCCGCGGCCCGGCTGTGTGCTGCACCGGACGAGTCCGGTCCGCTGGGCGGCCTGCCGGACGACGGCGGTCGTCGCGGGCCCACGGCACGGCGGCAGCACGGAGCGCAACCGCTCGGGCGGACCTCCATGACCGGCGGCTCCGGCGGAGTGTGCCCGGCACCTGCGCTCCCAACGCCTCCACCGTAACCCGGGTCCGGCCTCGCCACGACTCCAGCAGGCGCGCCCATCCGCCGCGGCCCCGCCGTTGCCGCAGCCCGTCGGCCCGGCACCTGGAACGGACCGCGGGGTCGCGCCGTGACACGGCGTTGCATCGATCACCTCTTTCACCACGTAGTCCCGCTGGCAGAGGTGGCACGAAGTGGATTACGCACCAGCCACCCGCTGATGGCGCTCATCACCGAACTGTCCCGTGCGGTCGGCGAACCCCATGGCGGCTGGGTGCACTGGGGTGTCACACACACAGAACGTCATGCGGACCGGAGACGTCCTGGTCCTGCGCGACGCCCACCGGACCATCCTCGCCCAACGGGCCCGGCTCCTGGACGCACTTGCCGAACTCGCCGAGCGCGGCGCGGACATGGTCATGGCCGGGCGGACCCACGGTCAGCACGCCGTACCGATCACCTTCGGCCTCAGGGCCGCGACGTGGATCGACGCGACGAACCGGAACGTCATCCGGTTGCGGCAACTGGAACCACGGCTGTTCGTCGCCCTCATCGGTGGCGCTCCCTGGCACACACAGGACAGTCCACCCAGCTGACCCACGCGGGAGCGAAGCGGGGACGAGCCCTGGCGCAGCGGCTCCGAAAGGACCTCAACGACACCCCCTAGCTTGATCTTCAACCTGTGCGGCGGGGTCGTGGGGTGGTCGATTTCTTCGCTCGCTGCTTCGCTGGCTGTTTCGTGCGGGGTGTGTGGACGTCATGGCGTGGGGTGGGCCGGGTGTTCTTGCGGCCTGGTGGCCGTCCGGGTCCGGGCCGGCTGGGTTTCGGTGCTTGGGCCGGGCAGGCGGTCTTGGGGCAGATGACTGTTGCCGTCGTCCGGGCGACGAGGCCGTCCTTGCCGGCGACCGACAGACCGTCCTTCGTTCGGCGTACCACAAGACTGAACGAGGTGTCGGCACCAGTAAAGGTGAGGACGCGGGCGTTGCCCCGGAGAAAGTCGCCCAGGCTGTCCAGTAACTGGACCACCGAAGGGTAGATCATCATCCCTTGATCGGGGACGTGCCCGGCCGAGTCCGCCGTGCCGAGGTCCCCGGTGACGGTCATGTCGCCCAGATCGAACCCGCCGGCGTCGCCCTGGCCGGGCCGTACGGTGAACTGCACGGTGATCACCGGATGTAGATCTCTTGCGCGGGATGAAGATGTTGACGTGGTTCCCGTCTGCCGAGTCGACGATGAGCCGATACCTTGTGAGTCGGTGATCCCGGTTGACTCCTCAGCCCACGTCTACCCAAACGGCTTGCAGGTCCTTGCAGCGGACGGTGATCGACGCGTCGGTGAGCGCGATCTCGTGCACGCAACCCCCGTCTTCGCCCGGGAGGATCTCGTCGAGGAGCACGGTGTCGACCAGCATCCAGTCAATGGAGTGCTCATAGTCGATGGAGAAGTGCGTCACTCCTGAGTAGCTGATGCGCAGCCCGGCGTCGTGCTTCCACTGATTCGGGGCAAATTCCAAGGTCAGCCCTCCGCTTTTGTCGGTGACCACCTGGATGTCGGACAGTTCCAGATCCTTGACGCAGCGGCCATTGCCGTGCCCGAGAGCATAATGCGCCGGATCCGACGCGAATTCCCTTGCCCCGGCCGGCAGCTGATCGCGAAACTTCGGGAATTCGGCCAGGTAGGCCCTCGGATCGACGTAGAATCCGCCATCGTCCCAAACGGCCGTCACGTACTTCATTTGCAACCTTCCGCGGCGAGAGGCGGTTGCCTCCACTTGTCTCCCGAGATGTCTTCGGTACCCTTCGGGCCGATGCGGCCTACTTTCCGCAACTCGTAGATGACTCGTCCCTTGATGGCATTTTCCACGCCAGGTGGGACCTCGACTTCCGAGGCTTTGATGCCGTGCTTATTGAACCATCCCTGGCTGTTGTGCAACCCCACTTCGCGCATGGCCTTGTCGTAGACGTGGATTTCCACGTCCATGCCCTTGTTGCTCACTGGGAAAATGTCAGCCCGGCCCGTATACCCCTGTCCGAAGTCCAGGGGATTCGGCGGGCCCTTCGGTCCCTTCCCGGCGAGGCCGAGATGGTCGCTCCGGCTCAGCGGGTTCGGTACATAGGCGTGGTGATCCGGTGCGGGGGCGAGGCCCAGCGGATCCGCGCTGATGTACCGCGCTGTCTCGGGATCGTAGTACCGGTGCAGGTTGCAGTGCAGGCCGGTCTCGGGGTCGGCGTACGTGATGCAGCAGACTCATCCTCACGGCCTTCGTGCTGGACGTGTGTGTTCCTTGGTCGGAGCACATGTTCAGACGAAGGCCGCTTCCACGTACGGCGATTACCAGACCGAGTGATCAAGTTCGACACGCCATTCGACGCCGGACGTTGAAGATCAAGCCAGGAGTCGCAAGCCTGTCGTGAAAGCCGGCTCCCGTGCCGTTGGGGGTGTTCGATGTATCAGCCCAACGGCACAGGCGGCGCACTCCCCGTGCGAGTCTGCTAGTCGCCGCTTTCGGTGTTCAGCCGTCGTAGCAGGGTGGGCAGAGCAGTGCCGATGGGTTCGCGGACGACCTCGTCGGCGCGGTCGTCGTACGGGGTCGGTTCGGCGTTGACGATGATGAGCCGTGCGCCGTTGTCGGCGGCGACGCCGGCCAGCCCGGCGGCGGGCTGCACCTGGAGGCTGGTGCCGACGGCGATGAACACGGTGCAGGCCTTGGTGACGGCGAGTGCCTCACCGAGGACGACGGGGTCGAGCCGTTGGCCGAACATGACCGTCGCCGACTTGAGGATCCCACCGCACTCCAGGCAGGGCGGGTCCTCCTCGCCGGCCTCGACCCGGGCCAGGGCGTCCTCCATGGGCCCGCGGGTATGACACTTCGTGCACACGACACTATGTGCGGTGCCGTGCAGTTCCAGCACCTTGCGGGCGGGCATCCCGGCGAGCTGGTGCAACCCGTCCACGTTCTGCGTGATCACCCGCACCGGGATCCCGGATTTCTCCAGCTCGGCGACGGCGAGGTGCGCGGCGTTCGGCTCGGCCTTCAGCGTGCGGTTCTTGCGCCGCATCTGCCAGGAGCGTCGGCGGATCTCCGGGTCGCCCATGTAGTACTCGTACGTCACGAGCTTCTCGGCCTCCGGGTCCCGCCGCCACAGCCCGTTCGGACCGCGATAGTCGGGGATGCCGGAATCGGTGGAGATCCCTGCACCACTGAGGATGGCGACGAGTGGCCTGTTCATGGGCCGAGACTAGGACGCTTGCCTGCTCGGAGCGAGCGGCGGCACCAACGCCGCGGACGGCGGCTCCAAACGCCAGTCCCCCGGGGAGGTCGTGGCACGGCGCTGCGGGCCCTTGACCACCGCACACCACCGCCGAGCGTCGTCTCCGGCCGACTCAACCGCGTGATGGCGAGCCTGGGCCGGGGGTTGAGCAGGCGGCGTGCGGTCATGTTCATGGGATCCATGACCGCCGCACACCAGGGCTGGTTCTCCCGTCCCTTGCGACCCGGTCCGCGGTCCGGGTCGCAAGGGAGGTGCGACGAGATGCGGGCGCACCCGACGGCGTTCGCCGCGAGAGCCCTCGGCACGGATGCGCCACGGGAACCAGCCCCCGACGGCCGATGACGACCGGGGCGGTTCCCGTCACGGTTTTTCTCAGGCGACGCGATCCAGTGAGGCCTCCAGGTCGAGTTCGCCTTCGCGGGTCTGCGCACCGGCCTCTACGGCAGCGCGCATGCGCTCGACCACCGCGTCCGGCGCCGGATACACCGCGCCCAGGGCCTTGCACTCCTCGCCCAGTCCCTCCACCAGGTTTCCGCTGCTGGATGCCGCACCGACCGCCGCCTTGGCCGCGGCGATCTGCTCCGGGCGCTGTGCGAGTGGTCAGAGGCCGGCTGGTACTCCGAGCACGACGCCTGCTGAGACCGCCGCACACCCGGGAAGGGTTGCTCACGCCGACCATGCGGGCGCGATCCGGCCGGTCACGCGGTGGGGCTCCGGCCCGGCTCTCCGGTATCGCCTCCCTCGCCGCCGGATTGTCCGGTCCGGCCCGCGCGGCTGATGCCGGGCAGGGCTCGCACCACGTCGGAGGGAAGGGCGAGGCCCTCCTCCGTGGACGGGTCGACCGCCAGCCACAGATCGTCCGGCGGCCAGTTGGCGGCCAGCTCGGCGACCGGGATCGTCACGGCCTGGGTCGGGTCGGCCCCGGCCGCCTCCAGCGAGGCCCGGGAGGTGAAGACGGGGATGAACCGCTTGCCCTCCTGTTCGATCACCGGCAGGGTGATCGCGCCCTCGGGGACCTCGTCCCCGTCTTCGGACGGCGCCGCCTGTGGAACCATCACCAGTGCGTCGGCGAGGGCGAGCAGAGCGGCCTGGGTGTCGTTCTCGTGGGGGTTCTCGGTGCTCATGGGCTGTTCTCCTGTCGGCGATGATCACCGGACGGTCCCCGAGTGCCTGCATTCCACCCACCCAAAACAGGACAGACCAGATCTATCAGCCGACGCGGTGCCCGTTCTCCAGTTCCGCCGTGCCACAGCCCTCGGCGAGTACGTCGAGGCCGGCCAGGACCCGGCGGCCCAGGGCACCCGGCAGATGCGCGGTGAGCTCCTCACGCGGAACGAGCCGCCAGGACAGCAGCTCCTCCTCCTGAAGACGGATCGCCTTCAGGTCGTCCTCGGCGAGGACCCCGCCGTCGTAGAGATACGCCACCAGGGGCGGGCGTCCCCTTCCGTGCACCCAGTCGACCGCGAGCAGCCGGCCCAGCTCGACGTCCAGCCCGATCTCCTCCAGCGTCTCGCGGCGCGCGCCCTGACGGGGAGTCTCACCGTCGTCGGACTCGACGGTGCCGCCCGGAAGCGCCCATCCCTCACGGTAGTTGGGCTCGACCAGCAGCACCCTGCCCTCCGCGTCGCGGAACAGGGCGGCGGCACCGGCGAGTACGCGGGGCAGGCCCGCGATGTACGTGGCGAAGTCTGGAGTATTCGGAGCGGTCACCCTGGAAGAGTATCCAGCTCCCCGGCCGCACGAGCGGATCACGCGTCCGGGAGGCCCCCACAGGAAGGTCGCTGCACCTCTGCCTGCGCCGCTGCCTCCGCCCCCGCTTCCGGCTGTGCGCCCGCCCTTCCGTTCGTCCGGGCCGCCGCCCCCGGCGCTGCCTTCGCCTCCGCATCGGGTTCCGTCTCCGCCAGCCGCAGGGTCCGGGCCGCCAGCTCGCTGATGTGTATGCCGTCGAAGCCGAAGAACGCGCTGCGGACGGTGTCCTCCAAGGGGTCCTTCCACTGGGCAGGAATGGCGTCCGCGCCCGTCAGGACACCCGCCACCGAGCCGGCCGTCGCGCCGTTGGAGTCGGTGTCCAGACCGCCCCGGACGGTCAGCGCGATGGTGCGGGTGAAGTCGCCGTCGCCGTACAGCAGACCGCCGGTGAGCACGGCGGCGTTCGGGATGGTGTGGATCCAGCCGAGGCCCGCCGTCTCGTCCGCGACCGTGCTGAGCGTGTCCTCCCACGGCATCCGGGTCTCGTGCAGCGAGACGACCCGGCGCACGGTGCGGGCCAGACGGCTGCTCGCCGGGATCACCGTCAGCGCGGTGTCGACGGCGCTGCGCACGGTCGGGGCCGTGAACGCCGCCGCGATCAGCGCCGCCGCCCACATCGCCCCGTACACCCCGTTGCCGGTGTGGGACAGCACCGCGTCCCGGCGGGCGAGCGAGGCCGCGCGGCGCGGGCGGCCGGGGCTGGTCCAGCCGTAGATGTCGGCCCGGATCAGGGCGCCGATCCACTCCTGGTACGGGTTGTCGTACGTGGCCGTGAGCGGCGGCTTGAGGCCGTTGGCGAGATTGCGGTACGCGGCCCGCTCCGCGGTGAACGTCTGCAGATACGGCAGCCGCAGCAGCCACAGGTCGCCGACCTGCTCGGTGCTGAAGCCGAAGCCGTGTGTCTCCAGCAGGTCCAGGCCGAGGATCGCGTAGTCGACGTCGTCGTCACGGCAGCTGCCGTGGATGCGGCCCCGGACGCAACTGCGCCACTCGGGGCGCAGCTCGGGACCGTCGTCGTCGCCGCCGGCCGGCTCCGGAAGGTAGTCGGTGAGCGGCAGCGCGGCGGCCTGTCGCAGGTAGCGGTCGATACGGCCGCGCGTCCACACCTCGCCCTGCTCGACCGGCTTGCCGAGCATGTTGCCCGCGATCCGGCCCAGCCAGCCCCCGAGGATGCGGTCGGCGAGCCCTGGCTCAGTGCCCACAGGGGTCATAGCACCGGTTTACCCAAATCCGGGGGCCACCGTGCGGGACTTGCCATGGTCTTATCGCGGTCGGGCCGTGGTCTTCTCAGGGTCCGGTCGGGGCATGACGGCGGCGGCGGTCTCCGGTTAGGGTCGCAGCGGCGCGACTGGCCCCGACGTGCGCGGGGCCCGGAGAGCAAGGGGAATGCAAGGTGGCGGAGGCTGCAGAGCGCGGACCCGCGACGGCACGGCGGGTGCTCGTCGCCGCGGACAAGTTCAAGGGGTCGCTGACGGCCGTGCAGGTCGCACGGTGCGTGACGGCCGGACTGCGCCGGGTCGTGCCGGATGTCGAGGTGGAGGCGCTGCCCGTCGCCGACGGCGGCGACGGGACCGTGGACGCGGCGGTCGCGGCCGGGTTCGAGCGGCGCGAGGTGCGGGTCGCCGGGCCCCTCGGTGACGAGGTGACGGCCGCGTTCGCACTGCGCGGTGACACGGCGGTCGTGGAGATGGCGGAGGCCAGCGGGCTGCAGCGGCTGCCGTTGGGCGTGTTCGCACCGCTCACGGCGTCCACGTACGGCTCCGGAGAACTGCTGCGGGCGGCGCTGGACGCCGGGGCCCGGACGATCGTGTTGGGCGTCGGCGGGAGCGCCACGACGGACGGCGGCGCCGGGATGCTGTCCGCGCTGGGGGCGCGGTTCCTGGGCGCCGACGGGGAGCCGATCACTCCTGGCGGTGGCGGGCTCGCGGAGCTCGCCCACGCGGACCTGTCCGGACTGGACCCGCGGTTCGCCTCCGTCGACCTGGTGCTGGCCGGCGACGTCGACAATCCGCTGACCGGACCCCAGGGCGCGCCGGCGGTGTACGGGCCGCAGAAGGGGGCCGCGCCGGACGACGTCCAGGCGCTGGACGCGGCGCTCGCGCACTACGCGAAGGTGCTGCAGGGGGCGATCGGGGCCAGGGCGGCCGAGTACGCGGTGTCGCCCGGGGCCGGGGCCGCGGGGGGTATCGGTTACGGGGCACTGATCCTCGGGGCGCGTTTCCGGGCCGGGATCGAGGTGATGCTCGAGGTGCTGGGATTCGCGCCGGCGCTGGAGCGGGCGTCGCTGGTGATCACCGGGGAGGGTTCGCTGGACGAGCAGACGCTGCACGGCAAGGCGCCGGCCGGGGTCGCCGCGGCCGCGCGGGCGGCGGGCAAGGAGGTCGTCGCGGTGTGCGGGCGGCTGGCACTGGCGCCGGAGGCGCTGGCGCTGGCCGGGATCCGGCGGGCCTACGCGCTGACGGAGGTCGAGCCGGACGTGGCGAAGTGCATCGCCGAGGCGGGAGCGGTTCTGGAGCGCGTGGCGGAACGCATCGGCCGGGATCTGCTGGTCTGACACTGGGATCTGGTGGTGTGACGCCGGGGCCTGCTGGTGTGACGCCGGGGTCTGCTGGTGTGACGCCCGGGGGCCTGCTGGTCCGCCGCCCGGATCAGGGCTGGTCCGACCTGCGTTTCGCCCGCCCGGCCCACACGGTCGGGGCAGGGGCTGCCCGGGCCCCGGGGCTTCGCCCCTCCGGCCCGGTGGCGGTGGCCACGTTGCGGGCGCGGGTCGGGCCGGACGTCGACGAACCGCGGCTGCAGGACCTGGTCGGAGAGCTGTCGGTCCGCAGTGACCGCTTCCGCCGGCTGTGGGGCCGCCACGACGTGCTGCCCCGGAGCGGTCTGGTGAGGCGGCTCAGCCATCCGCGGGTCGGCGACATCGAGCTGCACTCGGACAAGCTGTCCATTGACGGTACCCGGTACCGAGGGGCTCACCCTCGTGGTCTTCCACGCGGAGCCCGGGACCCGCAACGCCGAGCTGCTGCGGATCCTGGGCAGTCTCGCCGCCTCGCGGGGCGACGCGGCGCCGCACCAGCCCGATCACCCCGAAGTGGCCGATCACCCCCGGACACCCCACCGGACCCATGGGCCGGATGCACCGCATGCACCGCATGCACCGCATGCACCGCGGGAACCGCATGTACCGCGGGAACCGCATGTACCGCGGGAACCGCATGTACCGCGGGAACCGCATGTACCGCAAGAACGCCCATAGCCGCCAAAGGGCCCCGAACCTCAAGGTTCGGGGCCCTTCCCGTCGTGTGACCGCGGCGTCGTCGGCGGTCGCCGCTCGCGCTACGGCAGCTGCGCCGCCCGCGCCTCGCGCCGGGTGTCGCGGAAGTTGTTCACCCGGCGGGCCGTGGCGAACAGCGGGATCACCGCGCCCATGACCAGCTGCAGCGCGCAGCCGGTCTGCAGGAGGAGCTGGCCGCTCGGGGCGTCGAGGGCCCAGGCCGCCAGCAGCCCCATCGACAGCACGATCCAGGACAGCATCGCCACCGCGAGGCGGCCCCGCGGTTTCGGGTATTCGACCCGGCTGACCATGAGCCAGGCGGTGCCCAGGATTGCCAGCAGCGTGGCCACGAAGGGCAGCTCCAGCAGCACGATCGAGACCACGGTGAGCGCGCCGAAGGGCGAGGGCATGCCCTGGAACATGCCGTTCGTCGGCGTCACGCACGAGAAGCGCGCGAGTCTGAGGACCACGGCGAGCAGCACCACGATCGCGCCCAGTGCGGCCATCCGCTGGTGCGCGTCGTCCGCGACCATGCCGTAGACGAGGACGAAGTACGCCGGGGCCAGACCGAAGCTGATCAGGTCCGACAGGTTGTCCAGCTCCGCGCCCATCGGCGAGGAGCGCAGCTTCCTGGCCACCAGGCCGTCGAACAGGTCGAAGACCGCGGCGCACAGCATCAGGATGACCGCCGTGGCGGCGCTGTGCCGGGCCATGCCCGCGGACTCGTCGTTCCCGGTCAGGTGGGGGATCAGGATGCCGGTGGTGGTGAAGTACACCGCCATGAAGCCGCACGTGGCGTTGCCCAGGGTGAGGGTGTCCGCTATCGACAGGCGGAGCGAGAGGGGCATCTCCTCCTCGTCGTCCACCTCGTCGGCCTCGGGCACCCAGCCCGCCTGTGTCTCGGGATCAATCACGGTCAATGCGAGTCACCCCAGCCACGGTCTTCTGGCCGACCTCGACCGCGACCTCGACGCCCTCGGGGAGGTAGAGGTCGACGCGCGAGCCGAAGCGGATCAGACCGATCCGGTCGCCCTGCTCGACCTTGGTGCCCCGCGGGATGTAGGGGACGATGCGGCGGGCCACCGCGCCGGCGATCTGGATCATCTCGACGTCGCCGAGCTCGGTGTCGAAGTGCCAGACGACCCGCTCGTTGTTCTCGCTCTCCTTGTTGAACGCCGGAACGAAGCCACCGGGGATGTGCTCGACCGACGTGACCGTGCCGGAGAGCGGGGCGCGGTTCACGTGGACGTTCAGCGGACTCATGAAGATCGCGACGCGCGTGCGGCCGTCCTTCCACGGCATGATGCTCTGCACCACACCGTCGGCGGGGGAGATGACCCGGCCCTGGGCGATCTCGCGCTCGGGATCACGGAAGAACCACAGCATCCCCGCCGCGAGCGCGGTGGCGGGGACGGCAACGGCCTTGGCGGCACCCGAGCGGCGGGCACGGGCCAGGCTGAGGGCTGCGGTGGCGACGGTCGGGAGAAGCCACGGCGATGCTCCGCGCGCGAGGCGTGTGCCGACCAGGCTGTCGCGTGGTGCAGAGGTTTGGCTGTGGGGCATGGATGACCTTCGTAGCGGATGATGCCGCGCTCTGACGGGGGACGGCGGCTTTCCGGCGATCGTAGCGGCTAAGGCCCGCAACTGGGTAAGTCGAGCAGTCGAGTCGGCGGGGGATGACCGCTGACGGGGTGTGATCTTCTTCTCGAAGAAAACACCCCGTGTCCGGACATTCAGCCCTGGAACCGATACTCTTCGAGCAACCTGCGGCCAATGATCATTTTCTGGATCTCGGCGGTGCCTTCACCGATGAGCAGCATCGGGGCCTCGCGGTAGAGGCGCTCGATCTCGTACTCCTTGGAGAATCCGTAGCCGCCGTGGATCCGGAAGGCATCCTCGACGACCTCCTTGCAGTACTCGGAGGCGAGGTACTTTGCCATGCCTGCTTCAAGGTCGTTTCGTTCTCCTGAGTCCTTTTTGCGCGCTGCGTTCACCATCATCGCATGCGCGGCCTCGACCTTGGTGGCCATCTCCGCGAGTTTGAACTGGATCGCCTGGTGCTGGGCGATCGGCTTGCCGAAGGTGTGACGCTGCTGGGCGTACCGGACGCCGAGCTCGAAGGCGCGCTGAGCGACGCCGCAGCCGCGCGCGGCCACGTTGACGCGGCCCACCTCGACCCCGTCCATCATTTGGTAAAAACCTCGGCCCGTGACGCCGCCGAGCACCCGATCGGCCGGTACGCGCAGGCCGTCCATGATCAGCTCGGTGGTGTCGACGCCCTTGTAGCCCATCTTGTCGATCTTGCCCGGGATGGTCAGGCCGGGGCGGACCTCGCCGAAGCCGGGCTCCTTCTCGACCAGGAAGGTCGTCATCGACTTGTGCGGGGCGGTGCCCTCCGGGTGGCCTTCGTCGCTGCGGACGAGCACGGCCACGAGCGAGGACGTGCCACCGTTCGTCAGCCACATCTTCTGACCGGTCAGGACGTACTCGTCGCCGTCCCTGACCGCCTTCGACGTGATCGCCGACACGTCGGAGCCCAGAGCCGGCTCCGACATCGAGAAGGCGCCGCGGATGTCGCCGAGCGCCATCTTCGGCAGGAAGTGGTCCTTCTGCTCCTGCGTGCCGTGCTGCTTGAGCATGTACGCGACGATGAAGTGCGTGTTGATGATGCCGGACACCGACATCCAGCCGCGGGCGATCTCCTCCACGCACAGGGCGTACGTCAGCAGCGACTCGCCCAGACCCCCGTACTCCTCGGGGATCATGAGACCGAAGAGCCCCAGCTCCTTCAGGCCGTCCACGATCTGCTGCGGGTACTCGTCGCGGTGCTCCAGCTCGGTCGCGACCGGGATGATCTCCTTGTCGACAAAGTCCCGAACGGTGGAGACGATCTCCTGCTGGACGTCGGTCAGACCGGCGGTCTGGGCGAGGCGCGCCATTACTTCTCCTGCTGCTTCAACTCCGGGCGGCCGGGCTGCTCGCCGCCGCGCTCCTTGATGTAGGTCTCGGTGGGCACCATGACCTTGCGGCGGAAGACGCACACCAGGGTGCCGTCCTGCTTGTAGCCCTTGGTCTCGACGTAGACGATGCCGCGGTCGTTCTTCGACTTGGACGGCCACTTGTCGAGCACGGTGGTCTCGCCGTAGATCGTGTCGCCGTGGAAGGTCGGCGCCACGTGCTTGAGCGACTCGATCTCCAGGTTGGCGATCGCCTTGCCGGAGATGTCCGGGACGGACATGCCGAGCAGCAGGGAGTAGATGTAGTTGCCCACGACGACGTTCTTGCCGAAGTCCGTCGTCTTCTCCGCATAGTTGGTGTCCATGTGGAGCGGGTGGTGGTTCATGGTGAGGAGACAGAACAGGTGGTCGTCGTACTCCGTGACCGTCTTGCCCGGCCAGTGCTTGTACGTCGCCCCGACCTCGAACTCCTCGTAGGTCCGTCCGAACTGCATCGTGCTCAGGGCTCCTTAGTTGGCGGGGATCTCGAACTTGCTGGTGCGCTGCATGCCGGCGGCGCGTCCCTTGCCGGAGATGACCAGGGCCATCTTGCGGCTCGCCTCGTCGATCATCTCGTCGCCGAGCATCGCGGAGCCCTTCTTGCCGCCCGCCTCGGACGTGTAGTACTCGTACGCGTCCAGGATCAGCTCGGCGTGGTCGTAGTCCTCCTGGGAGGGCGAGAAGATCTCGTTGGCCGCCTCGACCTGGCCCGGGTGCAGCACCCACTTGCCGTCGAAGCCGAGGGCGGCGGCGCGCTGGGCGACCTCGCGGTAGCCCTCCACGTTGCGGATCTGCAGGTAGGGGCCGTCGATCGCCTGGAGGTTGTTGGCGCGGGCGGCCATCAGGATCTTCATCAGGATGTAGTGGTAGGCGTCCGCCGGGTAGCCGGGCGGCTGCTCGCCCACGACCAGCGACTTCATGTTGATGGACGCCATGAAGTCGGCCGGGCCGAAGATGATCGTCTCGACGCGCGGGGAGGCCTGCGCGATCGCGTTGACGTTGTTCAGGCCCTGCGCGTTCTCGATCTGCGCCTCGATGCCGATCTTGCCGACCTCGAAGCCCATGGTCTTCTCGATCTGGGTCAGCAGCAGGTCCAGGGCGACGATCTGCTGGGCGTCCTGCACCTTCGGCAGCATGATGCAGTCGAGGTTCTGCCCCGCGCCCTCGACCACCGTCACGACGTCGCGGTACGTCCACTCGGTCGTCCAGTCGTTGACGCGCACGACCCGCGTCTTGCCCGTCCAGTCGCCCTCATTGAGGAACTTGACGATGGTGTGCCGGGCCTCGGGCTTGGCCAGCGGCGCGCACGCGTCCTCCAGGTCCAGGAAGACCTGGTCGGCGGGGAGGCCCTGCGCCTTCTCCAGGAAGCGGGGGTTGCTTCCCGGGACCGCCAGGCAGGAGCGGCGGGGGCGAAGGCGGTTGACGGTCGTCATGCGGGGACCTCCAGGGGGTCGAGCTTGTTCGCTTTCCGGATCTCGTCGACGATGCGGCCGATGATGCCGGTGATGTCGAAGTCCTTCGGGGTGAACACCGCGGCCACTCCGGCGGCCCGCAGCTGTTCGGCGTCACCATTCGGGATGATGCCACCGGCGATCACCGGTATATCTGTGGCACCGGCCACACGCAGTCGCTCGAGCACGTCCGGCACCAGCTGCGCGTGCGAGCCGGAGAGGATGGACAGGCCGACCGCGTGCACGTCTTCGGCGAGGGCCGCGTCCACGATCTGCTCGGGGGTCAGGCGGATGCCCTGGTAGACCACCTCGAACCCGGCGTCGCGGGCCCGCACGGCGATCTGCTCGGCGCCGTTGGAGTGACCGTCCAGGCCCGGCTTGCCGACCAGGAAGCGCAGTTTGCCGACGCCGAGGTCCCGGGCGGTCAGGTCGACCCTGCGGCGGACCTGGGCCAGCGCGGTGCCCTCCTCGGCGGCCACCGCGACCGGTGCGGACGAGACACCGGTCGGGGCGCGGAACTCGCCGAACACCTCGCGCAGGGCCCCGGCCCACTCGCCGGTCGTGACCCCGGCGCGGGCGCACTCCAGGGTGGCCTCCATGAGGTTGTCGGTGCCCTTGGCCGCCTCCTTCAGCCGCTCCAGCGCCTTGCAGGGGCGGGGGTGGTTGAACGGCGGCTGGTAGCGGGTGTCCCGCCACTGCTGGAGCGAGGCGATGACGCGGGCCTCGACCGCCGGGTCGACCGTCTGGATCGCGGTGTCCAGGTCGGCCGTCAGCGGGTTGGGCTCGGTGCCCTCGAATATGTTGACGCCGATGATCTTCTCCCGGCCCGACTCGATCCGGGCCCGGCGCTCGGCGTGCGAGGCGACCAGCTGCGACTTCAGGTAACCGGACTCGACCGCGGCCATCGCGCCGCCCAGCTCCTGGATGTGGTCGATCTCGGCGAGCGCCGCCTCGACCAGCTCGTCCACCTTGGCCTCGATCACCTTCGAGCCCTCGAAGATGTCCTCGTACTCCAGCAGGTCGGACTCGTACGCCAGCACCTGCTGGATGCGCAGCGACCACTGCTGGTCCCAGGGTCGGGGCAGACCCAGCGCCTCGTTCCAGGCGGGCAACTGCACGGCACGCGCGCGTGCGTCCTTGGAGAGGGTCACGGCCAGCATCTCCAGCACGATCCGCTGGACGTTGTTCTCCGGCTGTGCCTCGGTCAGACCGAGGGAGTTGACCTGGACGCCGTAGCGGAAGCGGCGGTGCTTGGGGTTCTCGATGCCGTACCGCTCACGCGTGACCTTGTCCCAGATGCGGCCGAACGCCCGCATCTTGCACATCTCCTCGATGAAGCGGACGCCCGCGTTCACGAAGAAGGAGATGCGCCCGACGACATCGCCCATGCGCTCCTGCGGCACCTGGCCGCCGTCGCGCACGGCGTCGAGGACGGCGATCGCGGTGGACATCGCGTACGCGATCTCCTGCACCGGCGTGGCGCCCGCCTCCTGCAGGTGGTAGCTGCAGATGTTGATCGGGTTCCACTTCGGGATGTGGGAGACCGTGTACGCGATCATGTCCGTCGTCAGGCGCAGGCTCGGCCCCGGCGGGAACACGTGCGTGCCGCGGGAGAGGTACTCCTTGACGATGTCGTTCTGGGTCGTGCCCTGGAGCTGGGTGATGTCCGCGCCCTGCTCCTCCGCGACGACCTGGTAGAGCGCCAGCAGCCACATGGCCGTGGCGTTGATCGTCATCGAGGTGTTCATCTGCTCCAGGGGGATGTCCTGGAACAGCCGGCGCATGTCACCGAGGTGCGCGATCGGGACGCCGACCCGGCCGACCTCGCCGCGGGCGAGGACGTGGTCGGAGTCGTAACCGGTCTGCGTCGGCAGGTCGAACGCCACCGACAGACCGGTCTGGCCCTTGGCGAGGTTGCGCCGGTACAGCTCGTTGGACGCCTCGGCCGTGGAGTGGCCTGCGTAGGTACGCATGAGCCACGGCCGGTCCCGGTCCCTCTGCGCCTGCGACGACTCCCGCCGCTGGTCAGCAGGCTGACGCTCTGTCATTTATGACCTCCGCCGTCCTCAGATGTTCCGGAAGCGGTTGATGGCGTCGATGTGCTTGGCGCGCATCTCCTCGTCGCGCACGCCCAGGCCCTCCTCGGGGGCCAGGCAGAGCACGCCGACCTTGCCCTGGTGGACGTTGCGGTGCACGTCGTGGGCCGCCTGGCCGGTGTTCTCCAGGGAGTAGACCTTCGACAGGGTCGGGTGGATCTTGCCCTTGGCGATGAGCCGGTTGGCCTCCCAGGCCTCACGGTAGTTGGCGAAGTGCGAGCCGATGATGCGCTTCAGCGACATCCACAGGTAGCGGTTGTCGTACTCGTGGTGGTAGCCCGAGGTCGAGGCGCAGGTGACGATGGTGCCGCCCTTGCGGGTGACGTACACGGAGGCGCCGAAGGTCTCGCGGCCCGGGTGCTCGAAGACGATGTCGACGTCCTCACCGCCGGTGAGCTCGCGGATGCGCTTGCCGAAGCGCTTCCACTCCTTGGGGTCCTGGGTGTGCTCGTCCTTCCAGAACCGGTAGTCCTCGGCGTTGCGGTCGATGATCAGCTCGGCGCCCATCCTGCGGCAGATCTCGGCCTTCTGGTCGCTGGAGACCACACAGATCGGGGTGGCGCCACCGGCCAGGGCGAACTGGGTGGCGTAGCTGCCGAGGCCGCCGCTGGCGCCCCAGATCAGGACGTTGTCGCCCTGCTTCATCTGGGCGCCGTTGCGGGAGACCAGCTGGCGGTAGGCGGTGGAGTTGACCAGGCCGGGGGCCGCGGCCTCCTCCCAGCTCAGGTGGTTCGGCTTCGGCATCAGCTGGTTGGACTTGACCAGGGCGATCTCCGCCAGGCCGCCGAAGTTGGTCTCGAAGCCCCAGATGCGCTGCTCGGGGTCGAGCATGGTGTCGTTGTGGCCGTCGGAGGACTCCAGCTCGACGGACAGGCAGTGGGCGACGACCTCGTCACCGGGCCTCCAGGCGTTGACGCCGGGGCCGGTGCGCAGGACGACGCCCGCGAGGTCGGAACCGATGATGTGGTACGGCAGGTCATGGCGCTTGGTGAGCTCCGAGACCTTGCCGTAGCGCTCCAGGAAGCCGAAGGTCGACAGCGGCTCGAAGATCGAGGTCCACACGGAGTTGTAGTTGACCGAGGAGGCCATGACGGCCACCAGGGCCTCGCCCGGGCCCAGCTCGGGCAGCGGCACCTCGTCCAGGTGCAGCGACTTGCGCGGGTCCTTCTCGCGGGTGGGCATGCCCGCGAACATCTCCGTCTCGTCCTTGTGCACGGTGATCGCACGGTACGACTCGGGGAGCGGCAGAGCGGCGAAGTCGGCGGACGTGGAGTCCGACGACTGGATCGCGTCCAGGATGTCCTTCACGGTCACGGTGTTGCCTCCGGCGATGAGCGGCCCGGGGAGGGGCGCTGAGGGTTACGTCGGTGCTGCTGAGGGTTTGGTGAGGGTTTGCCGTCGGTTCGGCTGATGGTGTTTCGGCAGCGCTTTGTGGCGCGGGAGGTTGCCTGTGACGCAGGCGTCCGGGCGCGCAGGCCATTGGCTTGCTGGGACAGCCGGCGTGCGTACGGTCTCTGCACGCCGGCCGCCCGGACTCCTTCAACGTATGACACCCCGTGTCAGGTGGCAAGGCACTGAGTGCCAGGACTTTCTCTCAGATGAAATCTTTACGTAACAAATGAGCGATGATCGATCGAACGGGGTCTGTGAGCCGTACGAAAACGTGCTCCGACATGCCAAAACGGCCACCCCGTGGGGTGGCCGTTCTCACACCGGCCGGACGCCGGCCATCAGCACGCCGGACGGCGTTCAGCGGTCCTTCAGCGCCTCCTCGATGGTCCGCATGACCTCTTCCAGGGGCGCGTCGGTGCGGGCGACCGTCACCAGGACCTCGCCCTGCTGGGACACCGCCGCGGCGGCCTGTTTGGGCGCCGTGCCGGTACGGCCCGCCCCGATCCCGGTGCCGAACGTCTTGCGGACGATCGCGAAGGCATGGTCCAGCTGGGCCTCGACGTCGCCCTGACCGCCCGCCCGCAGCCATCTCCGCAGCACGTGGTTGTGGGCGGTGACCACGGCGGACGCGGCCACCTCGGCGAGCAGGGGGTCGTCGTTGGCGTCGTCGGCGTGCGCGTGCTCGTCGAAGTGGCCGAGCAGGTAGCGCGTGAAGAGGCGCTCGTAGCGGGCCACGGAGGCGATCTCCGCCTCGCGCAGCGTGGGCACCTCGCGGGTCAGCTTGTAGCGGGCGACCGAGATCTCCGGCCGGGCCGCGTACATCTTCATGACCTCCTTGATGCCCCGGCACACCGTGTCGAGCGGATGCTCGTGCGCGGGGGCGGCGTTGAGGACCGCCTCGGCGCGGATCAGGGTGTCGTCGTGGTCGGGGAAGATCGCCTCTTCCTTGGAGCGGAAGTGGCGGAAGAAGGTACGGCGGGCGACCCCGGCCGCCGCGGCGATCTCGTCGACGGTGGTCGCCTCGTACCCCTTGGTCGCGAACAGCTCCATCGCGGCGGCCGCCAGTTCCCGGCGCATCTTGAGCCGTTGGGCGGCGGCGCGGGAGCCTGCGGCACTTTCCGGCGCGTCGGACGTGGCTGGTGTACGTGAGGACCTGGCGGGCTGGGACATGACCCGAACGTACTGCATGTACGCAGCTTGGTGAGCATGTCCCCGGTTTCCCCCGCCCTCCGCGGGCGGCACGTCCCCGGGCCGCGAGGCGGGGGCGGAGTCGTGCCGGGCCGGCGGGGAGGGCGGGGGCGAGTCGGCCGGAGAAGGCGGGGGCGAGCGCCGCCGGGCCGGCGGGGCGTACCTGCCCGGGTCGAGCAGTCCGCCCCACTCCCGCTCCTCCCGGGACCAGTCGCCGGGACGTTCAGCGGCGGGCATATTCGCGGAAGCCGCGGCCCGTCTTGCGGCCGAGGCAGCCCGCGGCCACCAGATGCTCCAGCAGCGGCGCCGGGGCCAGGCCCGGGTCGCGGAACTCGCGGTGGAGCACCTTCTCGATGGCCAGCGAAACGTCCAGGCCGACGACGTCCAGCAGCTCGAAGGGGCCCATCGGGTAGCCGCCGCCGAGCTTCATCGCCGCGTCGATGTCGTCCAGCGACGCGTAGTGCTCCTGCACCATCTTGATCGCGTTGTTGAGGTACGGGAACAGCAGGGCGTTGACGATGAACCCGGCCCGGTCGCCGCAGTCGACGGCGTGCTTCCTGATCTTGGCGCACACCTCGCGGACCGTGGCGTGCACGTCGTCGGCCGTCAGCACCGTACGGACCACCTCGACCAGCTTCATCGCCGGCGCCGGGTTGAAGAAGTGCATGCCGATCACGTCCTGCGGACGCGAGGTGGCCCGGGCGCAGGCGACCACCGGCAGCGAGGAGGTGGTGGTGGCCAGGACCGCACCCGGCTTGCAGACCTTGTCCAGGGTCGCGAACAGCTGCTGCTTGACCGCCAGGTCCTCGGCGACGGCCTCGACGGCCAGGTCCACGTCGGCGAAGTCGTCGTAGGTGCCCGTCGCGACGATCCGGTCCAGGGTCTGCGCGGCGGCCTCGGCGGTCAGCCGCCCCTTGTCGACAGAGCGCGAAAGGGACTTGCCGATACGGGCCTTGGCGGCCTGTGCCTTCTCCTCGCTGCGGGCGGCGAGCACGACCTGGTACCCCGCCTTGGCGAACACCTCGGCGATCCCGGAGGCCATCGTGCCCGAACCCGCCACACCGACGGAGCGGACGGGACGGCCGGGCACCAGGGTGTCGCCCTCCAGCGGAGTCAGGGCGTCCCGCACCACGGTGCCGCTGCCCGGGGCGTCGTAGGTGTAGAAGCCGCGGCCCGCCTTACGGCCCGTCAGGCCCGCCTCGCTGAGCTGCTTGAGAATCGGTGCGGGGGCGTGGAGCCGGTCGTGCGACGCGGAGTACATGGCCTCCAGGACCGTGCGCGCGGTGTCGACACCGATCAGGTCCAGCAGCGCCAGCGGGCCCATCGGCAGGCCGCAGCCGAGCCGCATGGCGGCGTCGATGTCCTCGCGCGAGGCGTACTTCGCCTCGTACATCGCGGCGGCCTGGTTGAGGTAGCCGAACAGCAGCCCGTCGGCGACGAATCCGGGCCGGTCGCCGATCGCGACCGGCTCCTTGCCCAGTTCCAGGGCGAGGTCGGTGACCGCGGCGACGGCCTGCGGCGCGGTGAGCACCGAGGAGACCACCTCGGTCAGCTTCATCGCCTGCGCGGGGTTGAAGAAGTGCAGGCCGAGCACGCGCTCCGGGTGGGCCGAGTCGGCGGCGAGGCGGGTCACGGACAGCGCGTTGGTGCCCGTGGCCAGGATCGTCCCGGGCCGCACGATGCCGTCCAGCTCGCGGAAGATCTGCTGCTTGACCTCGTAGGACTCCGGCGCCACCTCGATCACGAGGTCGGCGTCGGCCGCGGCCCGGAGGTCGGTGGAGGTGCGCACGCGGGCGAGGACGTCCGCGCGCTCCTGTTCGGTCAGGCGCCCGCGCTCGACGGCACGGGCGGTGGCGGACTCCAGGGCGGCGACGGACTTGGCGGCCGCGGCCTCGCTGATGTCGATGCCGACGACCTCGCGGCCGGCCCGGGCGAGCACCTCGGTGATGCCGGTGCCCATGGTGCCGAGGCCGACGACGGCGATCGTCTTCAGGGGGGACAGAGGGGTGTCGGAGAGGGGAGTGGCCATCGCGGGACTCCAGGAATGAGGGTGACGACTGGGAGCGCGGCCCGGTACGCCGAAGGGCGCACCGGACGCGGAAGGAGTGCGGGTGTTGACGGGCTGCGAGCGCACACGCCCGGTGCCGTTCGCCGCGGGCGCTCACGCGCCCTGGGCAGCGGCTGGACCGACCGGCTCTGTCCCGGAGCCGAGTCGTACTGAGGTACGCGGTGTACCGAACCGACAACACTCGCGGCGGCTGCGTCACCAGGCCACTGCGAGGCGGTGCGAGTGGGTAACTCGCTCGTCTGAGCTTAACCCGTGGGTAACGAGCGCGCCAGCCCCCGAGTTTGTGATGTAGGTCCCGTGTCTGCGGCAACCCCTCTAAGCTGGGCTTCGTGGACGAAGAGTTGCGATCACTAACGGAGCGTCTACGGCAGGAGTCGGGCGGTTCGGCGGCTTACGAGCATCTGGCGGCGACGGAGGACCTGGACGAGCTGGCCGATGTGCTCACGGCTCCGGGGCAGCCGTTGTGGGCCCGGGAGGTGGCCGCGTTCCGGCTGGGGCTGGCGGGTGACCGGCGGGCCTTCGAGTCCCTGGTGCTTCTCCTCAACCACCGCGACCCCCAGCGCTGTGCCTCCGCCGCCCACGCCCTGGCCCGGCTCGGCGATCCTCGTACGGCCCGCGCGGCGGCCGCCCTCGCCACCAACGAACTGCGGGTGGCCTACGCCCTCCATCCCGTACGGCTGCTGGTGGAGCTGCGCGCCCCCGAATCCGTGCCCGCGCTGATCGCCACCCTGGAGCGCCGGCTGCGTCCGCGCGACCCGTACCGGCGGGTGGCCCTCGCCTGCGTGGAGGGCCTCGGCACCCTGGGCGACGCCCGCGCCCGTCCCGTCCTCAACGAGGCCCTGGCCCACCCGACCCTCGCGGAGGCGGCGGTACACGCCCTGGCCAGAATCCCCAGGCCGAGGTGACGCGTCAGCCCCGCAGGATCTTGGTGTGGCGGACCTCGGGCACCGGGACCCCGTCCACCTCGAAGGACTCCGCGGCGCCGTCGGCTGCGAATCCCGCACGCTCGTAGAACCGGCGGGCCCGGGTGTTCTCCTCGAGGACCCAGAGGGCCATGCGCGCGTGCCCGGCATCCGCGCACCGCCGCACCGCCTCCGTCAGCAGGGCCCGCCCGACGCCCCGGCCCCACCGTTCCGGATGCACGTAGAGGGCGTACAACTCGGCGTCGGCGGTGCGTATTGCGCCGTCGCGGTACGGTCCGTGGCAGGCCCAGCCGGTGATCTCGCCGTCCAGTTCGGCGATCAGGTTCACCCCGTAGGCGTCGCCCCGCTCCCAGAAAGTGCGGCGTCGTTCGGCATCCTGGCGCACGCTGAGCGCGTCGAGGTAGGACTGCGGCATCAAGCCCGCGTAGGCGGTCTGCCAGCCCCGGACCCGGATCTCGGCGACGCGTTCGCAGTCGGCGAGCGCCATGTCCCGCACTCGCAGGCCCGTCATGCGTTCACCACCGCGAATGCCTCGATCCCCATCAGGAACCCGGGGCGGACCAGGGAGGTGACCCGGCCGGCGGAGGCGGCCGGGAGGTGGTCGTCGGGGACGGCAACTCCGTCGGGGGCGTGGAATCTGGTCGACTCGCTCATGCGTCCATGGTGGACCACGGGTCCGACAGTGCCCGCTCCTTGACGGGCCGTCGGGGCCGCACCGGGCGGCCCCGACGGCAGGCCGCTCAGTTGCGGAAGCCCACCAGCTCGTGGAGCGTGGCGCCGTGAGAGGTGGCGAAGGCGGTCGAGGTGGCCGACATCGCCTTCGTGCTCTGCGGCTTGGGGTCGGGCAGCTTCTGGCACACCGCGTCCGCGTCACTGTGGTGGCCGCGCGGCACGGCGCCGTTGGTCAGGTACGTCGCCAGGTACTTGTCCAGGCAGGCGTTCCCGCTCAGTGTGATGCCGTGGTTCCCGCCACCCTGCTCGACCACCAGGCCCGAGCGTGCCAGCAGGTGGTGCACCGTGACACCGCCCTGGTACGGGGTGGCCGCGTCGTCGGTCGCCTGGAACAGCAGCACCGGCGGCAGCTTGCTGTTGGCGATGTTCAACGGATGCTGACGCTGCGCGGAGGCCGGCCAGAACGCGCACGGCGCGTTGTACCAGGCGTTGTTCCAGGCCATGAACGGGGCCTTGTCGTACACCGCCCAGTTGTCCTTGCGCCACTGCTGCCAGTCGCGCGGCCAGGAGGCGTCCCGGCACTGCACGGCCGTGTAGATGCTGTAGCCGTTGTCGCCCGAGGCGTCGACCGCGGCGAGCGCGTCGTAGGCCTGGATCAGCGGGGTGGAGTTCCGGTCGTTGACGTAGGCCGCGAACGCCTGTGCGAGAGCGGGCCAGTAGCCGTTGTAGTAGCCGCCCGGGATGAAGGTGTCCTCCAGCTCGGAGGCCCCGACCTTGCCGCCCGCGGGCTTCTTGACCAGCGCCGCCCGCATCGCGTACCACTTTGCCTCGACGCCGGCCGGGTCGGTGCCCAGCTTGTACGTCGCGTTGTACTTGGCGACCCACGCCATGAAGGCCTGGTGCCGGTCGTTGAAGGCGTAGTCCTGCTGGATGTTGTCGTCGTACCAGACACCGGTCGGGTCGACGATCGAGTCCAGGACCAGGCGTCGCACCCGCTCCGGGAAGAGCTTGGCGTACACCGCGCCCAGGTAGGTGCCGTAGGAGTAGCCGAAGTAACTGATCTTCTGCGCGCCGAGGGCCTGCCGGATGGAGTCCATGTCCGTGGCGGCGTCGACCGTGTCGATGTGCGGCAGCAGGCTCGCGTACTTGGTGCCGCAGGCGGCGGCGAAGGACTGCACGCGCGTGAGGTTGGCCTTCTCGATCGCGGGCGTGCTCGGCAGCGAGTTCGGGCGCACCGGCTTGAAGTAGCCGGGCTTGCAGTCCAGGGCCGGCTTGCCGGCGCCCACCCCGCGCGGATCGAAGCCGATGACGTCGTACTGGGACGCGACCGTCTTGGGCAGCGAGGAGGCGACGAATCCGGCGAGCGTCAGGCCGCTGCCACCGGGGCCGCCCGGGTTGACCAGCAGCGGTCCCTGGGAGGTCGTCGCGGTGTGCGGGACGCGGGACAGCGCCAGCGTGATCTTCTGTCCGGACGGGTGCCGGTAGTCGAGCGGTACCTGCAGGGACCCGCACTGCAGGGTCGGATAGGCGGTGGTGCCGCACTTCTTCCAGGCGACCTTCGCGGCCTGAGCGGTGACGGCGGTACGGGACGTGCTCGCGTCGGCGGGGACGGCCGTGAACGATCCGGCCACGACGACGGCGGCGCCGCACAGCACGGCAGCGCGTTTTCTCATACGTGCTCCCAGGACGGAGAGGCTGCGGACCGCGAGTCTCGTGGTCCTCGCCGCATCGTCCCGGAAAGGCCTCCTGGAAGAACGCGTTCCGGCAATTCTTGACCCAATTGGGTCGCGGGATGCCCTCGAACGATCTCAGATGAGCGTGAGTTGGGTGGGTTCCGACAGTGCGCGCGGGGCCGGCTCGGGCGGCCGGATACGCCGCGGCATCCCCGCGCGCGTGGGACCGATGCCGTACTCCCGTGCCAGGTCGTGGACCTGACGGGTGATCCGGCGCTGGTACCACTTCGGGGCGTAGGCCCCCTCGGCGTACAGCCGCTCGTAGCGGCGGACCAGGTGGGGGTGGTGCTGCCCGAGCCAGGACATGAACCACTCGCGAGCGCCGGGCCGCAGATGCAGCGTCAGCGGGGTGACGGACGTGGCCCCGGCCGCCGCGATGGCCCGTACGGTGGCGCGCAGTTGGGCCGGGTCGTCGCTCAGGAAGGGGATCACCGGGGCCATCAGCACACCGCAGCCGATGCCGTGCTCGCCCAGGGTGCGGACGACGTCCAGGCGGCGCTCGGGTGAGGGCGTGCCCGGCTCGACGGTGCGCCACAGCTCGGTGTCGGTGAAACCCACGGAGACCGAGATGCCGACGTCCGTGACCTCGGCCGCCTGCTTCAGCAGGTCGAGGTCCCGCAGGATCAGGGTGCCCTTGGTCAGGATCGAGAAGGGGTTGGCGTGGTCGCGCAGGGCGGCCAGGATGCCCGGCATCAGGCGGTAGCGGCCCTCCGCGCGCTGGTAGCAGTCGACGTTGGTGCCCATCGCGATGTGCTCGCCCCGCCACCGCCGCGAGGCCAGCTGGCGGCGCAGCAGGTCCGGGGCGTTCACCTTGACCACGATCTGGGTGTCGAAGCCGATACCCGTGTCGAGGTCCAGATAGCTGTGCGTCTTGCGGGCGAAGCAGTACACGCACGCGTGCGTGCAGCCGCGGTAGGGGTTCACCGTCCACTCGAAGGGCATGCGCGAGGCACCCGGCACCCGGTTGATGATCGAGCGCGCCCGGATCTCGTGGAAGGTGATCCCGCGGAATTCCGGCGTGCCGAAGGTGCGGGTGGTCACCGCGTCCGCGCCGAACAGCGCGGCGTCGGCCCGGCCGTGTCCGGCGTCCCCGGTGGCCCCGCTGTCGACGGTGAGGTTCTCCCAGCGCATGACGCCTCCTCGGTAGGCCCTGGCCACAGAATAGAACACGTGTTCCCTTGATCGTGCGGGTGACCGCGTGGGTGACCGCGCGGGCGCCATTTCCGATCGCCGGACGCACCCCGGGCGATCACTTGCGAGACCCCGATTTGGGTGGCCGTACGGCGGGGTGGTTGGCTTGCCCCAACCCCGAGAACGGATGTCCTGGAGGAACTCATGGCGCAGGTGGAAGCCACGACCGAGCGGGTCGTCACGGCGGACGCGGAGAAGGTGTTCGACGCCCTCGCCGACTACAGCGGCACCCGCGAGAGGCTGCTGCCCGAGCACTTCAGCGAGTACGAGGTGCGCGAGGGCGGAGACGGCGAGGGCACCCTCGTCCACTGGAAGCTCCAGGCGACCAGCAAGCGGGTCCGCGACTGCCTCATGGAGGTCAGTGAGCCCACGGACGGCGAGCTGGTGGAGAAGGACCGCAACTCCTCGATGGTCACCACCTGGCGGGTGACTCCGGCCGGCGAGGGCAGGTCCCGGGTCGTCGTCAGCACGACCTGGAAGGGCGCCGGCGGCATCGGCGGCTTCTTCGAGAAGACCTTCGCGCCCAAGGGTCTCGCCCGGATCTACGACGCGATGCTGGCCAGGCTTGCGGCCGAGGTCGAAAAGTAGGACCTGTCGTACGGCGGCGCCCAACAGGGCTGACCTCAGGGGCTGTTGAAGCTTCCCTGGTCCGGGTGGATCTCCTGTTCGACCGGACGTGTGCCGTAACTCGTCGCGCTTGTTCGTAGTTGTCGCCTTATGCGGGAATTGTGCGGCAAGCGCGACGAGGAGAGCGGTACATGGGCGGGATCACTCTGGTGAAGGACGAAGCGGCCGCCGTGCCCCGCGAGCTCCCTGCCGCCGCACCGAAACGGACGGCCGAACCGAGCCCGCGCCGGGTGCTGTTGGTGTTCTTCGGGCTCATGCTGGCGCTGCTCCTCGCCGCCCTGGACCAGATGATCGTCGCCACCGCGCTGCCGAAGGTGGTCGGCGAGCTGCACGGCCTGGACAGGATGTCCTGGGCGATCACCGCCTATCTGCTCACCGCCACCGTCGGACTGCCGGTCTACGGCAAGCTCGGCGACCTCCTCGGCCGCAAGGGCGTCTTCCAGTTCGCCATCGTGGTCTTCGTGGCCGGCTCCGCGCTCGCCGGCCGGGCGCAGAGCATGGACCAGCTGATCGCCTTCCGTGCCGTCCAGGGCGTCGGTGCGGGCGGACTCATGACCGGCGTACAGGCGATCATCGCGGACATCGTGCCGCCCCGCAGGCGCGGCCGGTTCATGGGTCTCATCGGCGCCGCGTTCGGCCTCGCCTCCGTCGCCGGACCGCTGCTCGGCGGCTACTTCACCGACCACCTCTCCTGGAGATGGTGCTTCTACGTCAACGTGCCCTTCGGCCTGGTCACGCTGGCCGTCGTCACGGCCGTGCTGAAGCTGCCGAAACCCGTGACCAGAGCCCGCCTCGACCTGCCGGGGGCCCTGCTGCTCGCGGCGGCCTCGACCTGCCTGGTGCTGCTGACCAGCTGGGGCGGCCACGAGTACGCCTGGGGCTCACGCGTCGTCGTCGGCCTCGGCGCGGGCGCCGCGGTGACCGGCGTGCTCTTCCTGGTCGCCGAGCGCTTCGCGGCCGAACCCCTCATCCCGCTGCGGCTGTTCAGGGACTCCGTCTTCAACGTCAGCGGCCTGGTGGGCCTGGTCGTCGGCGTCGCGCTGTTCGGCGCCGCCGGCTACCTGCCGACCTTCCTGCAGATGGTGGACGGTGCCTCGGCCACCGAGTCGGGCCTGCTGATGCTGCCCATGATGGGCGGCGTCGTCGGGGCGTCCATCATCTCCGGGCAGCTCATCAGCCACACCGGCCGCTACCGGATCTACCCGGTCCTCGGCTGTGCCCTGTCCGCCCTCGGCATGTGGCTGCTGTCCCGGCTGCGGGTCGACACCCCGCGCCTCCACTACAGCGTCTGGATGGCGGTCCTCGGCACCGGAATCGGCCTGGTGATGCCGGTCCTGATCCTCGCCGTACAGAACTCCGTACGGCCCGCCGACCTCGGCACCGCGACCAGTGCCAACAACTACTTCCGGCAGATCGGCGGCAGCGTCGGCGCCGCGGTCTTCGGCACCCTGTTCGCCGGCCGGCTCACCGACGCCCTGAAGGAACGCGTCCCCACGCGCGCGGACGCGCCGCTCCCCGACGCCGAGTCCATCACCCCGCAGCTCGTGCACGCGCTGCCCCCGGCCCTGCGCGACGCCTACGTACAGGCGTACGCCGACGCCATGCCGCGCATCTTCCTCTACCTGGTACCGGTGCTCGCCCTCGGCCTGGTCATCGCCTTCTTCTTCAAGGAGACCCCCCTGGTGAACAGTTCCGCGCCCCACAACGCCCCAGCCCCCGGCCGGGCCGCCCAGCCGCACGCCACCGTGCCGCCGGCCCGCTCGCCGCATGCCGTCGGCGTCCCCGTCTGCGGCACGGTGCAGCACGCCGACGGCACCGTGGTGCCCCGCGCGGCGCTCACCCTCATCGACGTCACCGGTGTGCAGATCGGGCGGGGCGCGAGCGGCGAGGACGGGCGGTACGCCCTGGCCACGCCAGGGTCGGGGCCGTACGTGCTGATCGCCGCGGCCGGCGGCCACCAGCCGCAGGCGGTCTCGGTCACGGTCGGCGAGCGGCCCGTCGAACTCGACGTCGTCCTCGGCGGCGCGGGCCGCCTCGCGGGCAGCGTGTGCACCGCGGACGGCACCCCCGTGCGGGACGCCACCGTCACCCTGACCAACGTGCACGGCGAGGTCGTCGCCACCACCCGCAGCGGACGTGAGGGCGGCTACGTCATCACCGAGCTGGTCGCCGGGGAGTACACCCTCGCCGCCAGCGCGCCCGCGTACCGCCCGGCCGCGCTGCCGGTCAGCGTGCAGGCCTCGCGGGAGACGCGCCAGGACGTCGAGCTCGCCGGCGGCGCCGTGCTGCGTGGAACCGTGCGGACGAGTGGCGGACGGGCCGTGGAGGACGCGCGCGTGACGCTGCTGGACGCCGCGGGCAACGTCGTCGACACGCTCACCACGGGCCCCGACGGAACGTTCAGGTTCGTCGACCTGTCCTCCGGCGAGTACACCGTGATCGCGGCCGGCTACCCACCGGTGGCCACCGTGCTGCAGGTGGCCGGCGGGGGCCGCACGGAACGGGATCTTCAGCTGGGGCACGAGGACTGAGCCGTTCCGGCGGGGGCGCGGCGTACTCGTCGGTTCGCCTCCGGTGTGCGCCGGTGCGCGCCCCGACTCCAATTCCGGCATTGCCACACATCGCAACCGGCCGGCGCCGTACCGTGGTGGACGGGGAACAGATCTTGTGCAGCCGTGGGGAGAGAGGGCCTGGTCATGGACCGTGGCACCGGGAGGGACGCACTTCTCAGCCGCGGAGCCGGGAACGGCGTGGTGGGGGAGGACAGCAGGGTCGGACGCGTCCCGCTGGCCGTGGTCGTCGTGGACCGCGACGGCCTGGTGTCCCACTGGAGCAGGGGCGCCCGGCGCATGTTCGGCACGTCCAAGGAAGAGGCGATCGGCCGCCCCGCGGTCGACCTGCTCCCCGTCTCCGGCGCACTGCCCGACGAAGGCGATGAAGCCGAGAACGCCGAGAACGCCGAGAACGCCGAGAACGCCGACAACGCTGGCAATGCGGAGAACGCCGACGGCGCCCCGCACCGGACGCACACCGCCCACGACGGACTCGGCCCCGGCCCCGGCCTGGAGTCCTCCCTCGACGGCCGGCTGCCCTATCCGGCCGCGGGCCGCGCCCGCCTCACCGTGCCCGGGCACGACCGCGCCGACATCCTGTGGTGGGCCTATCCGCTGGTGGGCCCCGGCCGGGAGCGGCTGCTGGTGCTGGCCGCCGACACGCGCGCACTGCGCCACGACGACGGGGACAAGGGGGACGAGCGGGACGAGGGGGACGAGGGGGACGAGCCGTGCGCGGCCGCGGCCTGCGAACGCGTCGCGCCCGCCTTCGCCCTGCACACCGACTTCCCCGGCGCCGAGGGCCTCGCTCGCCGGCTGCCCGAGATCCTGCCCAGCATGAGCGTCGGCGAGAGCGCCCGCATCGTGGCCCAGGTCCTCGAACTGGGCTATCCGGTGCTGGAGTTCAGCCATCACGACCGGGTGCCGGTCACCCCCGACTGGGGCGTGCCCCGGCGCGCCGGGCGCAGGGCCCGCCGCGAGCGCGCCGCGCGGGCCGCGGCACAGGGACTGCCGGTGCCCGATGAACTCGCCGACGACGTGGGCGAGGACCTGGAGTACGCCGCCGTCCGCGAGCGACTGGAGTTCCTCAACGACGTCAGCGGCAGAATCGGCACCTCGCTCGACCTGGCGCGGACCGTCGTCGAGGTCAGCAAGGCCGTGGTGCCGCGTTTCACCGACGTCGCCGGCACCTACCTGCGGGAACAGGTCGTCGCCGGTGAAGGATTTCCCGAGGGCGTGCCCGACACGACCACGATGTGGCACCGGGTCGCCGTCGAGCACACCGACGAGCCCGGTCGCTGGGACGACGTCGTCCCGGTCGGCGAGGCCATGCCGTTCCCGGCGCACACCCCGTTCTTCCAGTGCATGACCACGGGCGAGCCCGTGCTCGTGCCGCGGATCAGCGAGGAGATGGGCCACGCGATCGCCTCGCAGTTCGAAAAGCGCGACATCCGCCCGCTGATCACGGGCCGCTCCATGCTGGTCGTGCCACTGAAGGCGCGCGACGTGGTCCTCGGCTTCATGATCCTGCTGCGCCACCCCGAGCGCGCCGAGTTCAACGACATGGACCGGGTCACCGGCGCCGAGCTCGCCGCCCGCGCGGGTCTCGTCCTGGACAACGCCCGCATGTACACCTACCAGGAGAGCGTCGCCGAGACCCTCCAGGACAGCATGCTGCCGCACATCCCGCCGCGCCGGACGGGCTGCGACATCGCCACCCGGTACCTGCCCGGCACGCTCCTGGGGCGCGTCGGCGGCGACTGGTTCGACTCGGTCAAGCTGCCCGGCGCGCGCACCGCCCTGGTCGTCGGCGACGTCATGGGCCACGGCCTGAACTCGGCCGCCATGATGGGTCAGTTGCGCACGGCCGTACAGACCATGGCCGCCCTCGACCTGCCGCCCGCCCAGCTGCTGCGCCACCTCGACGACCTCGCCCAGCGGCTCGGCGACACCTACCTCGCGACCTGCCTGTACGCCGTGTACGACCCGATCGCGAGCGAGCTGCACCTCGCCAACGCGGGACACGTCCCGCCCGTACTGGTGCGCGCCGAGGACGGCCGCAGCGAGCTGCTCGACCTGCCCACGGGCGCGCCCATCGGGGTAGGCGGAGTGCCCTTCGAGGCGGTCCACGTGCGCGTGCGGCCCGGTGACAGGCTGGTGATGTGCACCGACGGTCTGGTCGAGGTGCGCGGCGAGGACATCGGTGTGGGGCTCGCCACACTGTGCGAGTCCGCCGCCCACCCGGCCGCGTCCATGGACGACGCCTGCGACACCATCATCCGGGCGCTGGGCACCCGCGGCGGCCGCAAGGACGACGTGGCCCTGCTGATGGCCCGCCTCGGCGGCGTCGGGCCCGACGACGTCGCCGAGTGGCGGCTCGCCCGCGACCCGGCCGAGGTGGGCCGTGCCCGTGCCGTGATCCGGGAGCAGCTGCGGGCGTGGGGCCTGACCCGGCTCGCCGACCCCGCCGAGCTGATGGTCAGCGAGCTGGTCTCCAACGCCGTACGGCACTCCCACGGCCGTCCCGTCGAGCTGCGGCTCGTCCGCGGCGACACGCTCCTGTGCGAGGTGGACGACGACGACCACGACCTGCCCACGCTGGTGAGCGCCGGCCCCGGCGACGAGGCCGGGCGGGGGCTGCGCGTGGTCAGCACCCTGGCGCGGGAATGGGGTGCCAGCCGCACGAACACCGGCAAGACCGTCTGGTTCGAACTGACGCTGCCGCGCCGCTGACCTGCCCGGCCGGGCGCGCAGGCCGAGGACCGGGCGAAGGAACATCTCAGGCGCTTGAGCCCCCGCCCCGATCGCGGTAGACCGTACTGGTTTGTCGTCGACGAGGGATCGGCGCCGCATCCTGGGAGTTGGGCATGAGCGTGACGAGTAGGTACCGTCAGGCCTGGGAGGACTTCTGGCGCGAGGCGTCCGGCGAACCGGGCGCCGTGTTCTGGGACGCGGAGCCCGCGGTGACCGCGGCGGTCCACCTCCCGCTCCTCGCACCCCACCTGACCGACCCCGGCCTTCCCATGATCGATCTCGGCTGCGGCAACGGCACGCAGACCCGCTGTCTCGCCGATCGCTTCCCGCACGTCGTCGGCGTCGACATCGCCCATGCGGCCGTCGCCCACGCCCGCCGCGGGGACCCGGCGGGCCAGGCCACGTACCGGGTGGTGAACGCCACGGAGAAGGGCGAGATCGAGACACTGCACGCCGAGCTGGGCGACGCCAACGTCTACCTGCGGGGCGTTCTGCACCAGTGCGGGCCGGACGACCGGCAGCCGCTGATCGACGGGCTCGCCCTGCTCCTCGGCGAACGCGGCCGGGCCCTCCTCGTCGAGCTCTCCGAGGCCGCCCGCCCCATCCTGGTCGGCCTGGCCCAGGGGCCGGACGGCCCGCCGCCCAGACTCGCGCCGGTCTTCCGGCACGGCATAGCCCCTGGCGAAGTGGCCGACGAGGCCGTTCCCGCACATCTGCGATCCGCCGGTCTCACGGTCCTGGCGGGCGGTGAACTTCCTCTCATGACGACGGAGTCCGCGCCCGACGGCACCCGCATCGAGCTGCCGTCGAAGTGGTTCGTGGCGGGGCGCCCGCAGTGACCGTCACGGCACGGGACCCGCAAGTACGGTGTCCGGCGTGGCGTATTGTCGCATTGGCGTGGTTCTGAGGGGGCGGGGTTTCGGTGTTCCCTACGACATGTAGGGTTGCGTTCACTTGCCGCACCGAACGGAACAAAGGACGAGAGGTGACCGTGTCAACCGTCGCGCCCGAACCGGACGTCAGTGTTGTCGTCATCGTCTACAACGACGAAGAGCGACTTCCGACGGCCGTGGGTTCCGTTCTTGAGCAAACACTGGGCAATGTCGAGGTGATCATCGCCGACGACTGCTCGACGGACGGTTCCCACGAGGTCGCGAAGGCACTCGCCGCCGCCCACCCCGACCGGGTTCGCGCGATCCGGCTCGCCGAGAACAGCGGCGGCTGCGGAGAGCCCCGCAACCAGGGCGTCAAGGTGGCCCGCGGCCGGTACATCATGTTCCTGGACAGCGACGACACCCTGGAAGTCAACGCCTGCCGCAACATGATCGAGGCCGCCGACCGCACCGACGCCGACCTCGTCTCGGGCCTGTGTGTGCGCGTGCACACCGACAGCCGGCACGACAAGCGCGTGCTGTGGTACCCCTGGCTGTACCGCAGCACCCGCACGCTCGAATCGATCAGCGAGCTGCCGGACCTGTTCGTCTTCGACACGCTGTCGACCAACAAGTGCTACCGGCGCGACTTCCTGCTCGACAACGACCTCACCTTCCCCCGCGGCATCCACTACGAGGACCTGCTCTTCTCCTCACAGGCCTACCTGGCCGCCCGCCGGATCACCCTGATCCCCAACACGGTCTACTTCTGGAACGTCGTGGAGAAGACCGCCAACAAGTCGATCAGCAACCGGCGCGGTGAGATCAGCAACTTCGCCGACCGGGTCGAGATCCACCGGCGTATCGACGCCAACCTCGACCGCCTGGGCCAGGACGAGCTGAAGCTGCGCAAGGACATCAAGTTCCTCAAGCACGACCTGGTGCTGTACCTGCGCGAGCTGCCCTTCCTCGACGACGACTACCGGCACCGCTTCGCCGAACTCGCGCGCGGCTACGTCCAGGACTTCCCCGAGGAGGCCTACGCCGAGCTCGACCGCGTCCACGCCATCTGCGCCCAGCTGCTGCTGCGCGAGGACTGGACCGACCTGATGCCGGCCATCGACACGCTGATCAACCGGCACAAGATCTCCGCGCCGCTGGTCGAGCGGGACGGCCGGATCTTCTGGACCGGACGCTACCTGGACGATCCGAAGATGCGCGCGGTCCTGGACGTCACCACGCTTGGCTACCACGCCAAGCCGCTCAACCAGATGTCCCTGCGCAACCGGCTCACCACCTACACGGCCAACGGCGGCGACGTCGTGCTCGCCGGTGAGATCGTCAACCCGCTGCACATCGTCGCGCCCGAGGCACGGCTCTCCGCCGAGCTGGAGTTCCGCGCCCGGCGCCGCAGCCTGCAGACCTTCCGCTTCCCGGTGCCGACGCCGCGCCACGAGGGCGACGTGATCGCCTGGCGCGCCGAGGTCCCGCTGGCCCGGCTGCTGAGGCCGCTGGGCATCATCGACGACGTCTGGGACGTCCGGCTGCACCTCACCGCGGACGGCAAGCGCACCACCAGCCGGCTCACCGTCGGCACCGTCGACCTGGAGCACGCCGAGAGCGTGCCCGTCCGGCCGCGGCTGACCCGGCTCATGGCGGACCGGCTGGAGGCGCAGGTGTCCGCCAAGGGCCACCTCGCCTTCCTGCTCACCCAGCACGGCCGGCTCGCCCGCAGCGGGCGAGCCACCGTCGAGCGCAATCTGCACGGCGGTCCCGCGCGGGCCGCCAAGGGCGCCTACCGCACGCTGCGGGCCGTACGCCGGGACCTGAACTCCGGCGCCCGCAAGATCCAGGTCTACGAGCGGATGCTGAGCAGGCTCCCCGTCCGCAAGGGCACGGTCGTCTTCGAGAGCCACCTCGGCAAGCAGTACAGCGACAGCCCGCGGGCCGTCTTCGAGGAGCTGCGGCGCCGCGGAGTGCCGATCACCCCGATCTGGTCGTACGCCGGTGAGCGCCCGGAAGGCTTCCCCGAGGGTGTCGAGCTGGTGCGCCGCTGGTCCTGGCGCTACCTGCGGGCGCTCGCCCAGGCCGAGTTCTGGATCGACAACCAGGGCTACCCGCTGCGGCTCGCCAAGCGTCCGGAGACCACCTACATCCAGACCTGGCACGGCTCGGCACTCAAGCGCATGGGCTTCGACGAGCCCACGTACCGGATGATGTCCGAGCAGGATCAGCGTTCCTACCAGCAGGCGCTGGACCGGTTCGACCACTTCGTGGTCCGCGGCGAACACGACGTGCGCACCCTCGCCCGCGCGTACCGCATCCCCGAGGACAAGCTGCTGCGCACCGGCTACCCGCGCAACGACGCCCTGGTGCGGGCCCGGGAGGGCGCCGCGCCCGACCCCGAGGCGCAGCGGCTCGCCGAACGCCTCGGCATCGACCCCGGCCGCCGGGTGCTGCTGTACGCGCCCACGTTCCGGGCCCATCCCGACGGGCGCGTACGGGACTTCGAGTTCCCCTTCGACGTCGAGGACTTCGCCGCCCGCTTCGGCGACCAGTACACGCTGCTCGTCCGGGCGCACTACCTGAACCGGCTGACGCTGCCGCCGTCGGTGGCCGGACGTGTGATCAACGTGAGCGCCGAGCCGGACATCACGCCGCTGCTGCTGCTCGCCGACGGCCTGATCACCGACTACTCCTCCGTCATGTTCGACTACGCGCTGCTCCACCGCCCCATCGTGTTCTACGCCTACGACTGGGAGGAGTACGCCAAGGACACCCGGGGCACCTACTTCGACCTCCTCGCCGAGGCGCCGGGCCCGGTCCCGCGCACCCCGGACGAGCTGTTCGCCGCGATCGACGACCTGGCCCAGGTACAGCAGACCTACGAGGCAAGGCTGAAGGAGTTCGTGGACAAGTACGGGGAGTACGACCGCGGTGACGCCGCGGCCCAGATCGTCGACCGTTTCTTCGGCCCCGCGGGAGAGGCCCGATGACCAAGCGTGACATCTTCTTCGTGGCCAACGAGGTCAACGAGCTCGGCGGCGTGGGCCGCTGGCAGGCACAAATGGCCAAACTGCTGGCCGGTCGCGGCCACCGGGTCACGATCGTCGGCATCGCCCCGGCCAACCACCCGATGGACCTCGGCGAGAACCCGCCGTTCGAGACGGTGACGCTCTACCCCCGGCGGCCGGCCGGCCGTCCCCGGCAGCGCCGGCTGCTCGGCAAGGCCGATCCGGCCGTGCGCCGCCACGAGGTCCACATGCGGACCGCCGCCGACCGGCTCTCGACGCTGTTCCGCGCCGCCCGTCCGGGGGCGATGATCATCGTCACCCAGGTGTGGGCGATGGAGTGGGTGGCGTTCGCGGACACCGCCGGACACCGGGTCATCGGCATGGCCCACGAGTCCTTCGAGACGGCCCGCAAGTCCTCGCGCTTCGAGCGGGTGAAGAAGTACTACAAGGACGTCGACCGGCTGCTGGTCCTCACCCAGGAGGACGCCGACCGCTGGGTGGGCGAGGGCATGAACAATCTCGGTTTCATGCCGAACCCGCTGCCGATCGTGCCCGACACACCGTCGGCGCGCACCGAGAAGGTGGTCGCCAGCATCGGCCGGCTGTCCCACGAGAAGGGCGTCGACATGCTTCTCGACGCCTGGGCCGAGGCCGCGCCGAAGCAGCCGGGCTGGACCCTGCGCATCTACGGCAGGGGAGAGTCCGAGGCGGAGCTCAGGCAGCAGTGCGCGGAGCTCGGGATCGAGGACTCGGTGGACTTCGCCGGACAGACCGAGGACGTGCCCGGCGCGCTGCGTGCCTCCTCGCTGTTCGTCCAGTCCTCCCGCGGTGAGGGTTTCCCGCTGGTCCTGCTGGAGGCGATGGCCTGCGGCCTGCCGTGCGTGGCGTTCGACTGCGCGCCCGGCGTCCGGGAGATCGTCACCCACGAGGAGGACGGGCTGCTGGCCCGTCCCGGCAACACCTCGGAACTCGCCCGTCACCTGGTGCGGTTGATGTCCGACGAACAGGAGCGCGACGCCATGGGCGAACAGGCCCTGCGCAGCGTGCAGCGCTTCGACCCGGACGTCATCACCCGCCGCTGGGAAGACCTCTTCGACTTCCTGGAGCGCTGACGACGCCACCCATGACACCCCGGCACCCCGTGTCCGGGGTGTCACTGGTCCGGGCCGGTGAGAGTTTTCCACAGGCCTGGCCGCGAATCCGTGCGAACGCGTAGCGTGAGACGGCATGAAGATCCTCATCAGCGCCGACATGGAGGGCGCCACCGGTGTGACCTGGCCTGCCGACGTGCTGCCGGGGACGCCCCAGTGGGAGCGGTGCCGTGCGATGTTCACCTCGGACGTCAACGCCGCCGTGCTGGGTTTCTTCGACGGCGGCGCCGACGAGGTTCTCGTCAACGAGGCGCACTGGACCATGCGCAACCTCCTCCTGGAGCGGCTGGACGACAGAGCACAGATGCTCACCGGCCGGCACAAGTCGCTGTCCATGGTGGAGGGCGTGCAGCACGGCGACGTGGACGGCATCGCCTTCGTCGGCTACCACGCGGGCGCCGGCATGGAGGGCGTGCTCGCGCACACCTACCTCGCCAACTCCGTCACCGGGGTGTGGCTGAACGACGTACGGGCGAGCGAGGGACTCCTCAACGCGCACGTGGCGGCCGAGTTCGGCGTGCCCGTCGTCCTGGTCACCGGAGACGACGTGGCCTGCGAGGACGCCCTCGGGTACGCGCCCGAGGCGCTGAAGGTCGCCGTCAAGGACCATGTCTCCCGGTACGCGGCCGTGTGCCGTACACCCGCCCGCACCGCCGCCGACATCCGCGCGGCCGCCAAGGAGGCCGCGCCGCTGGCGGTCCGTCACGAGCCGGTGAGCGGCGGCCCTTTCACCGTCTCGCTCGAGTTCGACGCCGAGCACCTTGCCATGGCGGCCACCGTCGTCCCCGGCGTGGCTCGTACCAAGGAGCGCAGGGTGGCGTACACGAGCGCCACCATGTACGAGGGGATCCGCACCTTCAAGGCGGTCACCACGATCGCCTCGGCCGCAGTGGAGGAGCAGTATGGCTGACGCGCAGGCGCTGGACGAGGTCGTCCGGTTCACCTCCGACCTGATCCGCATCGACACCACCAACCTCGGTGGCGGTGACTGCCGCGAGCGCCCGGCCGCCGAGTACGCCGCCGAGCAGCTGGCCGCCGCCGGCCTGGAGCCGCAGCTCCTGGAGCGTGTCCCCGGCCGGACCAATGTGGTCGCCCGGGTCGAGGGCAGCGACCCGTCGGCGGACGCGCTGCTCGTCCACGGCCACCTGGACGTGGTCCCCGCGCAGGCCGACGACTGGAGCGTGCACCCGTTCTCCGGCGAGGTCCGCGATGGGGTCGTGTGGGGCCGGGGCGCGGTCGACATGAAGGACATGGACGCGATGATCCTCGCCGTGGTCCGCTCCTGGGCCCGGCTGGGCGTGCGGCCCCGGCGGGACGTGGTGATCGCCTTCACCGCCGACGAGGAGGACAGCGCCCGGGACGGGTCCGGGTTCCTCGCCGACCGGCACGCCGCGCTGTTCGAGGGCTGCACCGAAGGCATCGGCGAGTCCGGGGCGTTCACCTTCCACGACGGTGCCGGCCGGCAGATCTACCCCGTGGCCGCCGGCGAACGCGGCACGGCCTGGCTCCGGCTGAGCGCACGCGGCCGGGCCGGACACGGCTCCCGGGTCAACCGGGAGAACGCGGTGACGCGGCTCGCGGGTGCGATCGCCCGGATCGGCGAGTACGAGTGGCCGCTGCGGCTCACCCCGACCGTCCGCGCAGCCCTCACCGAACTCGCGGACCTCTACGGCCTGGATGCCGGCCTCAGGGACGTGGACGCGCTGCTGGAGAAGCTCGGACCGGCGGCCCGACTCGTCGAGGCGACGATCCGCAACAGCGCCAACCCCACCATGGTCGAGGCCGGTTACAAGATCAACGTGGTCCCGGGGGCGGCCGTCGCCCATGTCGACGGGCGGTATCTGCCCGGCGGTGAGGAGGAGTTCCGGGTCACCCTCGACCGGCTGACCGGACCGGACGTGGAGTGGGAGTTCCAGCACCGCGAGGTGGCGCTCGAGGCGCCCGTGGACTCGGCGACGTTCGCCTCCATGCGGGCCGCCGTCGAGGCGTTCGCCCCCGAGGGGCACGTGGTGCCGTTCTGCATGCCGGGCGGCACGGACGCCAAGCAGTTCTCGCGGCTCGGCATCACCGGGTACGGGTTCTCGCCCCTGAAGCTGCCGGAGGGCTTCGACTACCACGCCATGTTCCACGGCGTCGACGAGCGCGTCCCCGTCGAGGCGCTCCACTTCGGCGTCCGCGTCCTCGACCGCTTCCTGCGGACGGCCTAGACACATGGGGGAAAGCGTGCAGATCCTGCCGTACGGTTCCTGGCCCTCACCCATCGACGCGGCCCTCGCCGCCGCGCACGACGGGAGGCCCGAGTTCGTGGACTTCGTCGGCGACGAGGTGTGGTGGACCGAGCCGCGGCCCGCCGAGGGCGGGCGCCGTGCCCTGGTGCGGCGGCGTACCGACGGTACGCAGGAGTCCGTCCTGTCCGGCCAGTGGAACGTGCGCAGCCGCGTCATCGAGTACGGCGGCCGTCCCTGGACCGGGGTCGTGCGGGAGGGCGCACCGCTGGTGGTGTTCGTGAACTTCGCCGACCAGCGGCTGTACCGCTACGAACCCGGCGGCGAGCCGCAGCCGCTCACCCCCGTCTCCCCGGTGGGCGGAGGACTGCGCTGGGCGGATCCGCAGCTGCGGCCCGAGCTCGGGGAGGTCTGGTGCGTCCTCGAGGAGTTCACCGGCGACGGGGCCACCGACGTACGGCGCGTGCCGGCCGCCGTACCGCTGGACGGCTCGGCCGCCGAGGACCGCAGCGCGGTGCGTGAACTCACCGGCGAGCGGCACCGGTTCGTGACCGGGCCGCGCCTTTCGCCCGACGGACAGCGTGCGGCCTGGCTGGCCTGGGACCATCCGCGGATGCCGTGGGACGGCACCGAACTCGTGCTGGCGCAGGTGGGCGCCGACGGCCGTCTCGGCGCCCCGCGGACCGTCGCGGGCGGCCCCGAGGAATCGATCGCCCAGGTGGAGTGGGCCGCCGACGGCTCGCTGCTGTACGCGAGCGACCGCAGCGGCTGGTGGAACCTGTACCGGGACGGCGAGCCGGTGGGCGGACCGGACGGACCCGACGGACCGGGCAGCCGTGCGTTGTGCCCGCGTGAGGAGGAGTTCGGCGGACCGCTGTGGAAGCTGGGCCAGCGCTGGTTCGCTCCGCTGGACAGCGGCCTGATCGCCGTCGTGCACGGCCGCGGCGCCACCGCCCTCGGCATCCTCGACCCGGAGACCGGCGAGCTGGTCGACGCGGCGGGCCCGTGGACCGAGTTCGAGCCGACGCTCGCGGCGCACGGCGAGCGGGTCGTCGCGGTCGGCGCCAGCCCGCGCAGCGCCTACGAGGTCGTCGAGCTGAACACACGCACCGGCCGGGCCCGGGTGATCGGGGCGGCCCACGACGACCCGGTCGACCCGGCGTACTACCCCGAGCCGCAGATCCGCACCTTCACCGGGCCGGACGGCCGCGAGATCCACGCCCACATCTACCCGCCCCACAACCCGGGGTGCGTGGCCCCGGGCGGAGAGCTGCCGCCGTACGTCGTGTGGGCGCACGGCGGCCCCACCAGCCGGGCCCCGCTGGTGCTCGACCTGGAGATCGCCTACTTCACCTCGCGGGGCATCGGGGTCGCGGAGGTCAACTACGGCGGGTCGACCGGGCACGGCCGGGATTACCGCAACCGGCTGCGCGAGCAGTGGGGGGTCGTCGACGTCGAGGACTGTGCGGCCGTGGCGCTGGCCCTCGCCGAGGAGGGCACCGCCGACCGCGCCCGGCTCGCCGTCCGGGGCGGCAGCGCGGGCGGCTGGACCGCGGCGGCCTCCCTGACCGCCACCGACGTCTACGCCTGCGGCACGATCATCTACCCGATCCTCGATCTGGCCACCTGGGCCTCGGGGGAGACCCACGACTTCGAGTCCCGGTACCTGGAGACGCTGGTCGGGCCGCTCGCCGAGGTGCCCGCCCGGTACGCGGAGCGCTCACCCACCCAGCACGCCGACCGGATCACGGTGCCCTTCCTGCTGCTGCAGGGCCTGGACGACGTGATCTGCCCGCCCGTGCAGTGCGAGCGGTTCCTGGCCCGGCTGAACGGCCTCCGGGTGCCGCACGCCTACCTCGCCTTCGAGGGCGAGGGCCATGGATTCCGCAGGGCCGATACGATGATCCGTGCACTGGAGGCCGAGCTGTCCCTGTACGCGCAGGTCTTCGGCCTGGAGCCGGCGGGGATACCGACGCTGGAGCTGACACCGGAGACCGCCCAGTGATGCCGACCGATACCGGAGCCCGCCCCGTGAAGCCACTCCTGCGTCCCTCCCGGCTCGCCCCCGGTGCCCGCGTGGCCGTCGTGGCGCCCAGCGGGCCCGTGCCCGAGGAGCGCCTGCAGGCCGGGCTGGACGTGCTGCGCGGCTGGGACCTCGACCCGGTGGTGGGGCCCCATGTGCTCGACCGGCACGGCACCTTCGGCTATCTGGCGGGCACCGACGCGGACCGCGCCGCCGACCTGCAGAGCGCCTGGTGCGACCCGGCCGTCGACGCCGTGCTGTGCGCCCGTGGCGGGTACGGGGCGCAGCGCGTCGTCGACCTGCTGGACTGGGAGGCGATGCGGGCCGCCGGACCGAAGGTCTTCGTCGGCTTCAGCGACATCACCGCACTCCACGAGGCGTTCGCCACCCGGCTCGGCCTGGTCACTCTGCACGGGCCGATGGCGGCCGGCATCGACTTCATCAAGAACGAGCGGGCCCAGGCGCACCTCAGGGCGACCCTGTTCGCCCCGGAGCAGGTCCGCACGATCACCTCCGGCGGCACCGCGCTCGTCCCCGGCCGGGCGCGCGGTGTCACGCTCGGCGGCTGCGTGAGCCTGCTCGCGGCGGAACTCGCTACGCCCCATGCCCGCACCGGCGCCCGCGGCGGACTGCTGCTGCTGGAGGACGTGGGCGAGGAGCCGTACCGCGTGGACCGGATCCTGACCCAGCTCCTGCGCGCCGGCTGGCTGGACGGCGTGGCAGGGATCGCCCTCGGGTCGTGGCAGGAGTGCGGTCCCTACGACATGCTGCGCCCCGTCTTCGCCGACCGGCTCGGCGGCCTCGGTGTCCCCGTGGTCGAGGAGTTCGGATTCGGGCACTGCGAGGGGGCGTTGACACTTCCCTTCGGAGCCGCCGCCGAACTCGACGCGGACGCGGGCACCCTGACGCTGGACGAGCCGGCCCTGCGCTGAGCGGGCCGTGCGCCGTGCCCCGGGCGGGCCCTGCGCCGACTCGTCCCTTCACCGGGGCGCGCCGCCAGGGCAGCCGCCGCGCACTTCACTGAAATGCCGTCACGAAACCCCCGTAGCGGTGATTGACGCTTTCTGACACGTGTCACAACATGACAAACGGCCAGTACTTACTGGTCGGTAAGTCGCGTTGTCCTCAGTGTGGAGGTCCCGTGTCCCGTCGTGTCCCCAGATCCCGCGCCGCGCTGTCCCTCGCCCTCGGCGCCGCACTCGCCACACCCCTCACGCTCACCGCCCCCGCGGCCGCCACCGGCCCCTACACCGTCACACCCCTGAAGTTCACCGTCCGTGCGGGTGAGCGCACCTGCACCATCGACGCCGACCTGTACCGGCCCGCCGACGTGAACCATGCCCACCCCGCGCCCGCCGTGATCGCCACCAACGGCTTCGGCGGCAGCAAGAACGAGGGTGCGACGGACGCCGTCGGCAGGGCCTTCGCCCGGCGCGGCTACGTCTCACTCGTATACTCGGGCCTCGGCTTCGGCAAGTCCGGCTGCCTGATCTCCCTCGACGCCCCGGAGATCGACGGCCGCGCCGCCTCGCAGCTGGTCGACTTCCTGGCCGGCAAGCGGGCCGCCGACGACGGCACCCGTGCCGACTTCGTCACCCGCGACGGCCCCGGCGACCCGCGCCTCGGCATGATCGGCGGCTCGTACGGCGGCGCCGTCCAGCTGGCCACGGCCGCCGTCGACCACCGCGTCGACGCGCTGGTCCCGATGATCACCTGGAACGACCTGGCCTACTCGCTCGCCCCCGGCGCCGTCGGCCGCGGCGACGTGCCCGGCGTCTTCAAATGGCAGTGGACCAACGGCTTCTACCTCGTCGGCGAGGGCCGGCCCCCGGTGGCGTCGAACCTCGACCCCGCCCGCATCAACTCCCTCACCTGTCTGCACTTCGTGACCGGGGCCTGCGACATGGTGCGCACCCTCAACTCAGGCAGCTACCCGGCGGACCGGACCGCCCGGCTGCTGGCCTACGAGCACAGCGTCTCGCCGATGTCGTACCTCGACCGCGTCCAGGCACCCACCCTGCTGGTCCAGGGCCAGGCCGACAGCCTGTTCAACCTCAACGAGGCGACCGCCACGTACCGGACGCTCAAGGCCCGGCGCACCCCCGTGAAGCTCATCTGGCAGGCCGGGGGGCACAGCAGCGGACTCACCGCCCCCGCACCCGGTGAACTCGACCTGAGCCGGGACAACCTGGAGACCAGCTATGTCGGCAGGCGCGTCCTCGCCTGGTTCGACCGCTACCTGCGCGGGCAGAGCGTCGGCACCGGCCCCGAGTTCGCCTACTACCGGGACTGGGTCACCGACCCGAACAGCACCTACGCGACGGCCGACCGTCTTCCCGCGCTCACCCGCACGCTGTACCTCTCCGGCGACGGAAGGCTCGTCGGCCACCCCGGGGACGTCGTGCGCGGCAGCCGGACCTACACCAACGGGCCGAACCCCACCAGCCATTCGGAGAACGCAGCGGCCACCGGGGCCGGCCTGCCGGCCCCGGCGCCGTACGACACCCGAGGCACCTACCTCGCCTGGACCGGCGCGCCGTTCGGGGCCGCCGTCGACGTGGCCGGCGCGCCCCGGGCCACGCTCCGCGTCGTCTCGCCGGAGGCGGAGCGGACACAGGGCTCCGGGAACGCCGCCGACCGGCTCGTCCTGTTCGCCAAGCTGTACGACGTCGCGCCCGACGGCACCCAGACACTCGTGCACGGCCTGGTCGCACCCGTCCGGGTGCCCGACGCGACCCGGACCTTCACGGTGACCCTGCCGGGGATCGTGCACCGGTACCCACAGGGCCACCGGCTGCGTTTCGTGATCGCCGCAAGTGACGACGCCTACTTCGGCAACCGGGGCGTCAAACCGGTCACGGTGATCAGCGCGCCCGGCGACACCGGGGTGCTTCAACTGCCGGTGGTGGACGGCCGAGCCCGACGGTGAGGTGGCGGGGCCGGGTCCCGCGTAGGGTGGCGGGATGCCGCACACCGCATCCCGCTTTCTCGCCGAGGGCCCCCGCGTGGGCATACGCCACTTCACCCACGAGGACGGCGCCGAGTTCACCGCCCGGGTCCGGGAGAGCAAGGATCTGCACCACCCGTGGCTGTTCCCGCCGGCCACCGCCGAGGCGTACACCGCCTATGCGGCACGGCTGATCGAGGACCCGACGAAGGCCGGATTCCTGGTCTGCGAGAAGGACGGCGGGGCGATCGCCGGATACATCAACATCAACAACATCGTCGAGGGCGCCTTCCTCTCCGGCGCCCTGGGCTACGGCGCCTTCGCGCACGCCGCCGGGCGGGGGCTGATGCGCGAGGGCCTCGGTCTCGTCGTCGGCCACGCCTTCGGCCCGATGCGGCTGCACCGGCTGGAGATCAACGTGCAGCCGGGCAACACCGCCTCCATCGCGCTCGCCCGCAGCTGCGGCTTCCGCCTGGAGGGCTTCTCGCCGGACATGCTCTACATCGACGGGGCCTGGCGGGACCACGAGCGATGGGCGATCACCGCCGAGATGCGGACTTCCGGCTGATCTTCATCGCGCCGTCACCGGGCGCGGCCCTGCCGGTCGACCTCGGCTGCGGGGAGCCGCAGCCGAGGTCCCGCAGCGCCGCCGGGGACGCCTTTGCGCAATCCTGACCGGCGGCGCCCCTGGTCAGCTCACCGGTGACCGGCTTCCATGGTCATCGTGACGACGATCCGACGTGAGGTACTGACGCTGCCCGCCGCGCCGCTGGGGCCGGACAACCCGCTGCCCCCGCTGCGGCCGCTCGACGAGGTTCACCGCATCGAGGACCGGGACAAGCTGGACCTGCCGCGCGACATGGCCCGGCAGCTCGGACACGCACCGCTGCACAGCCTGCTGCCGGTGCGCGTCCGCGACGGCTACGGCAGAGCGCGCGCACCACACCGGATCGACGCCCTCGTGCTGGAGAACGAGCGGCTGCGCGTCACCGTGCTGCCCGGCCTCGGCGGCCGCGTCGCCTCCCTCGTCCACAAGCCCACCGGCCGCGAACTCCTCTACCGCAACCCGGTGTTCCAGCCCGCCAACTTCGCCCTCAACGGCGCCTGGTTCTCCGGCGGCATCGAATGGAACATCGGCGCCACCGGCCACACCACCCTGTCCTGCTCGCCCCTGCACGCCGCCCGCGTCCCCGCCCCCGACGGCGGCGAGATGCTGCGCCTTTGGGAGTGGGAGCGGCTGCGTGACCTGCCCTTCCAGGTCGACCTGTGGCTGCCGGAGGGCTCGGACTTCCTCCACGTCGGCGTCCGCATCCGCAATCCGCACGAGACGCCGGTGCCGACCTACTGGTGGTCCAACATCGCCGTCCCCGAGGAGCGCCGGGTGCTCGCCCCCGCCGACGAGGCGTGGTACTTCGGCTACGAGCGCCACCTGCACCGGGTGCCGGTCCCGGCCCACGACCGCATCGACCGCACGTACCCCTTGAACAGCACCTACCCGGCCGACTACTTCTACGAGGTGCCCGACGGCCGCAGGCGCTGGATCGCCGCGCTGGACGACAGCGGCCAGGGTCTCGTGCAGACGTCGACCGACGTGCTGCGCGGCCGCAAGCTGTTCGTCTGGGGCACCGGACCCGGCGGGCGGCGCTGGCAGGAGTGGCTCACCGAACCCGGCACCGGCGGCTACTGCGAGATCCAGGCGGGCCTCGCCCGCACCCAGCTGGAGCACGTACGGCTGGAGGCGGAGAGCGAGGTGTCCTGGCTGGAGATGTACGGCCCGCTGACCGCGCCGCCTCCCCAGGGGGAGTGGCACGGCGTCGTACGGCGGACCGAGGCACGGCTGGAATCCGCCCTGCCGCGCGCCGGTGTCGAGGCCGCCTACGAGGCCTGGAAGGCGTGCGCCGACGCCGAACCCGGCGAGATCCTCGCCGCCGGCTCCGGCTGGGGCGCGCTCGAAGTGCTGCGCGCCGGCTGGAAGCTGCCCGGCACGCCCTTCCCCGAGTCCACCCTCGGCGAGGCCCAGGCACCCTGGCGCGAGCTGCTGCGCTCCGGCTCCTTCCCGGAGCCGCGCCGGGTCCGGCCGCCCGGCGAGACACTCGTCGCCCCGCACTGGCGGGACATGCTGGAGACGGCGCCCGCCACCCCGCTCACCGAGTACCACCTCGGCGTGGCCCAGTGGCACGCGGGCGACCGGGCGCAGGCGGTGCGCAGCTGGGAGCGGGCGCTCGGACTCGCGCCGTCGATCTGGCCGTTGCTGCGCTGTCTGGCCGTCGCCGACCAGGAGGCGGGGCACCACGAGCGGGCCGCCGACCGTTACGCCGAGGCGTTCGACGACCTGTGCCAGGAGCGCCGCGACCAGGGGGAGCAGTGGACGGCGGCCACCGCCGCGCTCGGCCGCGAGGCGATCGAGGCGATGCTGCGGGTCCGGCGTCCGGCGCAGGCGCGTGCCGTGTGGGAACGGCTGCACGCCCCGATCCGGGAGCGCGGCCGGTTCCGGCTGATCGAGGCCGAGCTGCTGCTCGCCGAGGGGCGGCGAGAGGACGCGCGGGCCCTCTTCGACGCGGGCTTCGAGGTCGCCGACCTGCGGGAGGGGGACGAACGGATCAGCCGGGTCTGGGAGCGGGCCGATGACGGGGAACTGCCGGAGCGCTACGAGTTCCGGATGCGACCGCCCTCCGCCTGAGCGGCCTTTTCCCGGAGGCCCTGCGCCCTTTCGTGAGGGCCCCGGCGCCCGGCTCAGCCCCGGTCCACGTACTCGTACATCGCCCCGTCCGGATGCACGGCGATCAGGTTGCGGCCCGCCGGTGTCGCGAGCGGACCGGCGACGACGCGGGCGCCGAGCTCGGTCAGCACCCGGTGCGCCTCCTCGACGTCCTTCACGGCGATCGTCGCCGCCACCTTGCGCAGCACTTCCAGCTCGGCCTCGGGGCCGCTCATCAGCAGGAAGCAGCCGACCGCGGCCACCTGGACGCCGCCGCGTTCGAAACGGAGGGCTCTGCCGCCCGCGAGGCGTTCGTAGAAGGGGACCGCGGTCTCCAGATCGTCGACGCAGACGCGCAGCGTGGCTCCGAGAATCTCCATGCGCACGAGCCTAGTTGGCGTCGGCAGCCGGGGAAGTAGATCGTTTCCAAACGATCGTCCCGCCCGGTCCCGTCCGGCGTTGGGCGCCGTTATGCACACGCATGTGCGGGTACCCGCGGCTCATGGAGCACTTGGATCACCTGGAGCATCTTGACAAGCAACTGGTCGACGAGCTGGCGCAGGTGGCGCGCGAAACGGTGCGCGACGAACTGCGCGAGCAGACTCGCCGGCAGCGCCGCACGGCGATGCTGTACGCCGCGTCCGGCGCCGTCGCCCTGTACGCGGGCGCGGCCCTCGCGCTCGCCCTGGGCCTGGCCCTCGCGATCGGTCTGCCCGGCTGGGCGGCCGCACTGATCACCGCCGCGATCCTGGGCGCCGTGGCCTACGTGCTGCGCGGCGCCGCCCGGCCGTCCGGAGCCGGGGCGACAGAGGGCGCCGCGGCACTCGCCGCCGAGCGGGACCGCGCCCGTAGCGGCGCCGCACCCGCCGCGCGTGCCGGAGGGCCGGGCCACGCGCCCTACCCGCCGGTGCCGCCGGTGCCGCCCGCGCCCCCCGGTGCGACCGGCACGCCCGGGGACATCGACCCCGAGACACACCACCGGGCGTGACACGGACACGCCCTCGACAAGTCGACAGACCCGACAACGACAATGAGCCCGACGACGAGGAGAAGGCCAGGTACAGCGACAGGGCTCGACAACGCGGACCCGCGGCACCCTCGAGGTGCCGCGGGTCCGTTTCCGTTCCGCTCTCACTGCGGCAGCTGCGGCAGCACCTTCGTGCGGTAGAAGTCGAAGAAGGCGCGCTGCTCGGGGCCGATCTGGTTGACGTAGACGCGGTCGAAGCCCGCGTCGGCGAACTCGGCGAGCGCGGCCACGTGCTGGTCCACGTCCTCGCCGCACACCACGTTGTCCCGCACCATGTCCTCGGTGACCAGCGGCCGGAGCTGCTCGAAGTGACGCGGGCAGGGCAGTACCTGGCCCATCTCGCCGGGCAGCTGCTCGTTGTACCAGAGCCTGTGCGCGGTGCGCACGCACTCGTCGCGGTCGGTCCCGTAGCAGACCTTGGTGCCGCCGCTCACGGGTTTCGCGCCCCCACCGCCCTTGCGGAAGCGGGTGACCGCGTCGTCCTGCGGCGTGATCGTGACGTAGCCGTCGCCCACGCGTGCGGCGAGCGACGTCGACTTCGGGCCGAAGCCGGAGATGTCGATCGGGACGGGCTCGTCGGGGACGGTGTACAGGCGGGCGTTCTCAACGGTGTAGTGCGTGCCGTGGTGGTTGACCACCTCACCGCTGAAGAGCCGGCGCATCACCTGGACGGCTTCTTCCAGCATCTCCAGCCGCACGTGCAGGGGCGGCCACCGGTCGCCGAGGATGTGCTCGTTCAGGGCCTCGCCGGTGCCGACACCGAGACGGAACCTTCCGCCCGTCATCACCGCGCTGGTAGCGGCGGCCTGCGCCACCACCGCGGGGTGGATCCGCACGGTCGGACATGTCACGGCCGTCTCGATGGGCAGGGACACGGCCTCGGACAGCGCACCGATCACCGACCACACGAAAGGACTCTGACCCTGGTCGTCGTTCCAGGGGTGGTAGTGGTCCGAGATCCAGAGCGCTTGGAATCCGGCCTGCTCGGCCATCCTGGCCTGCTCGACGAGGTCGGCCGGACCGAACTCCTCGCACGACAGGAAGTAGCCGTACTCGGGCATGGGCGTATACCTCCGAGACCTGGCGGGTGGGGCGCCGTCCGAGTACCCGGGGGCCGCCTCGGAAACCGGCGGGGCGCCGCCACCTGCGTCCCACCGGGCGGACGTTTGGCCGCTCCGGCCGGGGGGACGCGGAAATCTCGGTACGAGGTACGTGACAGCGCCGGAGGCGAACCGTGAGTCGACCCCGCATCGTGATAGTCGGTGCCGGCTTCGCCGGGTACCGGACGGCCCGGACCCTGTCCCGGCTGACCCGGAACAAGGCCGCCATCACACTGCTGAACCCCACCGACTACTTCCTGTACGTGCCGCTGCTGCCCCAGGTGGCCGCAGGCATCCTGGAGCCCCGTCGGGTCACCGTCTCCCTGGCCGGCACGCTGCGCCAGGTGCGCCTGGTGCTCGGCGAGGCGGACGGCATCGACATGGACGCGCGCACCGTGCGCTACACCGACCCCGAGGGCAAGGGCGGCACCCTGACGTACGACCGGCTGGTGCTGGCCGTGGGCAGCGTCAACAAGCTGCTGCCCATCCCCGGTGTCGCCGAGCACGCGCACGGTTTCCGCGGGCTGCCCGAGGCGCTCTACCTGCGGGATCACATCATCCGGCAGGTGGAGCTGGCGGCCGCCGAGGACGACCGCGACAGCTGCTCCGCCCGCTGCACCTTCGTGGTGGTGGGCGCCGGCTACACCGGCACCGAGGTCGCCGCGCACGGGCAGCTGTTCACCGACGAACTGGTGCGGAAGCATGCGCTGCTCCACGGGGTGCGGCCGCGCTGGATGCTCCTCGACATCGCGCGGCGCGTCATGCCCGAGATGGACGAGCGGCTGTCGGCCACCGCGGAGCGGGTGCTGCGGCAGCGGGGTGTGGACGTCCGCATGCGTACGTCCGTGAAGGAGGCCACGCACGACGGGGTGCTGCTGACCGACGGCGAGTTCGTGCCGACCCGCACGCTCGCCTGGTGCGTCGGCGTACGGCCGGACCCGCTGGTGGAGAACACCGGCCAGCCCCTGGAGCGCGGGCGGCTCATCGTCGACCCCTACCTGCAGGTACCGGGCCGGCCCGAGGTGTTCGCGTGCGGCGACGCGGCCGCCGTGCCCGATCTGAACAACCCCGGCCAGTACACGCCGATGACCGCCCAGCACGCCTGGCGGCACGGCAAGGTCGCCGCGCACAACGTCGTCGCCTCGCTCGGCGTCGGAGAACGGCGCCCCTACCACCACCGGGACCTGGGCTTCGTCGTGGACCTCGGCGGGGTGCAGGCCGCCGCCAACCCGCTCGGCGTCCCCCTGTCCGGGCCGCCGGCGAGCGCGGTCGCCCGTGGTTACCACCTCGCGGCGATGCCCGGCAACCGCGTCCGGGTCGCCTCCGACTGGCTGCTGGAGTGGGTACTGCCCCGCCAGGCCGTCCAGTTGGGCCTCGTACGGTCCTGGTCGGTGCCCCTGGACACGGCGTCGCCGGAACTGGTCCGGTCCCCCGGGGCCCCGGAACCGGCGAAGAACCAGCCGGGCCCTGAGCCCGCGAAGAACCAGCCCGGCCCCGAGCCAGCCAAGAACCAGGCCGGCCCCGAGCCGGCGCGCGATCGGCCGGGTCCCGGGCCCGCCAAGAACCAGCCGGGTCCCGAGCCCGCGAAGAACCAGCCCGGCCCCGAGCCAGCCAAGAACCAGGCCGGCCCCGAGCCGGCGCGCGATCGGCCGGGTCCCGGGCCCGCCAAGAAC